>OY781976.1:6057500-6362850 GCA_963677465.1 uncultured Desulforhopalus sp. | reverse complement strand
CGAGTGCTGCTCCAAGCACAATCAAAGCACCTGCTGGGCTTGGCAGGCCATTGAAAATACCATCGGGAAGATCTGTTCGTTTTTTATCCACCATGACAAACCGGATGAGCCTGTAAGCGACACCGCTGAAAAACATCAAAGCGAAAACCCAGGCAAATTCCCCACCTGATTTAATTATAATATAGGCGGGAGACAGCCCAAAACTGACGAAATCAGCAATGTCGTCCAAATACGGACCATATTTAGTGCCACCATGTTTTTCAGCCATCCGGCCATCAAATAAGTCAAACAGTTGTCCCAGGATGATAACGAATATCGCCCAGGCAAAGTGCCGATGGTATGTCATATAGAGGCTTGTCACGCCACAAATAAAATTGAGCGTCGACAGGATGTCGGCATAAAGCCTGTTGGGAATGAATTTGAAGATGAGCGAGGCTGCGGAGAGAACAATACAGGCGGTCAGAACTTCGTCGCCCATATTGATGACGCTGGGGTTTTTGTCGAGCAGGGCGCAAAAGATAACAAGGGCAAAGCAAATAATCGCCTTGATCTTCCCAAAGTTGTTCGCGGCCACTGAAAAGCTCAGCAGAGAAAGAATTTTCCTGGCAAAAAATTGTCCAAAGAGCTCAACCGCCACCAAGATCCAGACAAGTTCCGTCGAGATAATTCCTGCATAGGCAAAACCAATCAGGGGAGGCAGGTAGGTCAGCTTATCGCACAGGGGATCCAACCACTCACCCCACTCTGAGACCATATTACAATTCCTGGCGACTATTCCATCGACGCCATCGAGTATTGCGGCGAAGGTAAAAATCATTATGGCCAGGGCTTGATAGCCGGTAAAGAAATAAAGAACATAGGCAAGCAGTGCCATTGCCGATCGCCAATAACAGATGGCATTGGGATGCATTAGCCACAGATGGGATCGAATAAACTCTTGCATCCATTCCTTGCGAACCACCCAGGAAAACCAATAATAAAGACCGGTTCCGCTCAATGCAGCGGCCGCAATAATGAGTAATCGTTCCATATTCTTCTTTTAATTGAGTGAGTAAATTTCAGGAATGAGCGTTCCTACACAGAAAAGAACCTTCCCTTATCAAGCCTATTTAGCATCTTAGCAAGGAAAAGTCTATTTTCGAAAGATTCTTCTGAGAGGAAAAAGTTCAGCGAAAATAAATGACGCTGACATGAGACACTTGAATGATCTTGTGAGGTAAACTGCGGCAAACTCCTAGGCATCTTTCGAAACAGTCTGCTGTGCTATCTGCTGAGACAATTTTTCCAGATTTTTTTCAGGCTGTAATCGATGGGCCTGCCAATATTTCTTTTGCCAGTAGACATTGTTTAGATGTGAAACGATGACTCCCTTTGACTGGGAGGCGTGGATAAAATAACCGTTCTCCAAATAGATACCGACATGTTTTTGGAAACGTCCCGTCTTAAAAAAAACAAGGTCCCCGGCCTGCAAACATGATTTCGGAACCTTTACACCCTTTGTCACCTGCTCCCGAACAGTCCTGGGTAAATCCAGTCCAAACAGGTCCTGGTAGGTACGTAAGACAAAGCCGGAACAATCCACGCCGTTGTGGGAGAGCCCGCCATATCTGTACCGGGTGCCCTGCCAGCTCGTGAAATACTCCCTTAGGGCCTCAGCTATATCTTCATGGGAGTCTATTTGCGGTAGTGGATCACACAATTTTTCCTGGGGATTATAAACAACTGTGCTCTTACTGGAGCAGCCGTTTAGGCAAAGGAGAAAGACCACAGCCAACAGTAACAAAGTTACGCGAACCGTACTCAATAGCTTTCGTTTTGCGGCTACATCGCTCAAGCAGTCTGTCTCCTTGTCTTGAGAATTGAATAATTACTCGCTGTTCACATATCTTATTTAATAAATTCTACTAATAATATAGAAAAAATATTATAAATTCAAGGAGACAGTGCATATCACAACCAAAAGACGCTCATTATCTTCCAGAAAGCCCTGCAAACTCTCTGCAGAACAGGCTGATTAATGGTGAGCAAGGCTACATCAGCCAACTACAGGAGAAGACACAATGAAAGCAGTTTTTCTTGATACCGAAGGATTTGAGGATATTTCCATCAATACTCTCAAAGAGGAATGCAGTTCCTTACAGCTGTTTCGTACCACGCACCCGGAGGAGGTTGAGGAGAGGATTAAAGGAGCGAATCTTATCATCCTCAATAAGGTGAAAATTTCGCAGCAACATCTTACCGCGGCCCCTTCGGTCCGGTTGATCTGCGTTGTGGCCACCGGCACCGATATCGTTGACCTGCACGGAGCATCCGAGCTTGGAGTGACCGTCTGCAACTGCCAATCCTATGGAACCGATTCTGTGGTCCAACACGTTTTCTCACTCATGCTCGCCCTGCATACCAACCTGCTCTCCTACCATGCCGCGGTTCAGGCCGGACGTTGGCAGACCGCCAGCCAATTCTGTTTTCTCGATTACCCCATAGTTGAGCTGAAAGGCCAAACTCTGGGAATCGTCGGTTACGGAACCCTTGGCCGAGGTATTGCCGAAATAGCCAGGGCTTTCGGAATGAAGGTGGTCATTGCCCGAAGACCAGGCGGCCCGGCCGATGACCGGCCCCTTTTAGAAGAGATGCTTGGCGAAGTCGATGTCCTGACCCTGCATTGCCCGCTTACCGACCAGACCAGAAATTTAATCGACACCCAAGCCTTGAGCCTGATGAAACCAACAGCCTTTCTTATTAACTGTGCCCGTGGTGGCATCGTCAACGAAGCAGCACTGGTGACGGCGCTGCAGACAAAAAAAATTGCCGGTGCCGCCGTCGATGTCCTCACCGTCGAACCACCCAAAGAATCCAATCCACTCCTTGAGGCAAAACTCCCCAATCTGATCATCACTCCGCATATCGCCTGGGCAAGCACGAGGGCCAGACAGCGACTTATCGAGCAGACAGTGGAAAACATTCAGGCCTTTAAAGCAGTCAAACCGATAAGGACGGTGGCGTCCGTGTAATTTGCCATTTTCCCGATTGTTAACCTGCTAAACCATTGTATCTGGGTTAAGATTTCTTCATCTGGGAAAAACCAGGCAGGGTAAATTTAAGCGTCACCTCTCCGGTGGCTTTATCAAGGGTCACCATTTTTTCACGGCCTTCGGCAACACCCAGCTTTTTGCCTGTGGCCATCTCCAGCAGCCCACTGATAAAGCCCATCCCCTGATTCAAGACCTCTTCCATCTGTTCTGAAGACTGCTCTGCGGACGGGTCAGCGGGTTCCTCCCAGCTATCATCCTGCAGCAACTCATCACTTGTTTCAATGTTTTCTTCCGCTGCAAAATCAACTTCTTTCTCCAAAACCTCGGGATTCAGAAAATGCGGTGTATCTTCCGCAAGTTCCTCGGCAGGTATGACTTCCACAGGCATCAACTCGACGCCTTCTCCCATCATCTCACGCAACTGGTTGACCATTTCCTGTCGTTTTTCACGGGAAAGCATCACCTCGTCCTTGCCACCATCAAAGACACCATCAAAAAGATCTCCCTTCAGTTTGATCCCGGCCATAATCCGCTCTTCAATGCTCATCTTTGCTATCAAATTGATAACATTGATGCATTTGCTTTTTTGCCCAATCCGATTAACCCTGCCGATACGCTGATTAACCTTGGCTGGATTCCAGGGCAGCTCAAAGTTCACCACACAATCTGCAGCCTGGAGATTGAGCCCTGTCCCGCCTGCATCGGTGGACAGAAACACCTTACACTGCGGATTCGTGTTAAATTCATCAATCAGAGCCTGCCGTTTGACGACCGGAATCTTTCCAGACAGTTCAACAAAAGGAATCCCTTCCCTGGAAAGATGTTTGCCGATGAGCATCGTCATGGTTGTCCATTCGCTAAAAATCACCACCTTTCGTCCATTTTGTTTGATGAGTTCGTCGAGAATATTGGCCAGTTCATCGAGCTTGGGTGAAATATTGGTTTGTCGATCTATCAAATAAGTAGAATCACAGGTCTGCCGCATTTTAAGGAGCAGGGTCATGATTCGACGCAGATCCATCGGCGTGAGAAATTTTTTATTCAGCAAAGGCAGAAGCGACTGGGAATATCCCGCATGAATTTCCGCCTGCTCTTTATGCAAATCGATAAAATAGTCGTTAACAATCAGCTCGGGCAACTCGTCCAGCACCTCTTCTTTGCGTCGGCGAATGACCAGTGGTTTGAGTTTTTCATGCAGGGTATGCAGATTGGTATAACCAAGGATATCACCTTTTTTACGACGACTGAGCAAAAAGTGATCCGCCGCAAATTGCCAGAGAGGACTAAGCCGTTCCGGGTCGAGAAACTGCACAAGAGAATAGACATCTTCAAGCTTGTTCTCTAAAGGTGTACCCGTCAGCACAATCGCATGCTGCCTCGGCAGGCTCTTTACCGCCTCAGCCGTTTTTGTCTCGAAGTTTTTAATCCGCTGCGCCTCATCCAAGATAATCAGATCCGGTTTCAGACGGGCAATGATCGTCACATCCCGGAGAACTGCCTCATAATTGGTGATCTTAAACAGGCTGGTATCCGTGCGATACTGTTCTTTGCGCTTTTGCGCATTCCCGGCAATTACACAGGCTTTCTCGTCGCTAAAACGTTCAATTTCCCGCTGCCACTGCTGCTTTAGTGAACTCATGGTTACGACCAGGACCTTACGAAAACCAAAGATATCTTTCTTGAAAACCGCCAGACCAATAGCCTGTAGGGTTTTGCCAAGGCCCATCTCATCACCGATCAAAACGGCCTTTTTATAAAGTCCAAATTTTATCCCCTCTTCCTGATAAGCGTAGGGAACCACTTTGAGATACCTGGAAATGTCTGATAAAGGTCTGGCAGCGGCATGGGATAACTCACTGTCTGTTGCGGCACTGGACAGTTTCTGCAGGACAGTATCCTGAATACGAACTTGTTTGTAGTGCTCCAGCTTTTGCAGATACGGAATAAAATCGGCAATATTTTCTTTACGAAAGAGATTTTGCTCATCAAAGATTTCCATTAACAAAGCGGTAAGTTCCTCGCCATTATCGCTCTTATCCCGTTCATGAAAGAGCTTTGGCTTCCCCACTGCACTCTCCCAAAAAATATCGATATACGGAAAGGTTTCCTGTCCAAGACGTTTGGTGAACCCCTTTTGTTCCTTTAAATAGGTGCTGAGAAAAATCAAATGCTTACAGGTTTGCAACTTATTGGAATAAAAATCAGGGCAGGAGCAATGACCAGCCCCCGTAGCGGGATTATGCAGAGTAACCTGATACTGCCGTCCCTTTACAGTGGTTACCAGGTGATCACCTTTCAGCATGTCTCCCTGAATGACTTTAAATACTTCTTGTTTTGCCCGTTTGTGACGATCTTCCAGCGCCTGCTGTTTAATCTCCTCGCAGGAGAGATATTCTGCCTGCGCCTCGTCACTTTCAACCGAAGAATCTTTGGTATCTCCCTGCAAATCGAACAACTCCAGCAAGATGGCGACAATATGCTTGCAGCCAGGCCCCGGATAGGGACAATCACACTGACTTGTGACAGCACCGTTCAAACTGACTTCCGTTCGGTAATTACCATAATTGCCGTCCACTTCGTATACATACCGACCATTACCACATTGCTCGCGGACACGACTAAAGGCACCATTTTTCTGTAAGAACTCACCACGTTTGAAAATTATCGGTGAATCAGCAATCTGACGAATAGTATCGAGCTGCAGAGTAACCATGTCTAATCCTTTCTCAATTATTGTAAACATGTAGGAATCTTAGTGCATCAGCCAGGAACAGGAGCGCGATGGCAATGAGGTCGAAAGTTGACCATAACAAACGTTTTTTTTCAAGTTTCAAAAAATTATTGATGATGCTCCCGGCACAACCTTCCCTGCAAATGAACCTGTTACTTGTTGGAGCTGTGACAATGAACACCTGCCTTTTAGGGAAGCTGTTTTTTCAAGTTGTATTCCCTGCACCCGACAATGGAGCGTTCCATGCAAAATTCTGCGACATCCCAGTAAGTAATTTACCTCTATCATAATAAGTAAATTACAAATGCGATTTGATAAGCGCACCCACGTCGTGATATATTAAAACTATAAAACAAATGGCAATATGGTTGTGACCTGATAACGTCACAAAACAACGACCTTTCTTTGTGACTTTATCTACGTTTTTTAATCTCTTGAGGATCAACTCAACGCCTCTCCATAAAGGAATATTATGTTGAATAGCCTGAGTATTAAATTGCGGATGTTGTTAATACTGGTCGGCATTGTCATCCTTTTTGCTGTCATGTCATTTTTTGCCCTCAATATTTCAGGTCAGGTTCGCGATTTAGGACTTGAAGAAACCGGCAGAGTGATGGTCGAGGACCAGAAAGCCAAGGTCAAGGTATCAAGTCATGCTATGGCTTTGGCCATAGGTAAGGCGATAGAAAAAGCAGCATATACCGATCAGGCTGAAAAGATTGAGTTGATCCGCTCGATGGTTGACCCGATCCGTTTCGAAGAGGATAGTTCCGGATATTTCTTTGTTTACCAAAACACCACCAATGTGGCCTTTCCTGTTAATAGAGAAAACCAGGGAAAAGACCTGGGCCAACTGAAAGACAAAAATGGTGTCTACGTCATCCAGGAATTGGATAAACAGGCGAAGGCCGGAGGCGGTTTTGTCTCCTATATATGGCCAAAACCAGGCAGCGGTGATACTCCGAAACTGAGTTATGCGGAGATGATTCCAGGGCTTGATATGTGGATTGGTACGGGGGTGTATATCGACAATATCGAACAGACCAAAGCGGCATTAGATGGCAAAATGCGAGAACTGACTCGCAGCAAAGCCACCCATATGTTGATAATTGCAGGACTAATTTTTGCGATAATTATAGTTCTGAATATCATCATCGTCTTCGGTATTACCTCTGGATTCAAACAACTCATCAATAACTTCCGGGATGTGGCCGAGGGAGAGGGTGACCTGACCAAACGTCTCGACATTCGATCCAGGGACGAGCTTGGTGAATTGGCAAAATTATTTAACAGTTTCCTGGCAAAGCTACAGGGGATAATCAAGCAAATTGCTGAAAGTTCCGTAAGTGTGGGAACGAGTTCGACTGAGCTTGCTACTATCTCTGAGGATTTACTTTCAAGCTCTGATGACACTTCGCAACGGGCAAACAATGTTGCCACTTCATCAGAAGAAATGAGTGCAAATCTCAATAATGTTGCTGCGGCAATGGAACAATCATCGACAAATACCAATATGGTTGCATCAGCCGCAGAAGAAATGACGGCGACCATAAATGAAATCGCCGAGAATGCAGAAAGAGCCAGAAGCGTTTCCACTGATGCGGTAGAACAGGCCCACAGCGCATCTGAGAAAATGGCCGAACTAGGGCTGGCTGCCGACAAGATAGGCAAGGTCACTGAAACCATTACTGAGATTTCTGATCAAACGAACCTCTTGGCCCTGAACGCAACAATAGAGGCTGCCCGGGCAGGTGAGGCAGGTAAGGGATTTGCAGTGGTGGCGAATGAAATAAAAGAACTGGCCAGGCAGACTGCGGCAGCTACACTGAGTATAAAAACGCTGATTGACGATGTGCAGGGCACGAGCAAAACAACCAGAGAAGAAATTAGTCAAATATCTTCAGTTATTGGCGGCGTGAATGAGATTGTTGCTACCATAGCAACCGCGGTTGAAGAACAATCAGCTGCAACCAGAGAAATTGCCAATAACATCTCCCAGGCCAGCGAGGGGATTCAGGAAGTAAATGAAAATGTGAGCCAAAGTTCAACTGTCGCGGCTAACATTACGCAGGATATTTCCCAGGTTTCCTCGGCGGCCAGAAGAATATCCCAAAGTAGTATCGAGGTTAAAGACAGTGCTGCGAAGCTCCAGGCCCGCTCTGCGGAATTGAGCGCAATAGTTGGTCGTTTTAAAGTGTGAAAGTGTTTATACTGCAATATCTGACTCCTGCGAACGGAAAAAAAGCAGATTTCACAAAGAATGCCTAAGGATTGACAATGAGCGAGCATATTGAAAGGAAGTGCCCTAAGTGTGGGCAAATGCTACGATTTCCCACGAAAGTAGGTGGTATGCTCATGGCTTGTCCTTCATGTGGACAAAAGTTTCATTCCGACTTTAGGATGAAAGAAGCCAAAGGAAATGCACCACAGGACTTAGTAATAAAGATCTTTGAAATGCCCTCTAAATTTGTGGACCGCATTGGTCGATATTTTTCATCCTAACCCCGGTCAACGGGAAGTAAGCCGGAACTCAGTTTAGTACCCCCTTGAGGGAGTACTAAACTGAGTGACAAGCTTTCAGGAGTAAGGCACTAACCCGGAACAATGAAAGACGGGATTATGTTCAGTACCTCTTGATGCATGCTTTTTCAAGAGGCTCAAATCAAGAAACAACAATTTTTCAAAGAGCTGACAACCTGTTCCGGGTGCCAGCTACTTCGTAATTACATTTTCATTATCTGCCAGTGGGCAGACAAACGCTCCTTACATCGTTGAAGTGCGAGACAGCTATCGTACCACTCAATAAACTCACCATTGACTGGGCTAGTCAGCGGATCAAAATCACGGAGAAAACGACTACTGCTCAGGGTATATTTTGCCTCCATACCTTCGACAACCTTTTCAAGTCTTTTAATTGCCTTCTCGCAAATGACAATTTCCCGCCGCGTGGTAATTCGGATCTCATCATATTCCATGGTCATAAGATATTGAATAATTGAATGAAAGAAACAGAGGGCGGGATAGCTCCACCCCCTGTCTAAAATTATACAGATTTTTCTTTCAATGCCCCGCCGGAAAAAAGGTATAGCTGACATAAAGCAGCACACCTATAAGCAAGGTTCCGATAATGAGACTGGTGGCAATAAGCTTTTTTTCCACCGGCATCAATGGTTCATATTCTTCTGCCATCCGGGAAATTTCATCGGCGAGTTTCGGTCTTTCAGTCATTTTATTCTCCTCCTATCAAGCGATTATCGGCGGCTTCACGCCATGGAAGAAGAGCCACGAAATCAGCAGCCCGATCCAGATTATAAAACCAAAAAGAGAGATGACATATACCGCGGCCAACCGGCCAATCCCCTCTTCCCAGAGCTTTTTGAAGTTTGAGACCAGACCTATGGAAAAAAAGGTCAGCGCAAAGAAAAATGATCGGAAGACATTGGCCTCCCCTGTAGCTGTTCCGGCAGCATCTTTAAGAGAGGGGACCTGCAGGAGGAGCACCAACATAAAGACGAAGGTCAAGACATAGCCGATAACAAATTTCGGGAAACGTCTCCAGATCTCTTCAGCTCCCACTCGTTCGCCTGGTTTCTTGTCAATATAGGCACACCATATCCACGCTAGGACAAAGGCCCAAACGCCAATGAAAATATCAATAAAGATCTTCACGGTAGTCGCGGTATTCATGATCCAGTCAGGCTCATATTTGATCCCCTGTTCGGCAAAGGCCTTGGCCCGAATCAGCGCATCCACTATTTGACCACTGGCAACTGCAGCGCCATCGGTTTTTACCGCCAGTCCCATCCACGCTCCTGCTACCATGGGTTCTTGGTACAAAAAGTGCTGGGCAACAAACGGCAGAAAAATAAGTTCTACCACCGCGAAAATAACGACCAAAGAAGAGACCATAATTGGAACAATCGGCCTGGCGCGGATTGCACCCCCGGTGGCAATTGCAGCAGAAACGCCGCAAATAGAGATGCCTGATGCCAAGGGTGCTGCCCACTCTTTGCTGAATCTAAAATATTTTCTTGCCAACCAGTACACTAGGGCCCAATAAATGAGATAGGCTTCAATGATCGCGCAGAGTCCCCGGAACATGATAGCCGAGGCCAAACCCAGAGCGCCAGCAGCCTTCACCCCAACAAGGGCACCGAGAATGACGATGGCCGTTTTAATATACCATTCAGGCCGGGTTGCTTCTTTTAAGGATTCGGTAAAGGCTGGGAAAAAGTTGCCGATAAACAATCCACCGAGCAAGGCAACGATTAACCCTGCCTCCCCAGTCAATTTTAATGACCAGCCTATACCGTATTTTTCCAGATCTTTTGGAGTATTAGCGGCAATGTGTGCCTCGTGGCCAATAACTACACAGATAAATGTCAGAAAGAAAATGATGGTAAAACCGTAGATAAATTTCCCTACATTGCCACCAAGGGCTTTTATCCCGACACTCAAGATGCCAGTGAATGCCACATAGGTGAAAACGAGAGCGACCCAACCGGAAAGCCCGGCATAATTTTTTGAAATAGGTGAGACAACCTTGCCCAGATCTGTCCACATATTGACTTTGAAGCCCCAACCGAGCAAGTCAAATCCAGACATTACTCCGAGAGACAGCAAAAAAATAAAGAGACCTATCCAAACAGACCACCAATCTTCACTCTTTAAAAATCCCCCCCCTTCGCTTTCCATACCTCAACCTCCTGTAATTTAGTTTTAAACAACAGAATGCAGTATGATGGGCGGATAATTTTCTCTGCCTGGGAATAGAATCACCTCCTTGTACCAAGCACAAGAATGATCGCCCAGAAAAAGTGTTCAAAAGAGTTTTATAATGGCCAAATTACGTACAACAAACAACTATAAAAACAAGATAATCCTAACGTTTTTTAATCATAAAACCAAAGATTTTATGTTGATATACGTAATATTCGAAGGAGCAGTGGTTTTGAAAATTCAATAAAACTAACGGATCAGTTATGTACAGTATTTTAGACTGTTAAAACAGTTGCGACAGCTGTCTTTCTTATGCTATGGCAGCATATAATATGATCACGATACTGCTAAAAGCAATTGTTTTTTGCATGTCGAATTCAGCAGTATTTTTGTTCTCCTGCTTGCCAGATGTTCAGGTGCCACTGCGACTCAGTTGCTCATGTTTTTTAGCTGCAATCTTCAATTGAGGGCTGGTTGATTTTTTTACACCAGTCAAAAAAATTTTTCTTGCAAAAAACAAGAAAACAACCCGTACAATACAAACAGGCATCCTTGTTTTAAGAAGTGCGAAAATCTGGTATTATGTTTTTTGAGGGGATTTTTTCTTACTTTATTAATCCGTTAGGTGATTGCTGTACATTGATGGCTTTACAAGACGTACCTTTGTTATTAAAAACAAGACGCCGATAAATATTTTCATGACTTCAGAAGGGGAAACCATTTCCAGCTAAATCTCCTTCAAACACCCCAACAAGGGGCTTGTCATACCCCCTTGTTGGGGATAAGTACTTTATTAAGATTATTTTTCTTTTTTATGAACAAAAACATTCTGTAAGGTACTCATTACACACAGGTAAAATTTATGGACATTTTACTCACTGACGACGAAGTCCGGGTGCTTGGCTGTTTGATGGAAAAGGAAATGGCAACCCCTGACTACTACCCACTGACACTCAACGCCTTAACCAACGCCTGCAACCAGAAATCCAACCGGGATCCGGTGGTCTCCTACGACGAAGAAACGGTTATTTATGCCTTAAACGGCCTGCGGGAACGAAAACTCATCAGGCAAAGCAACCTCAGTCGCGTTGCCAAATATGAGCAGATTTTCTCACTAGAATTAAAGCTGGTGGCCAGAGAACAGGCGATCATGTGTATTCTCTTTTTGCGCGGACCGCAAACCGCTGGAGAAATCCGCAGCCGCACCGAACGGCTTTTTCCTTTCCCCAGTCTGGATGAGGTGCAGGAAACCATATCGAACCTTGAAGACATGGAACTGGTTATCAAGTTGCCCCGGCAGCCAGGCCGCAAAGAATTTCGCTACGCCCATCTGTTAAGTGGTAAACCCCAAGAAAAGCAGGTGGAAACCATTATTCGCCCCAAAACAGTCACCGAAAGTGATCGCCTCGACGAGCTGCAACAACAGATTGACGAACTACGTCAGGAAATGCAGGATCTACAGACACAGTTTGCGACGTTCAAGTCACAGTTTGAGTAGGACAAGAGCGGCACGCACAGCTCTTCGCCACCAGGATCTATACCCTGAGTTTTGAACTTTTGACGAAACCTCGTCAGGCATTGAAAGTTTCTTTGATGGCCAGCGCTATCTGATTTAAGGTATACGGCTTCTTGACAAAGTGACCGGCGCCGAGCCGCTGGGTTTCCTTAACTTCAATGTCGGCGGAGAAACCACTGACAATGATGGCCTTCAGGTCAGGAATTCTTTTTTTAGCCTCGCTGTAGGTTTGCCGACCATTTATACCTTGCCCCAGACACATATCAAGTACCAGCAAGTCGACAGGATGTGCTGTGAGGTATTCAAGGGCGTCCTCGCCAGAAGCGACAACATGCACGGCATAGCCCAGCACTTTCAGTAACTGACCACAAATGATCCGCTGCCGCTCATCATCGTCCACCACCAGAAGACGCTCGCCATTGCCATGAAGATCTTTCAAATCCACAGCCGCCGGATCGATTCCGAGACCTTCCCTGGTCGAATGGAAATAAAGCTGAAATATTGTTCCAGGTTCATTCTTTTCAACAATGACTGTGCCCTGATGATCTTCCGCCGTGGTCCAGACAACCGTCAGCCCCAGGCCTGTACCGCCGGTCGGGTTCATTTGTTTTGTGCTGAAAAATGGCTCAAAAATATGTTCCAGATCTTCATCAGCAATGCCTGTCCCTGAGTCAGCGACACTGAGCACGACGTAATCGCCTTCCTGAAGATTCCGTTTCGCACCAAGGTCCTGATCGATATATTCATTTCTCGTCGCAATAACGATTTGCCCGCTCTCGCCAATCGCTTCCGCAGCATTGGCAAATAAATTCGCAATGCTCTTTTTTACGTGAATTTGCGAACAGTGTATATTCCATAAATCTCGATGCAGATCGGTCTCCAGACTGATTCCTGGATATTTTTTAAGAATTTTTAAGTGCTCCGGTGAACTCAGATATTCTTTGATGATACTGTTTAGATTACTCAGCTCCCTCACACTGGCAGCCCCCCTGGCAATAGTCAACAAATCGGAAACCAATGACGCAGCCTTCAGTCCAGAGTCCCTGATCATCTCAAGCGGCTTTCTTATTTCGCTGTCTGCCGGAAGCTCCATAAGGACATACTCGGGATAACCAACTATTCCCGTGAGGATGTTATTTAAGTCGTGAGCCACCCCTCCGGCGATTAAACCGATTGACTCCATTCTCTGCGCCCGGTGGAGTCTTGTTTCCAGCGATTTTCGATCATCAATATTACGAACCGACGTCACGAATAATTGGCTATCATGGTCTTCTAAGACCCGGGAAAGCATTTCAATGTGTATGGGCGTGCCATCTTTTCGGACGCCAACTGTTTCAATAAAATTGTTACTGGTGAAATCCGTATCCTTTGGCAGACAGATGATATCTATGAAACTTTTCCCTTTCAGCTCTTGTTCGGAATACCCGAAGATCTTGGTGAAAGTGTTGTTGAGATCATAAATTCCATCCTGATTATGGAAAACAATGCCATCAATGGTGACCTCCGAAAACCATTGATACCGTTCATCACTTTTGCGCAGGGCCAGCACTGTTTTTTTGTGTTCAGTAATTTCCTCTAGAATCCGTTCATTGGTAGCTGTTAACTCTGCCGTACGGGCTGCGACAGTTCTCTCCAAATGAGCTTGCTGTTCCTTTAAATCTCTTTCCACCTGCTTTCTGGCCGATAATTCTTTTTCCAGATTACTCGCCATTACATTGAAAGATTTCGACAAGACCCCTATCTCATCTTCTGATGTTACTGGAATTCTGTGAGAGAAATTGCCCTTAGCAATTTCGTTGGTGCCATGAACAAGTTTATTGAGGGGATCAAGGAGTAATCTGGCGAGGATTCCACCAAGAATTATGGCTACAAGACTCACCAGAAGACTGATGATCATCGCATCAAAAACACGGGCAGCCGCCTCTTTTTCAATGTCATCCAGGGATATTTCGATTTCCAGCAGATAGAGAACTTCGCCTAAAGCCGTAATGGGGCTAACAAGCTCTAAGGACTTATGACCACTTCCGCCAATTTGACGAGAGCCAATGGTTTTATTGTTAATAATATTTTGAAAAAACGGTGTTGTCGTTGACACAGAGACTTGCCCCTGTCGTGTCGACAACCAGAGTTTACCGTGGATATCGACAATAGCCACCGCGCGAATATCACTGTTTTTAATTAACTCGTCAGCATTGTCGATAATGGTGACATAATCCGACTCAAAGATATAGGGGGTTACCATCTGACCGAAGATTTTTGAAACTTCAACGCCGTGCTTTGCTATTTCATTTTCCATGCTTGCCATGATGCGAAGATAGGACGTAACAGCAAAGACACCGCTGACCAGCACAGTCAGAAACAAAAAGGAATAGATGATTTTTTTTTGAATATTTAAATAAGGGAACAATGTATCCTCGACGAAGAATTGAAGAAAAAGCTACGCGATTGTCACAATTGTAAACCTTTATTCGTCCTGCATCCATTTTATGACTTGACGAACATTATCGTAGTCACTGTCTGAGCCCATCACAAAACCCTTCGTGGTCAGTTCTTTAAATATCGCCTCGTTTTGCGGAGGTTCATTCATTTTCAACATCGCCTGCTGGATTTTGTTGAATTGTTCTTCGGGGAGATCTTTTCGGGCAATCCAGAGACCGCGATAAATCGGTGCTGATTGCCAGAGAATTTCAATTTCATCCATATTGACCTCTATTTTATCTATCGCTGTAACAGAGGTTGCACCGGCATCAACATGACCTTGATACACAGCCAATAAAGAGTTAGCATGCCGTTTCAAAAAATTGATTTCTGAAAAATCTTCTTTTGAAATCCCTGTTGCCTTTAATTGGGCCATGGGGAAGAGATAGCCTGACGTTGATTTAGGATCGGTGAACGCAAAGCTTTTTCCTTTAAGATCCTGCAATGTTTTTATGCCGGAATCTTTTCGGGTAATAATCATGCTGTGATAAAATTCCTCATGATCTTCGCTTAAGGTGCGACAGATTATTTTCACACCAAAACTATCCTGGGCAACCACATAAGCAAATGGACCGACATAACCAATATCGGCAGCCCCTGTTCTTAGTTTATCTATGACATCGTCATAGGTTTTACTCCCCAGCCATTCGAAGGTAATATCAGTCTCTTTGTTCAGTTCTCTGAAAAATGTACTGTATGCCTGTTCGTTGCCAAGGTTAGACCGATGGGGAATAATTGTAATCTTTAAAATTTCTTGCGGCAGTTGACAAAAACCTGCCGAAAAAAAGAGGCAGATTTGCAAAACAAGACAGACCGATAAAAACCAGATATTTCTGCTGGCAAAAGAGTGATGATTCATACCCGCTCCATTTCCTCCTTAAGGTATAAAAACGAATTGCGGCTGTTAACAAGGGTCAATACTGTATTTTTCGCAAAAATGAAAGGGAGCCGTTTCCAGCTCTTTGTCAAAATTGATAGAATCGTAAAAGATCCTCATTCGAGCTGGCTAAGTAAAACACTGCAATTGAAATTACTGTATTCATGGGTATATTATTAAGTGAAATTTCAGCATTTTTAAGGTTACATTGTTTCTCTCCAATGGAGTTCTACAGAGGAATCTTCTTATGGGCCGAAAGCATCTCACTCTGACAAACGATATTGATTACCTGTCCATCCTTGATGAAAACGGCACGCTCGATGCCAAACTTGAACCTGATATAAGCGATAAAGAACATCTCAGGATGTTTCGGGCTGCACTAGTCGGACGAAGATTTGATGAGCGAATGCTTGATCTGCAACGCCAGGGTCGCATCGGCACTTTTCCACCTATCAAAGGCCAGGAAGCATCACAGATTGGCACCGTGGCACTGCTTCGCGACTCTGACTGGCTGGTACCTTCCTTTCGGGAAACCGCAGCGGAAATCATGCGGGGAAGAACGATGGAAGGCTTCCTGCTCTATTACAACGGCTACAATGAAGGCACCATTATCCCTGAGAATCAACGGGACCTGCCCATGTCGGTGCCCGTAGCCTCCCAAATCCTCCATGCCGTGGGCCTTGGTATGGCTGCGAAATACCGGCAGACCGATGAGGTGGTGATGACCTTTTTTGGCGATGGTGCTACCTCCGAGGGCGACTTCCACGAGGCACTGAATTGCGCCGCGGTCTACCAAAGCCCGGTGATCTTCGTCTGCCAGAATAATCAATGGGCCATATCTCTGCCACTCGCCAGGCAGACCCATTCTGAGACGCTTGCCCAAAAGGCTCTTGCTTATGGCATGCCCGGCATCCAGGTGGACGGTAACGATATTCTCGCCGTTTATGCGGCCACCGCAGAAGCGGTTGATCGGGCCAGAAAAGGCGACGGCCCAACGTTTATTGAATGTGTGACCTATCGGATCATGATGCACACCACCGCCGATGATCCCAAAAAATACCGATCGGTTGAAGAAGTAGAACTTTGGCAAAAAAAAGAGCCACTTGTTCGCTACCAGCAATATCTGCTGAATAAAAATGTCCTCACAGAGAATACGCTCGCCGCTCTTGAAGATGAAATAAAGCTGGACATCCAGACCGCCATTGACCGGGCAGAACTACAGATGAAAGAATTCGGTGACCCGCTTGACATGTTCGATCATCTCTTCGCCGTTTTACCACCCCATCTGCAAAAGCAGAAAGCAGAATTGGCCCGTGAACTTGAAAATGACGACGGGGAGGAACACCATGGCTAAAATGACAATGGTTGAAGCCCTTAATCTGGCCTTGCGGCAAGAAATGGAAAAAGATGATTCGGTGATTTTGCTTGGCCAGGATATTGGTCGTGACGGCGGCGTCTTCAGAGTGACTGACCAGTTGCTAGACAGGTTCGGCAGCAATCGGGTCATCGATACCCCACTGGCAGAATCCGCCATCGTCGGCATGTCGGTGGGGATGGCCATCTACGGCCTGAAACCGGTCTGCGAGATTCAGTTCTCAGGTTTTTCCTACCAGAATTTTCATCAACTGGAGAACCACGCATCCCGCATGCGCTGGCGAACCCAGGGAAGACTCACCGTGCCAATGGTTATGCGCGCCCCTTACGGCGGGGGCGTCCGGGCCCTGGAACACCATTCAGAAAGCCGTGAAGCCTACTGGGCCCACACCCCAGGCTTGAAAATGGTCATCCCTTCCGGACCACGCAACGCCAGGGCACTGCTGGTCAGCGCCATCCGCGACCCCGATCCGGTGATCTTCTATGAAGCAAAGGCTTTATATCGGGCCTTTCGAGAGGAAGTTCCAGAGGCGGAGGAAAGCCTGCCTCTCGGTAAGGCAAACATTGCCCGCGCCGGTGACGACCTGACAATCATCTGCTACGGTGCTATGGTCCGACCCGCCCTGGAAGCTGCTGAAAAACTCCGGGAAAATGACGGCATAGAGGCAGAAGTCATCGACCTTCTTACCCTTTCGCCTTTAGATGAAGATCTTATGATCGCATCGGTGAAAAAAACCGGCCGGGCGGTGGTCGTCCATGAGGCGCCCCGGAGCTTTGGCCCCGGAGCGGAAATCATCACCAGGCTGATGGAAGGGGCGTTCTACTATCTGGAGGCCCCGATAGAAAGGGTCACCGGCTTCGATATAATCATCCCTTATTTCAGCCGCGAAAAGAGCTATATCCCCAGTGTCAAAAGGATAGCAGCTGCTGCCCACAGAACTTTAAGCAATTGAATACCAAAATAAATACGGAGCATTTATGACGACGTCCTTTCGGTTACCGGATCTTGGAGAAGGTGTACATGAAGCGGAAATCCTCGCCATCCCCGTGGCTCTCGGCCAGGCTATCCGGGAAGGTGACCTTATTATGGAAATCGAGACCGATAAAGCCGCCGTGGAAATTCCCTCCCCCTATACCGGCACGGTGAGTGAAATTTTGGTGAAGGTTGGTGATATGGCCCTGGTCGGCGATGTGCTGATGACCTTTAGCACCGACGCGGTTCAAGAGGTCACACCGCTGGCAAACGAGACATCCGAAGCTGTTCAGCCCAAGACGGGGACAGACGCGACACCAAGGAAACAAAGGCCGGTCCCCGCCTCGCCGTCCACCAGACGCCTGGCGCGGGAGTTGGATGTTGATTTACACAAGGTCACGCCAACCGGCTCGGGTGGCGTCGTCACTAAAGAAGATGTTGAAGCCTTTGCCAAAGGACAGATCGTAGCTCCGGAAAAAACCACTGCGGCACCAGAGCCTGCTCCCAAAACTGCTCTGTCAACTTTGCTGCCTGATTTCGCTCAATGGGGTGAGATCGAACGGCTACCATTTCGTTCTATCAGGAGGGCGACCGCCAAACAGATGACCAGTTCATGGACCCAGATCCCCCATGTCCATTGCCAGGACGATGTCGATATCACCAAACTCGAAGCCTTCCGGCAAAAACATAAGACCGACATTGAAAAAGCCGGCGGCAGGTTGACTATGACCCTTTTTGCCATGAAGGCAGTGACCACTGCCCTGAAAAATTACCCGTTCTTCAATGCCAGTCTTGACCTGCAGGCCCAGGAAATCATTATCAAACGATTTTTCAATATCGGTATTGCAGTGGACACAGAAAACGGACTGATGGTTCCGGTAATCCGGGACGTTGACCGCAAGAGCCTCAAGGAACTGGCGGTTGAAGTCAACGGTACTATTAGCAGAGTCCGCGCAGGTACTCATAGTCGGGAGGAAATGCAGGGCGGCACCTTTACTATTACCAATGCCGGAGCCCTTGGCGGCAGTCGTTTTTCGGCCATCATAAATCATCCGGAAGTGGCTATCCTTGGACTGGGCCAGGGCCGGATGCAGCCCGCGGTCATCACCGATGAACGAGGCCGACACGAGATTATCCCCCGACTGATCATGCCCATTGTTCTCTGTTTTGACCACCGGGTGGTCGATGGAGCAGACGCCATAAAGTTTCTGCGACTGGTGATTGATGCGCTGGAAGACCCGGACGAACTTCTTATAACCATGATATAAAAAGAGCAATAAAGGATAACAGCCATGGTAATGGGCGATATGGAAATGAACACCGATTTGCTGGTGATCGGTGGTGGTCCCGGAGGATACGGCGCCGCTTTTCGGGCTGCTGATCTGGGCCTTGACGTGATCATGGTCGATCCAATCCCCCGCCCCGGTGGCGTCTGCCTGCATAAAGGCTGCATCCCCTCCAAAACTTTCCTCCATCTCGCCGAACTCATTGTCGATGCAAGGCAGGCAAAAAAAATGGGCATCAGTTTTGCCGAACCACAGCTGGATCTGATAGCTATGCGAAGCTGGAAAGACCAGGTCGTCGACTCCATGGCCGATGGACTGGTTAGCCTGGCCAAGCGCCGGGGGATTTTACTCGTTCAGGGTATGGCTCATTTTATGAATTCAACCACGGTACGACTCGAGGGTGCCGATATCAGCAGTGTTCATTTCAAACATGGGATTATCGCCACCGGCTCAAGGCCGCTTGAACTGCCGCGAATTCCCTTTTCTTCAGGTGGCCGCATCATGGATTCCGCTGGTGCTTTAAACCTTGCCGATATCCCAAAAAGTCTTCTGGTGGTGGGCGGCGGCTATATTGGCCTCGAACTTGGCTCGGTGTATGCTACGCTCGGGAGCAAGGTGACCCTCGTCGAACGTCAAAATCGCTTGCTCGGACAAATTGACGCCGATCTGGTGCATCCTCTAGAAAAAAGATTGTCCGGACTTTTCACTGACATCCTCTTTGGCGTTGAGGTGGGCGGCATGAGAGAAGACCAAGAGGGCGTTGATGTCAATTTCAAACAGGATGGCCAGAGCGAACAGCGCCGTTTTGACCGCGTCCTTGTGGCAATCGGCCGTATTCCCAACAGCGAGGGACTGGGGCTGAAACAAACGCAGGTTGAACGTGACAACAAAGGATTCATCCTGATCAATGACCAGCAACAAACTTCCGATAAACAGCTCTTTGCCGTCGGCGATGTCGCCGGCGGGGTGATGCTGGCCCACAAGGCCACCCGGGAAGGGAGAGTGGCAGCGGAGGTCATCTGCGGCAAGAAATCCAGCTTTGACGCCAGGGCTATTCCGGCGGTGGTCTACACTGATCCACAGATCAGCTGGTGTGGCCTCACCGAGCAGCAGGCAAGAGCTGAAAAGATATCATATGTAACTCAGAGATTTCCCTGGAAATATTCCGGCAGGGCCCAGACCATGGGCATGACCGACGGATTCACCAAGCTGCTCACCGATCCGCAAAGCGGCCGCATCCTCGGGGTAGGTATCACCGGCCGCAATGCCGAAGGCTTGATCAGTGAAGCGGCTCTCGCCATAGAGATGGGGGCTCTGGCCGAAGATCTGGCCCTGTCCATCCACCCGCATCCCACCCTGTCTGAAACTGAAGCGGAGGCCGCAGAAATATTTATGGGCAGCCCAACCCATATGATGCCGTCCTCGAAATAGGCCGGACGAAAAGACGAAATCTTTCACTGAATTTGCATTTCGATTTTCCTGCGTTATAAAATAAAGGAAGGAATTTTTTTATAGCTCATTCAAATGCTTTTCTGGAAACGTGGAGATCATACCACTTTTCCATCATCATATAAGGAGGCGGTCAATGAAAATTGTGATTGTTGGCGGTGGCGCAATCGGCAGGCTTTTTGGCTATTTTCTGGTTAAGGGTGGAAATGAAATAACCCTGATCGATATTGACCAGAAAACTCTGGGTGCTTTGCAGGAAAAAGGGATCGGTTTGATCAATGATGATGACGATCATCCTGAGGATGCACATTCCTTTCCGGTTCGGGCGCTGTCCTCGGCCGACTCACTCACCGAAGCGGATCTTGTCCTGCTGCTGGTAAAATCCCAGGCCACTCTCGCCGGGGTAAAAGACGTTGCCCACCTTATCTCCGAGTCCTGTCCTCTGCTCTGTCTGCAGACCGGCCTTGGCAATCTGGAAGTCGCCTCAAAAATCGTTCCCCAAGAAAATATCATCCTGGGCATTACCTTCATGTCCGGCACAGCACTGAGCGACGCCAGGGTCAGACAAGGCGGACTGGCCAGAACCTATATCGGGGAACTCAACGGTACGTTTAGCAAACGGCTCGAGAACATCAATCATGTCTTCAACCGATGCGGCATCGAGACCCAGATGGTCAAACGAATAATCGGCAGGCTCTGGTGCAAGGTTATTACCTACTCTGCCATCAATCCGGTATCGGCTATCCTCCAGGTCCCCAATGGTTCGCTCACCTCAAAGATGGAGTCCATCACCCTTATGAAACGACTCCTTGATGAAGGCAGGGCGGTGGCCGCCAGTTGTTCCATCGAACTCGTCTATCCTGATCTTTACGAACTGCTCTTTGATGCCTGTGAGAAAAGCGCCAACAATCTCTCCTCAATGTTGCAAGACATCCTCAATGAAGTACCCACCGAGATAGATGCCCAAAACGGAGCAATCTGCCGCTATGCTGAGGAAAACGGGGTGAAAGTGCCCACCCACCAAACCATGGTGCAACTGATCAAACTACTGGAATGCTGGAAGCCAGGAGTTGAACAAACCTGATGTCCAAAACAAAGGACAATGCCATGTAACTTCAAAGCGGGGGATGCTATGACTGATTGGAACAATATTCTTATTGCGGTGGACGAGATGGAATCCTCACTCCGGGCGGTCGAATATGTCGGTCAGGTTGCCCGGAGCGTGGACACAGTCGCCATCTGCCTTGCACACATCTATCCAGAGCCGCCACCGGATTTTTATGTAAAAGGCGGGATACTTGAGGAATATCAGAGCCAGCGCATCGCCCGGGCAAAACATATCTTCGACCGATGCCTGGAAATTCTGGTTGGTGCCAACATCAAGCGAGAAACTATTTACAGTACAACGCATATGGCTGAAGGCAAAACCATCAGTGACACCCTCCTTGAGGTGCGACAGAAAGGAAATTTCGGCACAGTGGTCACCGGCAAACGTGGCGTTTCCAAGGCCGAAGAATTCCTCTTTGGTTCCATCTCTAATGCCCTGGCCAGACACTGCAACAATTTCACCACCTGGATAGTGGGGTGAACTATGATTGACTGGAGCCAATTCCCGCAAAGCATCCTGCCGCGGCTCAAAAGCCATAACGCAATGAAGCACCTGAACAGGCAGCCGATCATCTTCGCCGACACCAGCGATTTCACCCGCATCGACTATGGCGACATCATCCATGTCGACAACAGATATTTCCTCGTCGTCGGCTACGCCAAGGAGGGTAGATTCGGTATAGACGAACAGCCAAAGCAGTGGGTACCGAAGGTATACGATCTCGAATCCGGGGAGAGAAAGATCCTCAAACTGGTTTTTCACGAAAATTTCACCCTAAGGCTTGGAAAACTGCAAGTCACCTGCTACCGCAGACCAGAAAAGGAAGGTCAGGTGCTGGATCTGGTGCATGGTAATTTAATGTTTATGCAGGGCTATTCAGCGCTTGACGAGGCTGACAACCTGGTACGGGTGCTGGATATTGTTCAGGGTACACGCCTGGACACCGCCATCGGTAGAATTGACTGTGATCATGAGATTTACATGGCAACATACCTGGAAGACTTCCTCCGCCGCTTCCTCAAATCGGTGGAAGCGATTATTCTGCTCCACCACCATGGCTTTAAACACGGCGATATCAGAAGAGACCATATTCTCATCGACGGAGTGACCGAACACTATCGCTGGATCGATTTTGATTATGATTTTTATCTTCCCGAGCGTCCCTTCGCCCTTGACCTGATTGGTCTTGGCAACATCCTGCTGTATATCCTCGGCCGAAGAAATTTCCGACCTGTCGATGTTCTGCAGAATCCGGAAATGGGTGAGAGAATTCTTGACACCCTGCATATGAAAGACCTCTCTTTACTTTCCCAGGACAGAATTTTTAACCTGAGAAAACTCTATCCCCACCTGCCGAAATGTTTTAACGACATCCTCCTCCATTTCAGTACCGGCACAAACGTAATGTATGACACTGTGACCGAATTTTACGATGATCTGGCAGGGAGTATTCAGCAAGTCTATGGCTGATATCGACAAAGTTCTCTTTAGTTCCTATCATTGTTAACAGGCTATGTAGTTATACATTCAGATCAAGATTCACTTAATCCGCAGGCAACAGTAGAGGAATTATTAATGAATTCACATGAAATTTTCGCAACGGCATTGCAATACGAAGAAAAAATCAGGGACGCTTACCTCTCGGCGGTGGCAATAGTCGATGATCCTCGCGGCAAGGCCATATTTCAGGCCCTGGCCGATGATGAGCAGTCCCATATCGATTTTCTGCACTACAGTCTCGAACAGCTCAAAACAAAAGGAGTGATTGATATCGAGAGGCTGGTGTCACCAATCCCGACGTTAAAGCAGCTTGAGAAGGGGATCGAACACCTTAAAGCGGAGATCCCCAGACAGATGCTGGGGGATATTAAATCTGTCCTGGGCAGTGCTCTCATTCTTGAAAAAGAGACTTCGGCCTTTTATCAGGAGGCCTGTAATAAATCAGAAGGAGCAATTAAAACGATCTTTGAGAAATTTCTCGAGATCGAAAATCGTCATGTGGATGTTGTACAGATCGAGCTGGACCACGCCCAACACAACGGCATCTGGTTCAATTTCATGGAAGTGGATTTAGAAGCAGAATAAGCTGTGCCGGGCCGATTAGCCTGAATATAGCCTTTAAGGGAGGCTGCTAGTCTCCTCCCTCCTCCCTGAGGTGGTCCGGCATTCGTACTGCGACCACCTTTCCCTTGGCAGTGACGATATTGTTCACCGAAACCGTGGCGAGGATAATTGTCTTTCTCGCTTTTATTTCCTCAACTGTTGCCCGTATTTCGATGGGTGGCCCAAGTGGGGTTGGTTTCAAATAATCGACATGTAGAGATCCGGTGACATATCTGAATGCCGGTAAACTGCCCAACTCCCTGCCCTCTTGCCGGTATGCGGCGGCTGCGGCAGTACCGACACAGTGACAGTCAATCAACGAAGCAATCAGCCCACCGTAAACGTAACCTGGAAAGGCCATATGGAATTCTTCAGGATGAAAGGTGGCAATGGATTCATCACCGTCCCAAAAGCTCCTAATTTGCAGGCCGTGGTCATTCTTATGTCCGCAGCCATAACAATGGCTAAAAGACTCGGGATAATAGTCCTGAAACGATTTCTTGGTCATGATAAGTCCTTATTGTTTGAGTGTTTAGCGTCGTCTTATTCTCTCAAAAACTCCGGCATAGGGGGCATACCACCCTGCTGTGAACAGACATACGCCCCGATTCTATTGGCCTGTTCGTTGATATCGTCCAGAGACAATCCCTGCAAATAGCCAATAGTCACCGCAGCGGTGAAAGAATCGCCAGCCCCGATAGTATCCTCAATATGAGTGACAATGCCCGGGTGATCAGAAGAACTCTCCCGGGTCATCAGCAGACTGCCACTGTCACCTCTTGAAAGTATTGCCATTTCAAGATGGTATCGTTGTATCAGTGCGGCAAGCCAGGTGTCGCTCGGTCCTTTCAATTCAAGGAGTTCGGCAAGAACCGGCAATTCCTCTTCATTTAATTTCAAGATATCAGTGCGTTTGAGAGAAGAATCAAGCACCTGCCTTGAGTAAAAATCCTGCCGGAGATTGATATCAAAGACCTTCACGGTTTCCGGCTTGAGCGTATCAAGGAAACCGTGGATAGCCCGGCGAGAGTGTTCCGATCGCTGGGCCAGCGAGCCAAAACAGATTGCATCAAGAGTATTGCGCAGATTCTCGGCGTATTCATTGATCAACAAATAGTCCCAGGCGACCTCCGGGGGAAAAACATAGCTGGCCTTGCCCTCTTCATCCAGTGTGGCGGTTACATAGCCCGTGTCATACTCATCCGAGATTGAGATCGCCTCGGTCTCGACCCCACGTTTCTGTAATTCGGCCAGCGCCCTTTCTCCCCTGGGGTCCCGGCCAATTGTCGATATGGGCACACCCTTTGCCCCAAGAGCCGTGACATGATAGGCAAAATTCACCGGTGCACCACCAATCATTTCTGTCTCGGGTAAAACATCCCAAAGAAGTTCTCCGATACCAGCTATGGTCATTTTTTTCATTCCTACCTCCGTTGCAGAACATCAGGCATTTATGTTTCCCTGTGGTTACTTGGGGCAAAGTTAGCGGGTGATCAATTCATAAATAATTACGCTAAACATTTTGTCTGACAAATCATTGTTTTCGAAACCAGGATACGGTAAAAAAGCAAATTCGTATTTTAGGAGGCGCTCCATTCTTTCCTTTTCTACCATGATTTTCATGACATAGTCTTTGGAAAATGTTTATTTTCTATGCTAAAGTTGCTGTTGCAAAGCAAAAAAACAACAAAACGGTCGCCAGTTCACCATTTTACACCAATCTTGTGACTGTCTGGTGTCAATATTATGATACAATAAGTGACTGTATCGATCCCGGCAGAAAAAGTAAACGCCTCGAACTCTGGAGAGACCAATGAAAAAAGCTGTGTTGCCTGCTGTCCTAGTCCTGCTTGCTGTTATCATCGCTCTTTTCTTGATCTATCCCAACCTGCAACCGGGGCATCCCATCGGCCAGGAGACCGCCCCTGTTGCACAGCGAATAAGTCTTTTCCACTATTTTTCCGGCTCACTCAGTGGCGGAATAGAAGAAATGTTAGCCACGGTAAATAGCAAAAACGCCGACCTCCAGGTGTTTGCCCAGGCCCTTGATCACGAGGCCTTCAAAAGTATGATCCATTCGACCCTTGCCAAAGGCAACCCACCGGAACTTTTTACCTACTGGGCCGGGGCTAAAACCCAGCAACTCGTTGATCAAGGTAAACTGGAACCAATAGATGACATCTGGCAGGAAAATTCCTTCACGGACCTCTTTACTACACCTCTGACCAAGGCGGCAAGCACCTATAACAACAAGAAATATTTACTGCCAATAACCAAACATTTTATTGTCTTTTTTTACAATAAGAAGCTGTTTGAGCGAGAAGGTCTGTCCCCCCCAATCTTATGGTCAGAATTGCTTGCAGTCGCCAAAAAACTGAAAAGCCGGGAAATCGTACCCTTTGCTCTGGGAGCAAAGGAGCGATGGCCGGCACAATTCTGGTTTGATTACCTGCTGCTCAGGACCGCAGGACCTGATTATCGGCAGGCCCTAATGGACAATGAGGCAAAGTACACCGATCCTGAAGTCCGCGAAGTCTATTCCATCTGGGGATCGTTGCTGCAAAAGGGCTATTTCAACAAAAACGCCAACGACCTGGACTGGGCTGAAGCGACCAGTCTGATTTGTTCCGGGGAAGCGGCCATGACCCTCATGGGTACCTGGGCCATTCCCTTTTTGAGCGGAAAAAACTGCGGCCTGCCCGAGGAGAGAGGATTTGATTTTTTTGTCTTCCCGATAATCGACCCCAATATTCCGAAGGTCGCTCTCGGACCAGTAGACGGAATTGTATTGACCAGCGGCTCACCAGGGCAGCGTTTTGCCGGAACCATCCTTCGCTACTTTTCAGAAGTGGCAGCACAAAAGCGTCTCAGTGCTGACTCTGGGGCGTTTGCTCCCAACAGCAAGGTTCCTCCAGAGTTTTATTCGTCTCTTCGACAGCGAATCCTCAAAGAGAGTGAGAGTTCACCCTACTGGGCTTTTAACTACGATCTGGCCACCGCACCCGCCATTGCCGATAAGGGAATGGATAGTTTTAACGAGATTCTGGTCTTCCCGGATCAAAGCTCGGAGATTCTGGAAAATCTCCAGGCAGAAATTGAACAATTACCAACCCCGAAGAACGGCAAATAAGTCTGGAGAAATATGTCTTTTCGTCTAAAAATAGGTCTTTCCTTTTGTTGTATTCTGTTCCTGACCATTACCGTGGCAGTCGCCACCTGGTGGGGCATGAATGCTGCTGTACAACGTCAAAACACCATCTTTACCTTTAGTCTTGAGATTGACCGGCAGTTCAATTCCATGGCCCATGAAGAACATTCATTTAATTCCTCTAAACAAATCGGGTACGCGAATGCCGTAGACAAAATCCTTGACGAACTGTCTTTTACTATCAATGAAATGAACAAAAAGGCCAGCAGGAGCCAACAACAGCAAGTGGAAAAGGTTCTAGACGAACTCAAAATCTACCGAAATAACTCTGTTAATTTCACTGAACAGATCGTCAAATTAGAGGCCATGCAAAGCCGCATGATCCAGGAATCTGATCGCCTGCTGTCCCACACCAGCCCGTTGGCAGAGCTCAAGGATACCGTTTCCGCCAATATTCTCCTGCTAACAAGCAGGATGCTTCAGGCAGAAAAGACCTACATGCTTAGCGGATCAAAGACATCAGCCGAAACAGTCACCAAGCTCACCACTGATATTGAAGTACTGGCCAACCAAATTATAGATCATTCAGTGGAGAGCAGCCAGCGCCTAAAAGCCTATAGAGTTTTTAAGATAGCATCTGTTTATGGAGGCATTTTTAAGCACTATTTGGAAGAACAGGAAAACCTGGAGAAAATGGTTGAGTTTATGCATAATTCCCAGAAAGACCTTGCCACAGAACTGCGCGCCCTTGTCGATAAAGAGCTTGCGCTGTCCTTGTCCCAGGTGAAAAGGCTCCAGCTATTTACTCTGGTGGTGTCATTTTTGGCTGTGGCCCTGTCCATTCTCATCACCCTGTTTCTCTCGGATCGTATCACCCGACCTCTCGAACAACTGAAAAACTCTGCCCAGGATATCCTGAATGGCAACCTAGACACGCTGGTGAATCTTCACTCCCGTGACGAAATCGGCCAACTCGGTGTCATCTTTAATCAAATGACGTTAAAACTCCGGCAAAGCTTCCAGGATGTACTCTCCTATCGAAATCACCTCGAAGAGCTGGTAGAGGAACGCACCGCTGATCTTAAAAAGGAGGTGAGCGATCGCACCGCTATTGAACAGGCGCTTCGATCCAGTGAAGAGCGTCTCCAGACCATAGTCGATCAGTCGCCCATGGGGATTATTCTCTGGAACACAGATTTTGAAGTCAGTCAATGGAACCGGGCTGCCGAAAAAATCTTTGGTTATTCAACGAAAGAAGCGATTGGCCTGCCTGTCGAGAGGCTTCTTCCGGAATCCATTCATCCATATGTCGACAAAATATGGCAAAAACTCATCACCAGCCACGATGGCATACGAAGCCATAACGAGAATATCAACAAAGATGGTCAGGATATTCTCTGCGACTGGTTCAACACCCCAATCTACGACGCCACTGGCAATATACTGGGGGCACTTTCCCTCGTTGAAGACGTCACCGAACGTATACGAACGGAAAAGGAGTTGCTTAAAATTGAAAAACTTGAGTCAACCGGCATCCTGGCAGGTGGAATTGCCCACGACTTCAACAATATTCTCACAGCAATTCTGGGCAATATCAATCTCTCCCTGTTTGATGAAAATTTGTCACCTAAAACACGCACATTACTGGTGTCGGCGGAAAAAGCGTCGATCAGGGCGAAAGATCTCACCCAGCAGCTTCTCACCTTTGCTAAAGGTGGTGAACCCATCAGGGAGTCAACCTCTCTGGCTGAAATCATCGAGGATTCAGCCGCCTTTGTCCTGCACGGCGGCAATGTCTCCTGTAGCTATCAGCTCCCGGACGACCTCTGGTACGCCGTTGTTGATCGAGGTCAGATCAGCCAGGTTATCCAAAATATCGTCTTGAATTCCAGACATGCCATGCCAAATGGCGGCAACATTGCCATTGCCTGCGAAAACGTTCTCCCCAATGACGATCCTTTCAGCCTTCTCGACCCAGCAAACAAGTATGTAAAAATCACCATAAAAGACAATGGCATAGGTATTCCAACAAATCTCCTTGATAAGATTTTTGATCCCTATTTTTCTACCAAGCAAGAGGGCAGCGGCCTTGGCCTGGCCATTACCCATTCGATTATCAACAAACACAATGGCCACATTCTGGTGACCTCCGAACATGGCAAGGGAACGCAATTTATCATCTACCTGCCGGCAACACCGCAATCTGTTGGCCAAAAAGCTGTCAGTCGAAATATCACAGCAACAAGCCAATGCCGCAAAATACTGGTAATGGACGATGATGAAGCGGTGCAAACAGTACTTGAGGCCATGCTCAAGATGCTCGGTCACCAAGTCATCCTGGCAGGCGACGGCCGGGAGGCAATAAAGCTTTTTCTTGAGCGCAGGGATTCGGCTCAACCGATAGACCTGGTCATCGTTGACCTGACCATTCCCGGAGGACTCGGTGGCAAAGAAACCTTGGTGGAGTTGCACAAGATTGATCCGCAAATACCGGTCATCGTCTCCAGTGGTTACTCCAACGATCCTATCATGGCCTCTTTTAAAGAATATGGTTTCAGCGCTGCGGTGAATAAACCCTATGTGCTGCAGGAACTAACGGACGCTATTACAATGGCCTGCCGGGAACAATAAGATTAGGCACCCTTATGGAAAAACAAATGAAGTTTACGTATTAAATCAGGAGAATATGTCAGATATCACATTTTTAACAGATAAACTCAGGCAGGGACAAATCATATTACTCGATGGGGCCACCGGGACCGAACTTGAAAAAAGGGGCGTGCCAATGAACAGCAAGGCCTGGTCAGCAGAAGCGATTTTCACCCATCCGGAAATAGTCCAGGCAATTCACGAAGATTACATTCGTGCCGGGGTCGATATAATTACGGTGAACTCGTTTTCGACGGCAAGACACATGCTCCTCCCCGCCGGATTAACCGGACAATTCACCAAGCTTAACCTTGAAGCTGTCAAATTGGCTGTTCAGGCACGCGACAGTGTCGCAACCAGCCCGGTGGCCGTTGCCGGCTCTATTGCGCCAACCACCTTTTGCTCTGACGCGACGAAATGTTATCCGCCGCTCGACGAGGCATTGTCCTGGTATGTCGAACAGGCTGAACTCCTGGTTGAATCCGGGGTAGATATACTTATAGTAGAGATGATCGAAGATATCGAACAGGGTTCACTGGCCGTGCAGGCAGCCTATAACACTGGACTGCCGGTCTGGCTTGGTTTTAGCTGCAGACGCAATGCAGCAGGCGAGATAATGTTATGGGAACGCGGCCACAGCCTGGCGGAAGGCGTCGAGGCCATCTCCCAAATAGGCGGTTCTGCGGCATTTATCATGCACACAGAAGTTTCTGATACCGCCGAGGCATTTGCTATATTGAAGACATGCTGGCGGGATACCCTGGGCGTTTATGCCCACTCCGGACGCTTTGTCATGCCAAGCTGGAAGTTCAATGACATTATTTCCCCTGAAGAATATGGTCTTGAAGCAGAGGGGTGGATCGAGGCTGGTGCCAGAATAATTGGCGGATGTTGCGGCATCGGTCCGGCGCATATCAGCGAACTAAAAAGAAGATATTGCTCCTGACCGCCGTAAACAAAAAGAAAAAAGGGATATTGTCCAGTTCGACCTTTTTGGGGGGATTTTCTGCACCTTTGTGGCAGGTTGAGCAAACTGCAGTTTATCTCCTTTGCAAAAAACGAAAAAACAATCTAAAAATTATTCAATCTCCAATTCGTCCATCTCTCGCCTCAGGCTGTTGTTCGACCAGCGATGAAGTGAAAATATATTATATCAATTCAGATAGTTCCAGACGAATCCTGACCAGGACACAACAACTGAAGCCCTTTGTCAGAGACCCTTTTTCTGTCCCGGGTAAAAATAGTTTTAAGCTCTGATAAAATAATAATTGTAATCCTGGAATTTTAGTTTATATAGTCGATTTTCAACTCCCTGCAATCCTGTTCTCGGATTGCAGGGATACATTCCAACCTCTTTTTATCTGGAGTTCCCCTCATGTTATACCCCCCTGAACTAGGCGATGATCCGTTGTTTCCTCGTGCTGAGGATTTTTCCATTGTTTTCAAGGACAAAACGACCGGCAAGGGTGTAATTTGCTATCGGTCATTTAAAAAAGGTACAATTATGGCCAGAATTACTGGACATATTGTTACTGATATTAGGCAGCATACTTTACAGTTGTCAAAGACAACCCATAATTTCGATCCTTATTTCTCCGGGTATTTCCTGCATTCCTGCTCTCCGAACGTCTCCGTTGATATGAAAAAAATGACGGTGACCGCCCTTGAGGACATAGAGGCAAACAGCTACCTTTATATGGATTATGCAGAGACCGAAGACATTCTCTTCAAGCAGTTTCCTTGCTCCTGTGGCGCCGAAAATTGCCGCGGCTGGATAACCGGAAGACAGGAAACAGCCTATCAAAGACCACGATCACGCAAGGTTGAAGCCGCTCTGCGGGAACCAGTCAACATGTCGGTCCTTATTTAATGAATACGGGAAACCTCCCTGACTGGTGGCAAAGAGCCGATCTTTGCTACCAGCACAATCATTTGCACTTTGCTGGACACAAGGTTGCTGATCTCGCCAGGCAGTTTGGCACCCCCGCTTTTGTCTACTCTGCGAAACGGGTCAGAGAGAATCTTGAGCGACTAAAAAGCACCTTGTCGACAATCGGTGGCCAGCACCATCACCGATTGTTCTACGCCATGAAAGCCAACCGCTTTGCCCCTCTGTTAACCTTTCTCAAACAGACCGGTCTCTGCGGCATTGATTGCTGTTCCCCCGCCGAGGTTGAACACGCTCTCAGTTGCGGCTTTGCCCCAACGGACATTTCCTTCACCGCAACAAGCCTGTCACAGCAGGATTTTGACGTACTGGCTCGCTATGAAGGACTGCTGTTCAACGCCGATTCTCTGTATGCCATTGGCGAGTGGGGTAAAAGAAAGCCGGGTTCGAAGATTGGTATTCGTATCAATCCGGCTGCCGGTGTCAGTCGAGCAAGTAACACCTTATTACAGTATGCCGGTCCCGTCACCACCAAGTTCGGGATCTACAAAGAGCAGTTCCCCGAAGCCCTCGAAGTTGCCGCATCTTTTGACCTCACGGTCCAAAGAATCCATTTCCATACCGGCTGCGGTTACCTGACAGAACAACTGCCCCAGTGGCAGGATGTCATTGAAAAATGTCTATGGTTTGTCGAGCAGGTTCCAACCGTTCAACGAGTTAATATCGGTGGCGGACTCGGTGTTCCCCATGTCGCCTCGGATCTGCCCCTGGATCTCACAAAATGGGCGGAGGTGATCAAAAGCAGTTTCACTGATCGTGGACTTGCGGTGGACATGGAACCTGGAGATTATCTGGCTAAAGACGCCGGTCTCCTGCTCTTAAGCATTACCTCACTGGAAAAAAAACAGAGCACCCACTTCCTTGGAGTGGACGGAGGGTTCAACATAGCGCCTGAGCCCGCCTATTACAAACTGCCGTTTCAGCCGGTACCATTATTTAATAACGGATCTGATGCACCTACGCCATTTCACGTGGTGGGCAATATCAACGAAGCCCTTGATGTCTGGTCCGAAGACACCCTCCTCCCCAACATGACAGACCAAAAGTATCTGGTACTGATCAATGCCGGGGCCTATTCTTCTTCAATGGCCTCAAATCACTGTATGCGTGGCCACTTGAAAGAATTTCTGCTGCTGCCGTAAATTCTGTCTGAGATCTGCCTGAAAGTAGTGACCCTCCTTTCAGGCATCTACATCCGCCACAAACCAATTGAAAACAGTGGCCATTACTGCTACTCTCAGGCCAGGCATGATAAAGACCTTAGTTTAGTTTTCATCCTGAAACGTGGCATTTTATTCTAAATGAAGGCGTTCGATAAATTTAACCACAGGCATATAATCGATATTCCGAGGATTAAATTTTGAGAACAACGAAGAGTTAGGATAAAAGGGCCGTTTCAGGATGGAAACTAGTTTAAGAACCTTGGGCACCCCCTCTTTTCAACTCAACCTGGAGGCAGAGATGAAACTCAGATATTTTTCTCATTCTTCATTTCAGATCACAACCGATGGCGGCCAAATCATTCTTATTGATCCTTTTCTCGACGACAACCCGACTTCCCCCGTCAAATCGGCTGATCTTACCGCAGATTTCATCATTTTAACCCATGGCCATGGCGATCACATAAGTGATGCCTTCAAAATCGCCAAGCGGACCGATCCACTGTTCATCTGCATCAATGAGCTGGCCAACTACTGCATAGACAAAGGGTTTCGGGCTCATAATATGAATATTGGCGGTGCATACCTCTTCGACTTCGGCAAATTGAAATTCACCATCGCCCACCATAGTTCAGCAACACCAGACAATGTCTATGCCGGCGAACCTGCCGGTGTGGTTTTAACGATAGACGGCAAGACCTTGTACCACACTGGAGATACCGGCCTCTTTTACGACATGAAACTGATCGGCGAGATGACCCCGATAGACTATATGCTTCTACCAATAGGCGATAATTTCACCATGGGAATACCAGATGCAGTGAAAGCCGTACAACTTGCCAATCCAGCGGTGGCCATTCCCATGCACTACAACACCTTCCCAGTCATAGAAGTAGATCCAAACGACTTCAAGAAACAGGTGGAGGCGATGGGCAAAAAAGCTATGGTGCTGGAATTTGGTCAGGAAATCGAGTTATAGAGAGTCAGGCGGCGGCAGAATCCAGAATCGATTCCTGTTGGTGCAGTAAAGCTATCATGCAAAGGCCGTTCGTTGGAAAATAACAACAGGGTATTGCCCCCTCTGGCAAGCAGCCAAGGGCTGCCGCTCGGAGCATCAATATTCAGCATCTTTCTCTGTATGCTGTTTGGTGCCAATACGGTGGCTGTTAAAATCAGCCTGACCGGCCTGGGCATTTTCACCAGTGCAGGATTACGCTTTGGCATTGCCGCCATAGTCATATTTTTTTGGGCACGATGTACCAGAAAACCGCTCGCCTTGAAAAAAGGACAAATCCGACAGCTGTTCGTCCTTGCTCTTTTCCTGTTTTGCCAGATCTCGCTCTTTTATTTTGGACTGAGCAAAACAACGGCATCCCATGGCACCCTGATTGCCAATATGCTCCCCTTTGTTGTGATGATTTTGGCCCACTACTTCATCCCCGGCGATACCATCAATCTGAAAAAAATAGCAGGCCTGGTTCTCGGTTTTGCCGGAGTGCTTTTGTTATTTTTTGATAATGTCGCCTTAACAGGTGACGCTTTACTTGGAGATTTGGTCATTCTTCTTGCCGTCCTTGTCTGGGGCTGTCATGTTGTCTATCTCAAAAGCATTATAGCGCGATTTCACCCTGTCCAAATTACCATTTATCAGCTATTTATTGCGGCACAGTTTTTTTTACTGAGCGGATTTCTCTGGGATGGGGAGATGATTCGATTCATTGATGCCTCGATTATTAAAGCAATGTTGTACCAGACCTTGGTCACCGCCTCGTTTGGCTTTGTTGCCTGGAATACTATGATGCAAAAATTCGGCGCCACCGCACTCCATTCTTTTGTATTCATCATGCCGATTTCAGGAGTATTTCTGGGTGTTACCCTGCTGGGTGAACCCATCACTGCTCACCTTATTGGTTCTATTGTCCTTGTGGTAACAGGGCTTATAGTGGTTAACAGTATGGGGGCAAAGCAACTGAGATGATTTACTCCAACCATGCTAAATTGTAAAAATTCTGAAATTCTGTACAATACCTCTTTCTTCACTAAAGGGATATCACATGAAAATCGACTACTAAGGACAGTATATGTTTGATCTAATTAAATATTTTATAGGCAAGACTTCCAAGAAAAAAGTCACAGACAGTGATAAAACAGAGGATAACCACGTGGCCTTGTGCGTCCTCCTGTTGGAGGCAGCCAATGCCGATGGTGAGTGTTCAGATGAGGAAATGGAACATATTGTCGCAACGCTCACCAAAGAGTGTGGTGTGCCCCGGCAGGAAATCGATGGGCTTATCGCCACCGCGCAACAGGAGCGAAAGGAGGCAGTGGATCTGTTCCGTTTCACTCGTTACATGAATACCAACCTGACAAAGGACGAGAAGATAGCTGTTATGGAGGCCATCTGGCGTGTCATTCACACGGATGCCAAATTAGATGCCCACGAAGATCAATTTGCCCACAAATTGGCCAACCTGCTGCGCCTGACCCACACAGAACTGATCGATGCCAAAATCAGGGCGCGCCAACAGCTTGTCTGAGCCACGCCCCAAAATATACCACTTATGAAAAAGCCATCTCTTTTAGTTACGTCGGTTCTTGTTCTAGCAGCTCTCTGTTTGCTGCTCGCCGTACCCTATGTCATGCGGCTTGACGAACAGATCACCAGCCGCCTTGAAGGCCGGCGCTGGGAGTTGCCAGCCCGAATCTATGCCCGCCCTTTAGAATTATATGTCGGTAAAACAATTTCCATCAGTGCTCTTGAAAAGGAACTGACCCTGTTGCGTTACAGTCGGCGCGCTACCCCGGCTAAACCCGGCGAATACAGTGTTCAGGGCAAGAAGATCACTATTTACAGTCGAGCCTTTGCCTTCCCGGACATACAACAACCTGCGACTCGTATCAGGCTGGCGATCCATGACAAGAGCATCACCAGTCTTGCTTCTCCAGACCAAAACGATCCCCTGAACATGTTCCGTCTGGAACCGCTCCAGTACGCATCCATCTATCCCAAGCACAACGAGGACCGGTTACTGATAAAACTTGACGATGCCCCGCCGCTGCTCATCAAGACCCTGCTTCTCATTGAGGATAAACATTTTTATTCTCACGAGGGCATCCGCCCCACCGCCATTCTCCGAGCCGCTCTTGCCAACCTGAAGGCTGGTAAAACGGTTCAAGGCGGCAGCACCCTGACTCAGCAACTGGTAAAAAATCTCTTTCTCAGCAGTGAACAGACTCTTCTCCGCAAGGCCAACGAAGCCATCATGGCTCTGTTGCTTGAATACCATTACAGTAAAGACGAAATCCTCGAAGCCTATCTCAACGAGGTCTATCTGGGGCAAGACGGCAAACGTGCAATCCACGGCTTTGCCATGGCCAGCAGATTTTATTTCGGACGCGATCTTAACGAGTTGGAGCCGGAACAACTTGCCCTGTTGGTGGGGATCGTCAAAGGTGCCTCCTACTATAACCCCAGACATCAACCTGAGAGAGCAAAAGCACGGCGCAATCAGGTCCTGGACATCCTGGCCACCTCTGAAGATCTCACGCCCGAAGAAACCGATCAACTGAAAAACAAGCCCCTGGCCGTCATGGAAGCGCCCCCCTCCGGCATCACCCAATATCCAGCATTTCTGCAATTGGTCCGTAATCAGCTGGCACGGGACTATAAAGACGAGGATCTACGCAACGAAGGCTTATCGATTTTCACCACACTTGACCCGGTTATTCAGCAGAAAGCAGAAGACAGCCTGGCCAATAAGCTTGCCATTATTGAAAAGAACAGAGGGAAGGATGCGAAAGACACCCTCCAGGGTGCCATGGTCATCGCTTCGGTGGACCAGGGAGAGGTCGTCGCTGTTATCGGTAGTAGATCACCCCACGAAGCGGGGTTCAACCGGGCACTCGACATGAAACGGCCCATCGGATCGATAGTTAAACCTGCGGTTTTCCTGACGGCTCTGGCCCAACCTGAGAAATACAATCTGCTGACGACCATCTATGACACACCGCTAAAAATCCCCATAGCCGGCGGAAAGGACTGGCAGCCTGAAAATTATGATCATCTCTATCATGGCCCGCTGCCTCTGATGCAGGCACTGGTGCATTCCTATAACGTTGCCACCGTACAGTTGGGCATGGACCTGGGCCTTGATGCCGTAATCAACACCTTAAAGAAATTGGGGATACAGGAACACATTAATCCCTATCCATCCCTGCTGCTGGGAGCGGTGGAGCTGCCGCCTCTTGATGTTTTGCAGATGTACCAGACCATCGCCGCAGGCGGCTACCAAACGCCCCTGCGGACTATCCTTGCGGTGACCGACCAAGAAAACAACACCTTACAGCGCTACCCATTGACCGTGGAACAGACAGTGGATCCTGCGGCAACCTATTGCCTGACGACAGCCCTGCAGGCCGTGACCACCGAGGGTACAGCCCGCTCACTACAACAACTCCTGCCGAAAGGACTCACCGTGGCAGGAAAAACCGGGACCACCGACAATTTAAGGGATTCCTGGTTTGCCGGTTTTAGCGGCACGCATGTGGCTGTGACCTGGGTTGGCCGAGACGATAACACGCCCACCGGCCTCACCGGGGCAACCGGTGCTCTGGGAGTATGGGCGGCCACCATGGCGACGATTGACACCAGTCCCCTGCAAGAGCAACCACCCGATACTATTAATTTGTATTACGCCAATATCGCCACCGGGCAGATCTTCAGTCAGAAATGTGCGACCGAGGGACAAAGGCTGCTCCCTTTCATAAATAACGGCCTGCTGCCTGAAGTGATCAAATGCGGCCCACGAAACAATAATGATCTGGAAAAAGCACTCAATAAAGGGTTCAATAACTTGCTTGATCTTATCCGTTAATTGGAAGAGAGAACTCTCCAGGCCAGGGAGAGCAACCAAAAATTTTACATTGAAAAAGCCATGAACAACACAACCAGAGCAACTAACACGATTAAGGCTATCAAGAAAACGAGCAAACTCTTATCTCTCTGCTTATTAAGCGCTCTGCTTTTCCAGGGATGTGCCGTCTCACCCTCCAAACAACCTGTTTATTATCCACCACCGCCCCCGACAGTAACGAAACAACCGATCCCGGAAGTACAACCGGTAAAGCCGCCAGCTCCTAAGCAACCCAACGCCATCGCCATGAGTTTTAGCCGACAGGCAACGGAACAGACACGGCAGGGCAGACCCGATCTCGCCGTGGCAACCCTGGAAAGAGGCCTTCGGGCAGCGCCTAAAGACGCTATGCTCTGGTCACAGCTGGCGGAACTGAAATTACAGCAAAAGGAATATAAGCAGGCCCGGTCATTAGCTGCAAAATCCAACTCTCTGGCAGGTTCGGACACGACGATTGTGAAGAAGAACCACTGGATTATTGAGGAGTCCCTGAGAAGAGCCTCCGGCAAGTAGTTATTTGCCCACTGCGCAGACTCCGGCTCAAATTAACAATAGGGCCGAAATTGATACAAGGAAATAATTCTCCATTCCCGGTATTCAACTCGGCCCCTTGTGTGCCCCCATTTATACAAGGTTTTCTGGAGGCTTCAGATAAGGGCTAGTCGGAAAGAAGCTTAAAGGAAAGCTTCACACGGGCCCGATAGGCAGCTGCTTTCCCTTCATCAATTTTCATATCCAGGGTTACAACCTCGGCGATGCGGAGGTCACGCAGGCTCATGCCGGCAGATTTTACAGCGTTCTGAGTCGCCTCTTCCCACGATACTGGACTTGATCCAACCATTTCAATAATTTTATAAACACTCTCAGACATGGGCATTCTCCTTTGTTAAGGTTTTGGACAGCAGCTCCTTAGCATCGATGTCTTTTCCGGTGGTGCCTGAGCGACATCAAATGCTCTCAAGTAACTCCATACCGTTGTTGACGAACGTACTTCCCTCTGAGCGTAAACAAATCTGTTGCGGCAAAAAACACTGACCCCGGCTCAATTTCAGCATGCCTGAGTTAGTACAACAAATCGTTATGATATAGTAACGCCTCGTTGCAGAAATTTGAAGGTAAAATCCAGAAACCTGATCTAAATTATAAAATAAAGCATAATGGCAAGTTTTTTTCGGGCTATTTTGATGAATTCCGTTCACATCATTCTTATGGTACCTTGACCTTTTATAGGGTATCACACCGTACACGATTTCAGGCAAAAAGCCATATCACCACAACCGCAGTTCAGACAAGGAAACACTTTTGAATAATAACGACATCTTGCGCCGTATCCGCTATACCTTTAATTTCAACGATTCAAAAATGATGACCCTCTTTAGCCTGGCAGGTTATCGAATTACTCGAGAGCAAATCAGTGACTGGTTAAAAAAAGATGATGACCCTGCCTTCCAGAACTGTAGCGACATTCAACTTGCCGCCTTCCTCAATGGTTTGATTGTCGATAAGCGTGGAAAGCAGGAGGGGCCACAAGCCAAGCCTGAAAAACGCCTAAATAACAATATCATTTTTCGGAAATTAAAAATCGCCTTAAACCTGAAAGACGATGATATACTGAATATTCTAGAGTCAGTGAGTCTCCCCATGAGCAAGCACGAACTCAGTGCCTTTTTCCGTAAGCCTGAACATAAGAATTATCGTAGCTGTAAAGACCAGATCCTCCGCAATTTCCTCCAGGGACTGCAACTTAAACATCGCCCTGAACTTCAACCGGAAGCCCCGTTCAAATGGAAATGACCTATGGCCTGGAGCATTTTTTTGTTTCTGAGACCAGCCAGAAAGGAACTTGTTTGTAATTTTTTTCCACACCATCCCAAAATTGTTATACCTGCTTAGGGCATTAATAACATAGAATGAAACAATCATTTTCCTATCAACTCTCTTGCCCAACATCACCCTATCTTCTTAATATTTTTTATTATTCCCTTGCGCAATGCTCAAATTTGAGTATAATACGTCTCATTGAATCACATTAAGTAGGAGCACATCCCCTTCAGGTAGTCCTCGTTAACCACGTTGTTTCCCAAGCGTCGTTCGTTGCCATCGAAGTCATGCTGATTACTTAAAACAGTATGAATTTTTTAGTCGAAATTTTCGCCCATACCAGAATCAAATTATATTTGATACCCTTTCAAGTCTCAAGGCTCAGTTCTTATATCCAGAACTCACCCAAGATTACTTTTTAAGACATTCAAAATTTTTCGACTAACAGCTTCAGCTATATGCAAATGTTGAATTTCAACAAATCCAGCACGCGCCACAAATATAAAAAACATACAAGTTACTAGCGGATCAGACAGGATCCGCAGATAGAGGAATCAGGGAATAGCCCCCGGTATCTCACCACGAAATATAATGGAGTATTATGAGTTTTGATGACTTTCAGTTTCACCCCAAGATAAACGCCGGCATTGCTGCCTGCGGTTATACCAGCCCCACTCCAATCCAGAAAGAAGCTATCCCATCTATTCTTGCAGGCCACGACATGCTCGGCCTGGCTCAAACCGGTACCGGCAAAACAGCAGCTTTTGTGTTGCCCCTGTTACAGCGACTCCAAGAGGGTCCACGCAAAATAGTTCGATCTTTAATTGTGGCTCCCACCAGAGAATTGGCGGAACAGATCCATGACAATATCGGTAAGATGGCAAAACAGACTGGCTTGCGCAGCGTTGTGGTTTACGGTGGCGTAGGCAAACAGCCACAGATTAGCAAAATCCGTGCTGGTGTAGAAATTGTCGTCGCCTGTCCCGGCCGCTTGCTTGACCTGCTCAATGACAAGGCTTTCAACCTGAGAGCGGTTGAGGTGTTGGTCCTCGACGAGGCCGACCATATGTTCGACAAAGGATTTCTGCCGGATATCAGGCGAATAATCAAACAATTGCCCACCAAGCGTCAAACCCTGGTGTTTTCAGCAACCATGCCATCGGAAATCCGCCACCTGGCAGAAGAGATTCTGTACAAGCCGGTTACGGTGCAGATCAACCATAATCTGCCTGCGCCAAGCATTTCCCACGAACTCTATCATGTTGCCAAGGCAAGAAAAACTTCCTTGCTGAAAAACATCATAGATAAAGGTGATATGGCCTGTACCCTGATTTTCACCCGTACCAAATACAAAGCAAAAAGTTTGGCTCTGGTACTTGAGCATGCAGGATATAGCGCTACTTCATTGCAAGGCAACCTGTCTCAACAGAAACGGCAGCTGGCAATGGACGGCTTTCGCGACGGCACATTCAAAATCCTGGTCGCAACAGATATTGCAGCCCGGGGCATTGATGTACTTGGCATTTCTCATGTTATCAATTATGATGTGCCGGACACTGCAGAAACCTACACCCATAGGACCGGTCGTACAGGCCGAGCTACCCGGAGTGGACAGGCAATCACCTTTGCTGATCGGGATGACAATAAGATGATATCTCTCATCGAAAGAAATCTCGGCAAGAAGATGAATAATGTAGCAACTCCTGCGGATTTTGCTTATACCAGAGCAGAAGAAACTACGAATGAAAATACCAGGGAGCGATCTCCCCGTCAGATGCCGCGAGGCAAAAAACCGATTGTAGCCACTAAAGGCAAAAGTCGGCGCAGTAAGGCTTGCTCTTTTGATTTCGGAACGAGCAAACCCGTACAAAGATAAACTGATTTGTCTGGACAACCAGACTTCCAGTCGAAGTATCAAAGTGATGGTTCGGCTACATAAAAAAGGGTTCCAATGGAACCCAGCAAAAAGGAGTAGTACAAGATGGCTGAAGGAACAGTAAAGTGGTTTAACGATTCAAAGGGTTTTGGTTTTATTGAGCAAGATGGTGGAAACGATGTATTTGTTCATCATTCCGCAATTCAGGCTCAGGGTTTCAAATCTCTTGAAGAAGGCGCGCGAGTGACTTTTGAGGTTGTTGATGGCCCTAAAGGTCCCGCTGCAGCAAATGTTGTCCAGCTGTAATAGCTGAGATCGACCACAGAAAAGCCTCCGCACTTGTTGCGGGGGCTTTTTTTTACTCCAATGAATTTTTAGCCGAACACGAACCACTATTGAAGGAGAGAGTCTTGGCCAGAACAAACTATTCATACGAAAAACGACAAAAAGAAATAGCAAAGAAGAAGAAAAAAGAAGAGAAGCTGGCGCGCAAACAGGAGAAACCCAGCGAACCCGCCGAAGGCATAGAGACAGAGACTCCGGTTATTGCGGAAGATTAGTGCCTTAGGACCTTATTCCTTGTTTTTTATGAATCAATTTTCTTGAAGGTACTCATCCCCGCCAAGCACGGGAACTGAACGAAGTCCCGGCTGACTTTTCCGTTTACCGGGTTGAACATTCTTACGCCTCACCTTTTTTTTCCTAGAACACTCCATGCCATGGGAAGTTTCCTTTTGGCTTTTTTATGAGGACACCACCATGATTACCGCATCAAACATCGCTCTCTCTTATGGCAAGAGAATAATTTTTCAAGACGTCAGTATAAAATTCACCCCCGGCAACTGCTACGGACTGATCGGTGCAAACGGCGCCGGCAAATCCACCTTTCTCAAGATCCTGGCAGGCAAGCTGGATGCTGATCGTGGTGAAGTTTTTAAAGGACCTGGAGAACGTATTGCCATGCTTAGCCAGGACCAGTTCGCCTTTGACGAACACACTGTTTTCAACACCGTGATCATGGGTCACAAAAAGCTCTATAAAATTATGGCCGCCCGCGAGGCTCTGTATGCCAAACCTGATTTCAGCGAGGAAGACGGCATCCTCTCCGGGGAACTTGAAGTCAAGTTCGGAGAAATGAACGGCTACGAGGCAGAGGCAGAGGCTTCGGTCCTGTTAAAAGGCCTCGGCATCCCTGAAGAGATGCGTCAGAAACATATGAAAGAACTCGACGGCAGTGACAAGGTGCGGGTCTTGCTCGCCCAGGCCCTTTTCGGTAACCCCGATATCCTCCTGCTGGATGAGCCTACCAACCAACTCGACCTCAAGACCATCAAGTGGCTTGAAGACTATCTTTCCCGCTTCAATAACACTGTCATCATTGTCTCCCATGACCGTCATTTCCTCAATCAGGTCTGCACCCATATGGCAGATATCGATTTTGGAAAAATTGAGGTTTATGTCGGCAATTATGACTTTTGGTATGAGGCCAGCCAGCTCCATTTCCGCCAGAAAGAGACCGAGAGCAAGAAAGTTAAAGCTAAAGCAGAAGAGCTCAAAGAATTTATCCGCCGTTTCAGTTCGAATGCCTCCAAGGCGAAGCAGGCCACATCACGAAAAAAACTGCTCGATAAACTCACCATCGACAACATGCCGAATTCGTCTCGAAAATATCCTTACATCGTATTCAAACCTGAGCGTCCCTGCGGTGATATTATTTTGGAGATTGAAGGCCTCAGCAAAGAGGTGGAAGGGGTTTGCATGTTCAAAGACCTTAATCTCACCGTCAATAAAGGTGATAAAATCGCCTTTGTTGGCTCACACAGTCTTGCAAAAACCACCCTGTTCCAGATTCTCGCTGGAGAACTTGAGCCAGATGAGGGGAGTTTTCGCTGGGGAGTCACGATCAGCAACGCCTATTTCCCAAAGGAAAACAATTCCTACTTCGATAATGATCAGCTTGATCTGGTCGGCTGGCTGCGCCAGTTTGCCCCACCTAAAACGGATGAAAGTTTTATCCGCGGCTTTTTGGGAAAAATGCTTTTTTCTGGAGAAGAGGCCACCAAAAAAACATCGGTTCTTTCCGGTGGCGAACGGGTACGCTGCATGCTCTCCAAGATGATGCTCGCCAATGCCAACGTCCTTATTCTCGATGAACCCACCAACCATCTGGACCTTGAATCGATCACCTCACTCAATAACGGCTTGATGGCCTTTACGGAGGTAGTGCTTTTTGCCTCCCATGATCATCAGTTTGTCTCCACCGTGGCCAATAGAATTATCGAAATCACCCCGGACGGAATATTTGATCAGATGATGACCTTTGATCAGTATCTGGAGATGCAAGAAGAGTTGGCCGAAGAGAACTCGGAACTCGCACAAAAAGCGGCTTAAAAAAACACAAAAAAACCAGTCCGGCGGCACAGAAATGCCGCCGGGCTGGTCTAATGCAGGTTGTCACTTCTTCTTATCTTAATTGTCCTTCTTGTGCTTTTTATCTTTCTTGTCGCCCTTTGTTTTACAGCCAGATCCCCCGCAACATGAATGTTTGAGGTCTTTCTTCTTTTTTTCTTTCTTGTCCTTTTTCTTTTTATCTTTCTTTTCTTTCTTCTCGGACATCACAGTTCTCCTTTGTTGAGATAAAGACACGATCGCCCCCCTGGCTGGCAGCAAACGGCACCGCATGGACATTATACCTATCAGGTGTCATCATCAAACAATGTCCTGTCAAGAAGCTTCTCACCATTTCAATGACATACAGGTTATTATGCAGATTCCATCCTCCTCAATTGCAAGAATTTGCTGAGCCCCAGGCTCAGAATCCAAGCCGGGAAAGCGCATAAAAAGCCTGACCTTATTTGCCTGCCCTAAACATTGCCCATTGATATACATCAAAAAATTGTCTACCCTGTATGTAGCTATAATGGTGTACAAATATTATCCAGTCAGTCCACGTTGGGAGATGCGCTCTTCTCCAAATCCTCTACCAAAGGGAGGTTCTGATGCCGATTATTACCATTTCCCGGGGGAGTTATTATCACGGTAAATCAATAGCCGAAAAACTGGCCAAGAGATTAGGCTACACATGTATCTCCAGGGATCAGATCATTGAGAACCTGGACCAATTCCATTTGCCCGAAGTGAAGCTGATACGAGGCCTCGATAATGCCTTTTCCGTACTTGACCGTTTTCCCCATGGCAATAAACGTTTCAAGACCGCCATCCGAGCTGCAATCCTGCAACATTGCCTGACCGGTAATGTGGTCTACCACGGTCTTGTGGGTCATCATTTTGTCAGCAATATCTCCCATGTTCTCAAAATCCGAATCATCGCCGACACCGACAAAAGGATTGCCAGCGAAATGGCCCGGGAAAACATTTCCGAGGCAAAGGCCCAATACATCCTAAAGAAAGACGACGAAGAACGGCGCAAGTGGGGCATGTTTTTATACGGCATAGACATCATGGACCCGGAGGCGTACAACCTGACCATACGAATCGGTCATTTAACCGAGGAAGAGGCGGTCGATATTATCGCCAATACGGTGGCACTGAAATCTTTCCAGGAGACCGCCGAATCCAAAGCAGCCCTGGCCGATTTGGCATTGCATGCAATCGTCAGCGATAAGTTGTTTGATTTTCCCCATGCAGCTGTGGCGGTCTTAAAGGGTCGGGTGACAATTTCCCTGAAAATCCCCGAAGATCAACAGTCGGTCATTCATGATCGAATTAACCAGATGCTGGCTGACGTTCATGGCATAGAAGAGTTGGTCTTCCGGTTCGACCCTTATTTTTAGAGTGTCGAATGACCAGAAGGAGAATTTCCTGGTTTTATTCTATCGGAGTCGACTGTTTTGTGGTGGTCAAAGCAGCGAAAGATTCGGGTAAACCTTTGATATACAGATCCTGCTTGGCGTACGGAATTTCAATATTTAACCGGGTAAACTCCTTGTAGATGGCAGTATTTAACGCATCTGTGACCCGGCCACTCAGTTCAGGGTAGGGAACCCAGCAGCGCAATTCAAAGTCAAGGCTTGAAGCCCCGAAAAGCTTGAAGCGCACGCTGGGTTGGGGACTTGAGCAGACCTGCGGTTCTTTGTTGGCGATCTCGAGCATGATGTTCCGCACCAGATCAATATCCGTCCCATAGGCGACCCCGACCTTGACCCTTATCCGCAATTTTTCCGAAGGCCCTCCAGACTGATTGATAATTGTGCTGTTGCCAATAATCGAATTGGGGATAGTGATTTCCACATCGTCGCGGGTGAGGATACGGGAACTTCGCAGGCCGATATGGGTCACCTTGCCTCTTTCCCGTTGGTCCAGCACGATATAATCGCCAACTTTATAGGGAGCATCGGCCAGGATAAAAACTCCGGAAAAGAGATTGGAGAGCGTATCCTTGGCGGCAAAACCTATGGCAATCCCCGCAATCCCGGCAGAAGCCAGCCAGGCGGTCATATCAATCTTCCAGATAACAAAGATCATATAGATGCCCACTGAAAAGACCAGAATCTTGGCCAGATTATCAAACAGGGTAAGGGTTCGAAGCTGAATAAAGGTGAATTTATTACTCAATGACGCAATTCGCATGAGAACCAGCGAGGCCAGACGAGTGCAGAAAAATATCCACACCACCGCCCCAAGGCTCTGAATGCAGCGAGTGGCGATGAGCTGAACCGAATCGGCCATGGGCATGATTGAAAACCCGTAGGATATTCCACTCACCAAAAAGGTGTAATAAACAGGAGGTCTCAGTAGAACCACAATCTGATCATCTATATCGAATTTCGTTCTGGTGGTAACTCGTCTGAGAAGTTTAAATATGATCCAGGTGATTAGGGAAGCGATGGTGAAAGTAAGCAGGATGGCGACAATGCCCTGCAACCAGGCATTATCACCAAAGAGTTCAATGACCGGTTTCAGGGAAGCAATGATCGTATGGTTCACGGCAGTATCAGGCAAAGCCTCCGCTGCCAAAAGATTATTTGCCGGAGCAAAAATTAATACCGGCCAAAACACTAAAAATGACACACTCAGGAGACGTCGCAAAAACCGCATAGTTACCTCAATTTCGAAGGGATTTGCTGGGGAACATCAAAAGCCCACGTTTCAGGATGAAAACTAAGTAGAACAGCAGAAGCGGTTATAATGACTGAGATTCAATCTCCTGTCAATAAAGCCAGGAGAATGGTAATTGCTGTTAACGGCTATGTATGATAAAGATCGTAACAAACTTGATGGCCTTGGAAAAACTCTTCACTTAGCCATCTCGAATTTAGACTTTTTACAATTGTATCAAAACTGACGACAGACCATTTCAACAACATGAAATCTCAATATCTTTTTCAACTCACTGTGAATAATAAAATCTCTGCCGGTTATTTTTTTGTAATATCAGCCGCCCTCGGCTGGGGCTTTATCGGAATATTTTCCAGTCTTGCTTTTGCCGAAGGTGTCGAGCCGATGGAGGTGGCATTCTGGCGGGCCTCCCTCGCCTGGGTCTGTTTTGCTGTGCAGGCTTTTATCCAAAAGGAGACATCTCTCGACAAGAAGGACATTCCTCTCTTTTTGATATTCGCAGTTTTCGGAATCTCTCTTTTTTATATCTCATATCTCTATGCGGTACAATCGGGAGGTGCCGCTTTTGCCGCCGTACTGCTCTACACGGCGCCAGCCTGGGTGGTCCTGGTCGCTTTTTTCGTGTACCGGGAAAAGCTTACTTTAATAAAAGTGATGGCAGTCTCTCTGGTGATCCTCGGGGTATTTTTGATCTCGAGATCAGGTGGAAATGCCCATGCTACGGTGTCTATAGGCGGAGTTGCCATTCTTGCCGGGCTGACATCTGGTTTTTGTTACTCGCTTTACTATACGGTGGGCAAGTACTTTTCGACAAAATACTCGTCAGCCAACCTCTTCTTATATGTCCTGCCTCTTGGTGCTCTTTGCCTTCTCCCCTTTGTTGAATTTACCCATAAATCCCCCACCGCCTGGGCTGCTCTTGTCGCCGTTGCAGTGATATCCACATTCGTGGCCAACTATTGCTATTACCAGGGATTAAAATACCTAGAAGCCGGCAGAGCGTCCATTGTGGCTACACTGGAACCCGTGGTTGCGGCGGTAACTGCTTATATATTCCTGGGTGAATACTTCACACCTCTCGGTTATTTTGGGGCTGTACTGATAATTCTGGCGGTTATCATAACCATTCGGGGCAAGTAAAAAAAATCTTCCGGAGGCTATAAAATCAGTTCAGTTTTAGGAAGTTTTGAATCCCGGTAAAAATGATCTGGGCGGCAATAGCCGAGACGAAAAGCCCTGTTATCTTAGGTATAATAACCAGACCCTGCTCACCTATCAAACGTTTTACGCTGGTTGACAGATAGAGAATTACACCCACCGTGGCCACGGCAAGAAAGATAGCCGCACCGATCATAAGTTTTTCCACCAACGAACCGGCTTCAGCTCCAAGCACCAGAAGCACCCCGATGACACCGGGGCCTACAGTCATGGGCAGGGCCAGTGGGACGACAGCAATATCAAGGTTGTTGCCATGCTCTGTCATCTCGTCGTTACCCGACATCATAGAGAGAGCTGAAAGAAAGAGGATGGTGCCGGCACCAATCCTGAAGGCGTCGAGAGTAATCCCGAACAATTCAAAAATATAACTTCCGAAAAGATAGAACACAAAGGAACTGATCATCACGGCAATAGTTACCCTGATGGCCAGTCGCTTCTTTTCTGCGGGCTGAAATTCCCGAGTCAGGGAGAGAAAGGCCGATAGCACGAAAAACGGGGTCAGGATGAAAAATATTTTTAAATAATAATTAATAAATGTCTGTATTTCCACGTAGCTGTTCCATATGTTAAGGTGTTCCTGGATATTGACATAAGAGAGCTCCCCTGCTGCACAAGGGGAAGAAAACTTCTGGTAAGATACTAACAAGCCGTTGCCGGTCAAGCTAAAAATCGCTGCCATAGAAACAATCCACACGGAGCACATATGAAACTCGTTGATCTCACCCATAGTATATCACCAAACATGCCGGTCTATCCAGGAACAGAACAACCTGTGCTGACAACTGGATGTTCTATTGATAAAGATGGATTTCTTGAAAAGAAGATAACCTTTTACTCACACACCGGCACACATATCGATGCGCCTGCTCATCTTCTGAAAGCTGGCAAGACACTGAATAAACTGCCAATAGAGCATTTCTACGGCCCAGCGTTATTATTGAACTTTGATACTGTACCGACCCAAACCATTGAAGTTAAAGATTTACAATCGTATCAAGACAAAATAAGAGCGGTGGATTTCCTGTTGTTGCATACAGGTTGGAGCCAATATTGGGGTTCAGACAAATACTTTGCCAATTTTCCCGTGTTATCGGTGGAGGCAGCTCATTGGCTCAGCACCCTTGGTTTAAAGGGCATCGGCTTGGATACTATTTCTGCCGATACGGCGGACAGCGAAGAGTTCCTTGTCCACAAGGCTCTGCTCGAAAAAGACACATGCATTATTGAGAACTTGTCAAACCTCGCGGCTCTGCCCGGCGATCAGTTTGAATTTTCCTGCCTGCCACTCAGTTTTGAAGATGCCGATGGCTCACCCATAAGAGCGGTGGCAATTCTTCAATAACAGCCACTCTGCCAGACTCTTGCTCATCGCCTGAGATGCCTCTTAGCTCCTGACAGGCAATCAGGTATGTATTCACGAAATTCTATGGTCGAAATGCGTGACAGATTTTTAAATTCGCAGAAACTATCAATTGACGGCGAGCTCTGCCGTGAATAAGCTCATCCACCAGGAGCTTGTCCGAGAATAGGCTCCCAGGTTGATATCTTATCAACAGACACCGGCATCAAAATCCGAGACGCACGTTATGGATGAAATTCCAAGAGGTCTAATATGAGTAAAATCATCCCATCATGGGAAATGCTCCGTGAGCTGATCGCAACACAAAACAGCATTGACGTAACAAAGTTCATCGAAACGCTCAGCCCATCTGAGACAGCAAGGGCCATCTCCCGTCTGGAAGAAAAAGAGCAGCAGATGCTTCTCAGTCTTCTCAGTCCCGAAGACGCCGCTGACATGATTGAGGACATGCCGGACGCCCAGGCTGCCGATCTGGTGGAAGACATGCCACTGGCACAGGCCGCCGCTCTTATGGAAGAACTGTCCAGCGATCACCTTGCTGATGTGCTCGGTGAAATGGACGAAGAGACCAGTAAAGCAATTCTTGCCAAAATGGACAAGAATGAGGCCAAAGAAGCCAGAATGCTGTTGGAGTACGATCCTAACTGTGCCGGCGGTTTGATGATTTCCGAGTTTCTGGTGTATAAAACCCACCAAACTGTCACAGACGTCCTTCATGACCTGCAAATCAATCAAACGGAATACAGAGATTACCATGTTCTCTATTTCTATGTGGTTGACCAGGAAGATAAACTGGTTGGCGTCCTTCGAATGCACGACATGCTCTTTCCCACCAAGGGGGCCGAGCTTGACAAGATAATGATTTCCTCTCCTCTCAGCGTCTCTGATAAGGCCACACTCAGCGAGCTTGATGATTTCTTCGAGGAGCATCATCTGCTTGGTGTACCGGTTGTCGATGATGAGCAACGGCTGGTCGGCGTGGTCCTGCCGCAGGCCATTGAAGAAGCCATCAACAAACGAAAGACAAAAACTTTTCTTCGACTGAGTGGTATTATAGGCGGCGAGGAATTTCGCACCATGCCCCTGCTCACCCGCTCCGGCCGTCGGCTCTCCTGGTTGAGCATGAATATTGTCCTCAATATCATCGCAGCCAGTGTCATTGCCATGTACCAGGACACCCTGGCCGCAGTGATCACGCTGGCGGTTTTTCTGCCAATGGTCAGTGATATGAGTGGCTGTTCCGGCAATCAGGCGGTGGCGGTTTCCATGCGCGAGCTCTCTTTAGGCCTGGTCCGACCGGGTGAGTTATTTTGGGTACTGGCTAAAGAGGCTAAGGTGGGAGTCATCAACGGCATAATCCTTGGATTGCTGCTGGGTGGTGTGGCCTTTGTCTGGAAGGGAAACCCTTGGCTCGGTTTCGTTGTCGGCGGAGCACTTGCCGCCAACACCCTGGTTTCCGTGACCCTCGGCGGCATGCTCCCCCTGGTGCTGAAAAAACTAAAGCTTGATCCAGCCCTGGTCTCCAGCCCACTTCTGACGACAGTCACCGACATGTGCGGCTTCTTTTTTGTGCTCAGTTTTGCCTCAGCGGTACTGCCGAAACTCGGCGGAATGTAGCAAACCGGGCCTACCCATGGAAACTAATGGCAACACTGCCGTCGTCGGTTTCCAGTCAACCTGCCCATATTGACAACAGTTCTCTCCTGGCTTTGCCGGGCTTTTCACCACAATCACCGTAATAACAGGACGTTTCCACTTTCCCTGCCACATTTCACCGTCTGGCATATCATTTGCGTATCCTCTTTTGATTATCAACAATGCCTTGGCTTGATGACCGGGTGAATTTCCCGGACAATGACACTCCAAGGTCCAATATTTTAAAGAGGAGGAGTGAGATGTCTCAAATTCAGAAAAACATGCCCGTCTTTATCATGAGCGGCGTGCTACTGATCTATGGCCTTATCGCCAATTCAGGAGCACTTTTACCGACGATGAAGTACCTGCACACCCATAAAACAATGGATATGCAGGTAACGATGTGCCTGATAATTGCCGGAATAGGACTGGTCGGTGCGCTCATCAATAGCTTCAAAGAACCCGGCACCAGTTCCTTTGACCGATTTTTTCTTCAGCCTCTGGGGGGAATTATCCTTCTGCTCCTGCTGGCCATGTTCATCCGCTGGTATGCAGAGCCCATGGTCAAGATCTGGAGCAAGGCCCTTGAGCCATCCCTCGGCTTTGGAATTTATAAGGTATTGAACCTTAACTACGTTATTCTCGGCCTGCTGGTGGGAGTCATTGTCACCAACACCGTCGGCATTCCAAAATTTGCCGCTCCCGGCGTTAAATGTGCCCGTTTTGTCCTGAAAATGGGTGTCATCATGCTGGGTGCCCGATACAGTTTTGCCGAACTTGCCAAGTTGGGAGTCTATAGTGTCTGGTTGATCGGCATTTTTGTTCTTGGCACTGTCTTTCTGGTACTCTGGCTCGGTAAAATCTTCAAGCAGCCCAAGACCATGACCGGTGTTCTTTCCGCTGGAATGGGCGTTTGCGGTGTTTCCGCCACCGTTGCCGTGGCCCCGGTGGTAAAAGCAAAGAGTGAAGAGATGGCCTATACTATCGGCACCATTCTCTCTTTTGGTATTATCTGTATGTTTATCTTCCCAGCCGTCGGCAAATTGGCAGGGATGAACCCGGTTCAATTCGGTGCATGGGCCGGAACCGGTATCCTCAACTCCGCGCAGGTTGCGGCCGCAGCTCTGGCCTTTAATGCTGTTGATATTAAAACCCTGAAAGTTGCAGAAATCTTCAATATTACCCGCGTCCTGTTTCTCCCCATTATCGTTCTGGTGCTGGCCACCTGGTTTGGTAAAGAAAGCGGCCAGAAGTTGAGTTTCAAAACCGTCGTTATCGATAAATTCCCCATCTTTATCCTTGGTTTCCTGCTGCTCTTTGGTCTTTCTTCCGCCGGTCTCTTCTCACCACCCCAGCATTACAAAGGGAAATTCATTGATGTCAGCTACAACGAGAGAAGCCAGGTCACTGACGACGAGTGGATTACTCTCGATAAGGCACTGAAAGAAGGTACAATAACCGGACTGACCGAAAGCCAGATGGCCGCAGTGAAGGATCTGCACAAGCAACGCCAGATTGCCGGAAACTTTGCCGAGCGTGATAACAAAACCGCCTTTAACAAAGCCGGTGAGGACCGGATGTCAGAGCTTGAGAGCATCCTGGCCGCTGCCAAGGCCAAACAGATCAGCCTTGACGGAAAAGTGAAAGCAGTTATCACCCATGCCATTAAACAGGTGCATAAGACCTCAAAAACCGTCACAGTCTTAACTGACTGTATGATCTGGTTCTTTGCCTTCGGCTTGATCGGACTTGGCATGCAGATTACCAAGAAAGCCATCTTCCAGGCAGGCGGCTGGCCGTTGGTCATCGGCGGTATTTCAGGAATAGCAAAAGCGACACTCTCTTTCTTTGTCGTTCTCTGGCTGGTAAAAGATGTTGTCTTAAATTGACGTGGAGGTACTATCGTGAGTGACAAAAAAACTATAGAAACCGGTGATGCCGGCAAAGGACAAACGGTAATTTCAGGTGACGCCAACACCGAAGAATTAGAAGAGAGAGCACTGTCAGTCTTCAACAGCGAAAGAAACGAAGATCTGACCGCACTGGTATTATGCCTGGCGACCACTTTTATTGTCCTGCTCTTTACCAAGTGGTTGGTTTAAAGCTCATTTAAGGCTTGTTGAAATCGGCCTGCTTAAATAATGAGCCCAGCGAAAGATCTCGTTTGAATTTTTCTCTTTTATCAACGAGATCTTTCAGCTTTTGGCCCTCTGGAATTGCCTTTTTATCCGGCTACCTTCAGGGGGCTTTTTCCCTAACCTCAGATTTCGCCAATGTTTACAAAAATATTATTATGTACCCACGGTTCTGCCGGTGCTCAAAAAGCCGAAGAGTATGTCTTCAACACCTTACTCGCTCAATCACCGGAAACCGAATTAACCGTACTGACCATTGTTGACAAGGATTGGAGTATCATGTCCAGTGACGACTGGCTCAACACCTCCACCGCCAGAACCCAGTTTAAGGACTATGTTGATGAGCAGTTGGGGCGTGAAATCGGCGAAGACTGGCAGCGAATTAAAAACAAGTACCCCCAGGCTGATCAGGCAAAATTTATCAAGGTCGTCGGTGGCATCGAAGCAACCATCGCCGAGGTTGCCGCAAAACTGGCCAGTGAGCTGATAGTGCTTGGCCCCTATTGCAAAAAACCGAGCCGATTATTTTCCGTCAAAATGGCGCCAGGCCTCGCCGCCACCTTGTCTAACGAAAAGCTCCATCCCCTGCTCCCCTGCCCAATTTTAACGGTGCCGTGACCCTGTATGCGAAAAGAATATGATCTCAACCTGCCTGTGCGCGGCAAGAAACAGCTCCTTTCCCTGACGCAATTGCTGCCCGTTGAAACACTTTTAAGACTCAATCCCCACTGGATTGTCGAAAAGCTGGTTGCAGAAAAGGGTACATTTACGGTGGCATTAAAAGACCACGAAACCGACCAGGCCTTTCAGTTATCCGGCGACCTCTCAAGTACAGACCCACAGACGCTGGAACTGGTCTTTGCACAAGGTGACTACCAAAAAGTCCGCTTTTTCCCAAAAGATAACGGTTTCTGGGCAGAAGTTTTCTACCGGCCTGAGGATGAAGAGCCCAGCGAAGCCATAGAACGTCACGTGGTACTGTGGATTCGCAGCATCAAAGAATATCTGCGGATGTATCTGAAAAACAGCCTAAACACCATTTTTTTCCGATATATCATGAACAAAATAATCCTCAAAATGACCCCATCCCAGAGGAAGATTTCACTCATGCTCATCAGGCTGACTATCGTTGAAATTATTGTTATCCTGTTAATCGTCGTCGGATATGTGATTTTCGTACTCAAGCCCCTTGGCTCTCCATAAAAGTTTAATGGAATCAGGAATTCTCCGCAGAAGAGGATATCGTGGACACACTCAGCCCCGGTGAACGTATAGGTACCTATAAGATCACAGCAGTGCTCCATGACGGGGAGATGGCCCATGTCTATAAAGCCATCGATCTCTTCTACAATGAAACAGTTGTTCTGAAAATTCCTCTGGATGATATCCTCAATCGTCCCATCCTCTACTACCAGTATCAAAACGAAGAGTGCATCAGCCGCTATCTGAACCATGACCGTGTCGTGTGCTTTCTGCGCCGGGATCGATCCGGCATGTATCTGGTCATGGAATATATTGAGGGGGAAAATCTCAGAACACTGCTGACTAAAAAACAGACATTACCAATTGCCACCGCCTGCGACTATATATTGCAGGTGGCCGAAGGCATTGAATATCTCCACCAAAATTCCATCATCCATCTCGACTTAAAACCCGACAATATCATGGTCACTCCCAGCCATGACATTAAAATTCTTGATTTTGGTCTGGCCAATCATTTGGCCCATACTGATTTCCTGGCACAAGACCTGCCGGGGCCCAAAGGCACGCCCTATTATATCGCCCCGGAACAAATCTGCGGCCAAAGAAACTATAAAGAGAGTGATATCTATAGCCTCGGCGTCATCTTTTATGAAATGCTCACCGGACAACTTCCCCATGAACGTTCAAAAAAGCTTTCCAGGGTGAAGGAGCGAATCAAACGGGATCCAATCCCACCAAGATATTATGACAAAAATATTCCGCCATCCATCCAGCAAATTGTCCTCAAAGCAGTGGCGAGAAAACCTGAAGAAAGATTCCGATCCATTACTGATTTTATTTCCGAGTTGAAAAATCATGACTTGCTGCCGGTGTCCGTCCAGGGAGAACTGGTCACAAAGCCACTGCCCTTCCTCTGGATGTTTAATTTTGACGGGTGTGCCCAAATACTCGACGAATCGAAAAAGGATGCGGCAATTAAACAGACCAGCGATCGCCAGATTCTCGGCTGCATTATTGACCACGATCATGCCGACCTCGTCATCGAACAGGTGAAACGCGAAGTGTTGTTACGGGGCGGTGCGATAACCCTGCTCGTTTCTACGGGAGAAGAGGATACAGAGAGTCTCGTTAAGTATGCTGTAGAGGTTGAAGGCAAAGCCTTCAGTAAAAGGCTGGATAAATATATCACCTCCCTTAAGCGATACAAGATCGACCCCATTCTTCGTATTATAAAAGGAGAGGCGGTGGACGTTATACTGGAAACAGCCGATCAAATCTGCGCAGATACCATCATCCTCGGGCCACCCCGGTCGCCCCGGTCACTCGAAGGGCTGGCCGCTCTCTTTGGTGGATCAACCATTCAAAAAGTCATTAAACAGTCCAATGCCAAAGTGATTATAGCCGACGCGGTGTCCCCCGCATCACCGCCGTTTTTTTCCGACTCAAGCGACCTCAGTCCGGCCCTGCTGGCAGAAATAGACCTCTTTTTAACCGATACTTGGGTTCATCACCTCAACTGGTTTGCCGAAACCTCCCATGGCTTGCTGGATGGCGCCGCACAGCATGGGCAACAAGACGAAACAAGCTGCCATTTTGGCAGATGGCTTGGCAGGCTTCCTGAGTCCTCACAGTGGAAGGGACTGACGGCAAACGTCGTTGAACCCCATAGAAAATTTCACCAGGCTGTGACAATGATGGCGGAGAAGGCAGGAGACAATGACCTTCCGTCGATGCTTAAAGTCTATCACCAGAAGGCCATGCCCCTGTCGGCTGCATTCAAAGAGGGGTTGCAAAATATCAGCGATCAGCTCCGGTCACAATACAAGTGTGCAGTACGCACCAGGCAATCATGAAACTCGCGGTATTTTCTGACATACACGCCAATATAGAAGCCCTGGAGGCGGTGGTTGATGATTTCCAAAAGCAAAATATTGATCGCTATGTCTGCCTCGGAGATCTTATCGGCTACGGCCCGAATCCCAACGAATGCATCGAACTCGTTCGTTCGCTGCCCAATGTTGTGATCATCCTCGGCAATCATGATGCAGCCGCCACCTGGGAAGCAACACCTTTTAGCATGAGCAAGGCCGCGCAGCAGGTCATTTTCTGGAGCATGGAGACACTGACCGAAAATAATTTATCGTTTATAAAAGATCTTGAACCGTCAAGAGTCATGGGAGAAATGATTTTTTCCCACGCCAACCCCTATAATCCCAAGGCCTGGCGATATGTCAATTGCCGTAAATATGCAGCTCGCACCTTCGCACAAACCGGTAAAAAGCTTGTCTTCATTGGCCACACTCATAAGCCGCTGATAATTACCAAAAAAAACTTTTTCCAGATATCGTTTGCAGAACCTGAACCATCTTCAGTGTATACTATCACCGCTGGCAATCGGCAGATTTTTAATTGTGGCAGTGTCGGCCAACCGCGGGACGGTAAGCCCCAGGCCTGTTATATCCTCTATGATACACGCCTGCAGCAACTCACATATCGCCGGGTACCCTTTGATCACCGGAAAACCGCAGCTAAGATTATCGCTGCGGGCTTACCGGCATATCTGGCAAACCGGCTGGCCACAGGAAGGTAGCTCATGAAAATGTCGTTTGGCAGAATCAATCTGCGTCAAAAATTCCTGCTGCTTTCAACCGTCATACTGGTGTCCTTTGCCCTCGCGCTTTCCGGCATCTATTATGGGTATATGAAAAAGATTGTGGTGCAGGACGCCTTAGAAAAATCCCGGCTCATTCTTGAAGAAGTTGAAGCCATCCGCAGCTACGTCATAGAAGAACTCCGCCCGAAAATGTATGAACTGAGCGGCCATGAAAGTTTTATCCTGGAGGCAATGTCCACGACATATATCAGCTTACGGATTATGCGACTCTTTCAAGGGAAAATGGACGGCTATACCTACCGCCGAGTTTCGCAGAATCCCCGCAACCCCGAAAACGCCACCAATCAATGGGAAGACAAGATGTTTGACTGGTTCGAGGCCGACAGAAACCGTTCCTTCTGGCAGGGCCAGGTTGATAATGAAAAAGGTTCTTCATTTATCAGCATAATTCCTGATTATATAGATAAAGAGTGCTTGATCTGCCACGGTGATCCCAAAGACGCACCCGCCTCAATGATCAGCAGATACGGGGATTTTGGTGGCTTTCGGTTTTCCGAAGGTGATCTGGCCGGTCTGGACTCAGTCGCCATCCCTATTGCCAAACCACTGTCCCGCCTGGCCAGGCTCACCGGGGTAATTTTCATCCTCACCCTTGGCGGTTCACTCGTCTTGCTCTTTGTTATCAATGTTCTTTTTGATAAACTGGTGGTGTCCAGACTTGCCTGGGTAGTCGATTCCTTACAGGAAAATCAGACAATGTTCAGCCCAGGCTGGCAAGACGGACAGCAAGGCAAGGAGAGGCAGCAAAGCTATGATGAGCAAAAAGCCCCGCAAACCACCGCCGATGAACTCGATTCCCTGCAAGCCTCGTTTCGCCATCTGAACAGATATGTGCGAACCGCAAGACGGGGCGACAATCTTCAACCAAATTTTATCGGCCCATATGCCGTTGCCAAGCCGGTCACCACAGGGGCGATGTCCTGGCTCTACCACGGCATTCACAGTGAAACAAAGGCAGAGGTCCTGCTGAAGATTCCGTTTAATAATCTCTATGTCAATCCTCTCTACCGGGCGTGCCTCCAGACCGAATTGAAAATCATGCAGGACTGCGACCATCGAAATCTCATCGAGGTACAAGAGCGGATTGACGATATCATGGTCTTATCCTCGCTGCAGGATGCCAAACGCATGAGCAGTAAAAACAGTTATGGCGAGGTCAGCCTACTTACTATTTTCACTCAGATTTTTGACCTTATCGCCTATTTGCACACAAAAGATATTGTCCATCATGATCTGCGGCCTGACAATTTTTTCGTAACTGATGAGCAAACGCCGATACTGGTCGACCTTGGTCTTGCCAGTTGGTCGAAGCTGCCCGATACAATTTTTGATTCAGGCATGGGACCACAGGGTGATTTCAGATACATGGCCCCGGAACAGATCAATGGGCGGCGGGGAGACCCGCGCAGCGATCTCTACTCGCTCGGAGTGATGCTTTTTCTCATTCATACCGGGGAGTTCCCCCATACCGGCCAACCGGATTCGCGCCAGGCCTGGCTCACCGCAAAAGGCAAGATCGAAAACATGGTTGCGCAGCACAAAAAATTACCGGTAGAGCTTGGTCATATCCTCAAAAAAACCCTGGCTTATGAGACAACTACCCGATATCAATGGGTGGAAGACATGCGTGAGGACTTTATGGCATATTACCAGTAATTATTTGGTCCTAAGGAGAACGCATGACAACAAAAAAAAACAAAAAAGACCAGGAACAAGCCAGATACACCAGCCTGCAAACGAAGTTTCTGCTGGGTTTGGCAGCAATTCTTATCTTTTTTTCGGCACTGGCCTCGACGACAATCTATTTTTTCCAAAAGAAATCGATGGAAGACGAAGCATACCAGAAGACCGAACTGGTTATGATAGCCATGGCCGCCAATCGCAGTTATGTCACCGAGGTACTCCGCCCGAAGATGTATGCCACCCTGGGTCAGGATGCATTTATCCTCGAGGCAATGTCCTCTTCCTATATCAGCAGAACTGTCATGGACCGGTTCAATAGAGACCTCCATGATTTCATCTATCGCCGGGTGGCGGTTAATGCCCGCAATCCCAATTACGAAGCGGATGAAAGGGAAGTTAAAAAGATACAATATTTTATCGACAATCCGGCCATTGACGAATGGCAGGGTATCGTTGAAAAAGGCGGGCACCGCTATTTCATGCGCTATCGTCCGGTATATTCCGAAGCCTCATGCAGCCATTGCCATGGCAAACCGGAAGACGCACCAAAGGAAATTATTGATCTCTATGGCAATACGCGAGGCTTCTTCAGAGACGTTGGCAACGTATATGGAGTGATCAGCGTCGGCGTACCGGTGGACCTGAATTTACTCAAAATCAAAGAGATCGCCTTCACTGTCTTTCTTGGCGTAATCCCTTCTCTTCTCTTTCTTTATGCTATTATCAGCATCTTTTTCAACAAGGTTATTGCCCAGAACCTCAACAATCTACTGGATATTTTCCGGGCCAGTCTAAAAGAAGACAAAGAAAATCCCACATCCGCCAAATCCGCTCCTACTGACGAAATTAGCGCGCTCACCGAGGTCGCCCAGCAGATGGCCGACGATCTTCAGGAGAACCGTGAACAGCTTGAGAATTATGCCGCTAAAATACTGCAGAGTAAAGAACTGCTGCAGTCGGTCTTTGATGGAATCACCGATCCGGTGGTTCTGGTCACCCACCAGGGGACAATTAAAAATGTCAACAAGGCCTTTCTCAACCGATATTCGGTGACTCTGGAGCAGGTCCTGGAACATTCGATAGCCACTCTCCCCTTCACCGGCCAATGTCCCTTAATCGAGTGTGGGGATATGCTCTCTCCCCCACCAGAAGCTCCCATCAGTCGCCAGATGAACATGGCAAATGGGGAGATCTTTCTGATCTATTTTTACCCTATCCACGACGAGCAAGGCAATACCGGCAGTATTGTCTGTTATCTAAAAGACATAACCGACCAGAAGCGAATGGAGCAACAAATTCAACAAACCGAAAAGATTGTATCCATGGGTCAACTTGCGGCCGGTGTAGCCCATGAGATCAATAACCCGCTCGGGGTTATTCTTTGTCATATAGATCTCATCAAAGATGATCCGACTTTATCGGAGGAGGCCAGAGCGGATCTTGATACCATCGAAAAACATGCCGGCAACTGCCGAACAATTATTGCCGATCTGCTTAATTTTGCCCGCCAGCATAAGTCCGTGAAAGAACTGTCTTCCATCAATTCCATCATTTCTGACGTGGTGCTGCTGGCGGCAAATCAGTTTCAACAACAAAATATCACCATTGACCTCGACCTCGACTCCGCTCTGCCGATGATCAATGTTGATGTCGATAAGATGAAACAGGTATTCTTCAACCTACTCTTAAACAGCGCCCATGCCATTGATGAGAATGGCTATATCCTGTTAACCACCAGGTATGATCAGGCCAATCACATTATCACAATTACTGTGGACGATAACGGTTGTGGTGTCCTTCCTGAAACGATGGACAAAATCTTTGATCCGTTTTTCACCACCAAAGACCCGGGCAAAGGCACTGGCCTTGGCCTGTCGGTGAGTTATGGTATAATCAAGGATCATGATGGAGAGATTGCCGTGGAGAGTGTCCCCGGCAAAGGATCACGTTTTATCATAAGTCTCCACGTAGAAGAGGACGCCCATGGCTAACGACTGTCTGCTTATTATCGATGATGAACAGGACATGCGCAGCGGACTGAAGAGAATGCTGGGTCGAAAGTTCGAAGAGCTGGAGATACTGACCGCTCATGACGCTGAAAGTGGTCTGCAACAGATCGAAGAGTTCTCTGTCGATCTCGTCCTGCTTGATATCAAAATGCCGGGAATGAGCGGCCTGGATCTCCTGAAAAAACTCAGTACAACCGCGCCCTGGCTGACGGTTATCATGATGACCGGCTTTGGCAGTATTGAGACGGCAGTTGAAGCCATCAAGCTTGGAGCCTATGACTTTATCACCAAGCCCTTTAACAAAGATGACATCTGTCGAATTATCCAGAAGGGTATTGAACGAAAACGCTTGATTCAGGAAAACTACTTTTTAAAGCAAAAGGTAGGCGATCTGGCCGGATTGACCGACTTTATTGGTCAATCGCAACCAATGCGAAAATTTCTCAGCCAACTGCGAACGGTGGCAAGATCGAATTATACAACTCTGGTTCGGGGTGAATCCGGCACAGGCAAGGAACTGACCGCCCGCGCCCTCCATAATCTCAGTGCCAGGCGGGACAAGGCGCTGATCATGGTCAACTGTCCGGCCATTCCTGAGCATCTCCTGGAGAGCGAGCTTTTTGGTCATGTCCGGGGTGCCTTCACCGGCGCCAGCCATGATCAGCCCGGCCTTTTTGCCGAGGCGAACGGCGGCACTATTTGTCTCGATGAGATCGGTGATATCCCTATAACGGTGCAAAGCAAGCTCCTGCGAGTGCTGCAGGAGCAGGAAATCAAACCACTTGGGGCGACCAAAACAATAAAAATCGATGTCCGGGTCACAGCACTTACCAATCTCGACCTCGAAGAGATGATCAGGCAGCGAAAATTCCGTGAGGACCTCTTCTATCGGCTCAATGTAGTGTCACTCAGGACGCCATCCCTCAGTGAAATTGTCGACGATATCCCGCTGCTGGCCAACCATTTCATAGCCCAGGTCTGCCATGAACTTGACCTGCCGGCGAAACGCTTCAGCCAGCAAGCAATCAATCTATTAATGCAACGCTCCTGGCCCGGTAACGTTCGAGAGCTGCAAAATGTCGTCCGACGGGCGGTGATGTTTTGCCTGTCGGACGTCATCGACGTCAACGATCTGTCAGCGCTTCTTCCGGCCAGGAACAACGGCGAAAATTCAAGATGCTCTGACTTCATCCACGGCCATGAAATAATTGAATACAAAGTTGCCAAGGAACAGGTTGTCGATGACTTTACCGTTAAATATGTTTTGCACCTGCTCAAAGAAACCGGCGGCAATGTCTCGCAGGCCGCAGAAATCTCAGGACTTACCAGAACTGCCCTGCAAAAAATCATGCGCCGCCGCAATATAACCGCAGCTGAATATCGATCACATCCTGAATAGCCAAATCTCAGGGCTGGTTGGCCAAAGCGGTGGCCTTGGCGAACGCTTCTTCCATGTCCGGCAAATGGGTAATTTCCGGAACCACCTGAATATATCGAACGATTCCCTGCTTATCTACGACGATCACTGATCGGGCGAGCAACCGCGGACCATCGATGAGCAAACCGGTTGACCGGCCAAAGGCCCCTTCCTTATAGTCTGAGAGATATTGAATGTCCTCAAGATTGGCTTCCTGGGCAAAACGTTCCTGGGCAAACGGGGTGTCACGACTGACAGTAATGCGCTTGACTCCTGCCGGTAGTTTATCGCCCTGCTCACCGAGATAATGGGTTTGCGCCTCGCAGACCTTGGTATCGATGGATGGGACGATACTGAGCAAGAGAACACTGCCCCGGTAATCATCGAGGTTGACGGTCTTCATTGTTGCCGCGTCAACAAGACCGGTTTCCGGTAATCTTTGCCCGACTTCAATGGCGGTGCCCGTCAATGCTAAGGGCTCACCTTTTTTGGCGATTTCGGTTCCGGGAGCGACACTCTTTGTATCGATAGCGACAGGAGTCTGTTTGGCTGTGCAGGCGCTCAGCAAAAGTGCCAGGGAGATCCCAGCTAAAAAAAAGATATTCTGTTTAAGCATGGTCTGCCTCTCTTATATATGGGTAAATGGTTTCTTTTTGGACCGTTGAAATACACGACTTATGCCTCTTTTGGGCTTCAACTGCATAGTCAGTCTGACAGGAATATTGCCCGGTGATGCTGAATTGACGTTCTTTTTGTCATAAACACTTTTCCATAGTGACTACGGTAAGGCCGAATAAAACCTGGTCAACGTTTTTAGCAGAGGAACTCCACTCGCATGAGCGCAGGGCAGTGAGGCCCTTTATTTTTTTAACCGTTGACCCTCTGGAATGAATACTTTATTATTTCTTCTTCTTACGAATGGTAACCCAAAAAACCAATACAAGGAGGATGTATGTTTAAACGTTCACTGATGTGTGCTCTCTTATGCCTGCTGGCCTTGACTGTTCCGGCATCACTCTTTGCGGCTTCAAAATACAAAGATGAATACAAGATGTCAGTTGTTGTCGGTCCCAAAATGCCATGGGGAGCAGGGGCCACAAAGTTCGCCGACCTGGTACGCGAGCGGACAGATGGCCGAATCAACATCAAAGTCTATACCTCGTCCTCCTTGATGGCCGGTAAACAGACCAATGAGTTTCTCATTCATCGTCAGGGCGTTGCCGACTTCTGTTTTGCTTCAACCATCAACTGGTCAACCACCATCAAGCCCCTTAACCTTTTTAATCTCCCCTTTTTCTTTCCCGACTACAAAGCGCTGGATGCTGTTATCCAGGGCGAGGTGGGCGATGAAATTGCCACCTTGCTAAAGAACAAGGGGGTGACACTGCTTGCCTGGGGTGAGAATGGCTTTCGGGAAATCACCAATTCCAAACAATCGATTAAAAAGCCTGAAGATCTGGTTGGCATGAAGGTCCGTGTTGTTGGCACCCCTATTTTTATTGAAATAATGACAGCCCTTGGCGGCAATCCAGTCAACATGAACTGGGGTGATGCGCAGGTTGCCTTTCAGCAGGGCGTCGTCGATGGTCAGGAAAATCCTGTGGTTGCAATTGAAATTCCTGTCAAGATTTGGCAGTTTCATAAATATGCCACAATCTGGCACTATGTTATCGATCCTCTGATGTTGACGGTTAATAATAAGGTCATGGCCAGTTTTTCTGCCGAAGACCAGGAGATCATTCGTCAAGCGGCGATTGAAGCAACCGACGAACAACGAATGATAGTACGGAAGGGCTTGATTGCCCCCGACTTAAGTGCATTGAAAACACTGGAAGACAATGGCATGGAAGTAACTGTTCTAGATGATGCCACCCGAGAAGAGTTCAAGGCCAAGACCACTGCTGTCTATGAAAAATGGGTCCCGGTTGTTGGCGAGGATCTCTACAAAAAAGCAGAAGCTGCCATAACTGGTTCACGTAAGTAGGAAAATTCAATTGCGTAAATTTCAATGGATCGCCGGGCATCTCGAAGAGGTGCTCGGCGCCACTCTTTTACTGGTTATGGCTGTTTTGACCTTTGCCAACGTCATAACCCGATATGTATTCGAATACCCTCTTGCTTTTACTGAAGAAATTGAAGTAAACGCCCTTGTCTGGCTGACCCTGTTTGGCACCGCTTCCGCCTTCAGGCGCAGACGTCACCTTCGGATGTTATTTTTCCAGGACAAGTTCCCTGAAAACGTCAGGAAGATTCTCAATATTGTTATTGCCCTGATTGGCGCGAGTCTTTTCACTGTCCTTGGATATTTGGGCTACATGCAGGTTCTAGATGAGCGGCTCCTCGAAATTACCTCCGAATCGCTCAATTACCCTCAATGGATATACACTGTCTGTATTCCGATTGGTTGCGCCCTCATTGTTTACCGAATATTTGAGGCTGCTCTGGCCGAGATGAGGGAGAATTGATATGGGTATATTACTTTTTGTCATTTTCTTCCTGCTCCTCTTACTGGGAACACCTATTGCAATAGCCATTGCCGTACCAAGTTTCTTTGTAATATGGGCCGCTGACCTCGGCACAGCGGTTATTGCACCAAACTTTTTTGCCGGTATCGCTAAATTCCCGCTCCTCGCCATACCTCTTTTCATCCTGGCCGGTTTTATCCTGGAGCGTTGCGGCATCTCGCAACGAATCATCCATTTTGCCAATCTGCTTGTGGGAAGACGACGCGGCGGACTGGCCATCGTCGCCATCGGCGTCTGTGTTTTCTTTGGCGGTGTCTCTGGCTCAGGACCAGCAGATTCAGCGGCCATTGGCGCCATACTCATTCCCGCCATGTATGCACAAGGGTATAGCCGGGGCTACAGTGCCGCCCTGATTGCCGCTGCCGGCTCCACCGCCATCATCGTCCCGCCCAGTATCGCCCTGATTATTTACGGGGCTATAACCAACACCTCTGTGCCTGCGCTCTTTGCCGCCGGCGCGATCCCTGGCTTACTTGCAGGACTTTCACTCCTTATTCCGGCAATCTGGATTGCCAGAAAAAAGGGCTACGGCTCAGAACAGGAAGGAGCAGAGGAAGAACAAAGTAACATCTGGCAAGCTTTCAAAGAGGCTTTTTGGGGTTTGCTCGCTCCTGTAATTATTCTCGGCGGACTGTATGGCGGTATATTCACACCGACCGAGGCCGCAGTGGTTGCTGTTTTCTATAGCCTTTTTCTTGGCTTTGTCATTTATCGAAGCCTGAGTCTGAAAGCAGGTTACCAAATCCTGGTCGATGCCAGTGAAACATCGGCTGTTGTCATGCTGATTGTCGCCTTTGCCGGGTTATTTTCCTGGGCTGGGGCAACTGTTGGAATACTCGACGATCTGGCAAAAATGGTCATGGGGATAAGCAGCAACGAATGGGTCGTACTCCTTGTTATCAACCTGCTCATCTTTGTGGGCGGAATGCTCATTGATGCAATTAGTATTTTTTATATATTTTTACCCATCTTCATGCCCATAATCCAACACTTTGGCTGGGATCCGGTATGGTTCGGTGTGGTCATGACCCTCAATCTTGCCGTTGGCCAATTTACCCCGCCCGTAGCGGTCAACCTCTACGTCACCACCCAGCTAGCCAACATCCGCCTGGAAAAAACCTTCAAAGCCGTCTGGCCCATGGTTATCGCCATGCTCATTGCCCTGGTGGTGGTCATACTTTTCCCATCGCTATCGCTTTTTGTACCGCGTTTTTTTGGTCTTATATGAGCCAGCTATTTGTGCTGCTTATTGCCAAAATATGCCTTTCAGCAGGAATGGTCATAACGATCACCTTGGTTGCAGAAAGGTTAAGCACCCGCTTTGCCGGTGTATTGCTGGGATTTCCGCTTGGTGCTGGCCTGACCTTTTTCTTTACCGGTATTGAGCAAGGACCGCTTTTTGCTGCAGAAAGCGCTCCCTGGTCTATCCAGGGCTTAAGTGCAACTCTGATTTTTTGCCTTCTCTATAATCAGAGTTGCAAAATAGCCAAAAGCAATTCAGCACTATCGCTCCTCATCCCAACCCTGTACGGCCTGTCTGGTTTCTTCGGCACTGCCTATCTTTTGCAATATGTGCTGCAGGATCAGCTCTGGCTCCGGGTGGCATTCGTAATTCTTACCTTTGCTGGAACTGCTGTCTTTTTTCGCCTTACTCCGTCCCCGGCCATGCTCCATAAAATGCCGATGACCACCCTGACGTTAACCTCAAGAGCCCTCTTTGCCGCAGTGGTTATAGTCATAATTACAGCTCTAGCCAAAACTGTCGGCTCAAGGTGGTCAGGTATTTTTGCAGCCTTTCCGAGCACGGTTTTACCCACGATTTGGGTCCTTCATTATAACTACGGTTGCCAAACAATCTCGGCTCTGTTTCGTGAATTTCCATTAGGCCTGCTGGCGATAGTTATATTTTCAGGTTCGGTTTACGTCACTTTTCCACTGTTCGGCGTCTACTATGGTATTTTCATTTCCTACGCCGTGGCGTTTCTCTATCTTCTTTTCTATGAATTTTTACTGCGCCGTCCTTTGGACAACTTGTTGTCCAAAGTGAGTAGATATTAGGGTGATTTCCAAGAAGGTCATAACACACCACAAAACGACACTGCGCCCCTCTGACAAATCCTCCTCTATCTGGTCATCCCCTGCTAATGACAACGTAACTATTTCCTAACGTTACCTTGACTTCCCCCCTGGAAACCGGGACAATGTTATTTACAGTCAGTTGTAGTCGCTTTAAAATGCAAATCGGCCAAATTCAAGATATCTCAAATGCAATTACCTAGTTTATAAATCGTTGTTTCTGACAATATTCAGATAGTATAGAAAAATCAAACCAAGGAGTTTTTACATGAAAAACCTGAAACTTGGAGTGAAGTTGGTTGGAGGCTTTATCATCACGGCTCTAATCATTATGGCCGTAGGAATTACTGCAATCGTGGAGCAGGGAAAATTACAACAACTGCAGACAGAGCTGGCTGAAGATAATTTACCCGCCGTCCAAAATATACTGGTCATAAAAAGTGTGGCCGCAGAAATAGCCGGCCTAATGCGTACTCTCCTTACTCCCTATGCTTCTATTGAACAACGTCAACAGGCTCATGAAGGCCTCATCGAGGGAAGAAAGGTCTACGGTGAGGCGAAAACAAAATTTCTGGCCCTGGGTTTCGCGGCAAAGGTAAAACCTCAGTTAGAAAATTTCTCAAACAATATAAGCAAGTGGGTCGCTGTTAACAATAAAGCCGTCGAAATGTCCCAAAAACTCATCGACCTGGAGATGACCAATCCCACCAAGTTGAACAATAACATGAAAGATTTTGAAATTGCCCACCAGTCACTTCTGGCAAAAGTCGGCAGACTTATAGCGTTTAACCTATCATTTTCCGGCGGGACCGATGGCACAGCATGTTCCCTTGGCAAGTGGCTGGACAATATGGACACGAAAAACCCTGAAATAGTGAAATTGGCCGACGAACTACGACCAATTCATATGCAGTTGCATAACCATGTCGCCGAGATAAAAGAAGATATAGGCGAAGGCAAAACAGACGAGGCTCGAAGCATCACCCTCAATGAACTGTTTCCTCTTTCTGAACAGGTTTTTGCACTTGTCGGCAAAATGAAAGGAGTGAGCGATGAAGCCTATACTACTTTTGTCGAAATGAATAAACTGCTTCTGGAAGATGCTGCTGTGCACCAGGAAAACACTTTTGCAGCTATAGACGATATCGTCAAGAAAGCCGAGGCGGAATCCCATAACACCGTCACGAGGGGCGAAGATATAGCAAAAACAGGGCAACTTGTTACAATTATCGGTATTTGTCTTGGTGTGGCACTGGCACTTATTCTCGGATTCACCCTCACCTATATTATCACCAAACCGCTACAAAAAGGTGTTGAACTGGCAAAGGCCATGGCAGGTGGCAATATGACCAAAACCATGGACGTCGATCAAAAAGATGAGATAGGCGTGCTGGCACAATCGTTGAACGAAATGGCCCAAAATCTTCGTATGATGATTACCGACATCAGAAAAGGAGTGGAAACCGTCGACGATTCCTCCGGTCAATTGACCACAATTTCCAATCAGATGCAGTCGGGTGCTGAACATACTGCCAGTAAATCCGGTCAGGTCGCAGCAGCAGCCGAGGAGATGAGTGCAAACCAGAATACGGTAGCAGCAGCAATGGAACAGGCGGCAGTTAATGTCAACATGGTGGCCGCAGCAACCGAGGAAATGAATGCCACCATCAATGAAATAGCCCGGAACTCAAACAACGCAAAGAATATCACGACCCAAGCGGTCACCAAATCCCAACAGGCATCGCAGCGGGTTGATGAATTGGGAGTTGCGGCCAATGAGATCAGCAAGGTTACTGAAGTCATAACCGAAATTTCTGAACAAACTAATCTTCTCGCTCTCAACGCCACCATCGAAGCAGCCAGAGCAGGTGAGGCAGGCAAAGGTTTTGCAGTTGTAGCAAATGAGATTAAAGACCTGGCAAAACAAACCGCACAGGCTACCTTGGATATTAAAACCAAAATCCAGGGAATTCAGGAGGCAACAGGCATAACGGTAACAGAAATCAACGATATTCAGAATGTTATATCGGACATTGACCAGATTGTAACAACCATAGCGGCAGCTATTGAGGAACAGACAGCAACGACCAGAGAAATAGCAGAGAACGTCAGCCAGGCCTCAAGCGGCATCACAGAGGTCAATGAAAATGTTGCCCAAAGTTCCACTGTTGCAGGAGAAATAGCCAGCGACATCGCCGAAGTAAACAATAGCGCCAATGAGATGAATCAGGCCAGCGCCAAAGTAAAAGACAGCGCAACGGGCCTCTCAGGGATCGCCACCAACCTCAAACAGATGATTGCCAAGTTCACCGTATAGGAGTTATATGATCAGGCATACACCTTTACGTTGAAGAAGAATGACACACACTAAATGTGTTACAAATACAAGCTATTACAACAACCACTAAAGGGAGATAGAGGTGCGACAAAAGGCCGAAAAAACCTTGAAGGAAATCGCGCTAACACCGGCTAAACTCGAAAAAATGTCACCCGAGGAAATAGAACAAACAATCCACGAGCTACAAATACATCAGATTGAACTCGATATGCAGAACAAAGAGCTGCAACGAACTCAAGCCGAACTTGCAGCTTCGAAGGCTCGGTATTTCGAACTCTACGACCTGGCCCCGATCGGTTATTGCACGATCACAGATCAGGAGGGGCTTTTTCTGGAGGTCAACACAACGGCTTGCATTCTTTTAGGCATTAATCGAGAAATGCTTCTCGGACAGAAAATTACTCAATTCATCCATAAAGAAGATCAGGATATCTACTACCTGCGGAGAAAAGAGCTTATCAAAACTGGTGAACGCCGGTCGTTCGAAATCAGGATGGTGAAAGTTGACGCAACAGTCTTCTATATGAATATCACAATCCTTGCTGCTCAAGAACCTGATGGTACGTCAGTCCACCGAATCGTGCTGGCAGACATCACTCAACGAAAGCTGACGGAAACAACCCTTCGTTGCCGATTGCAGATAGAGGAACTCACCGCCAGAATATCCAACCGCTTTGTCGGAATCTCTGAAGAAGAGATTGCTCCGCAAATTGAGTCTTCCCTTCAGGAAGTAGCTGGGTTTGCCAATGCCAAAGGAATCCGTGTGGTTCTTTTCTGTGATAACGGGACTCAATATTTCAAAGTGTACGATTGGTCTTCCGATAAATCGCAAGACATTAAAGAAGAACTGGAAGGACTGTCAGTTAAAAGCACGCCGTGGCTTTTTAACCTTCTAAAATCGGGAGAAGTGGTTGTTGTTCCGAGTATTCATGATCTTCCCGAGGAAGCCCACGCGGAGAAGATAATTTGGAAGCGTTGGTCAGTTGGTTCATTTGTTGCAATACCTTTAGTTAGAGGGAAATCCACCTTAGGTTACCTGGCCTTTGACAGAAAGAAGACCGAGACGATCTGGAGCCAGGATGATATTCGTTTACTGCGGTTGGTTGGTGAAATATTCATTAATGCCCTGCAGTTACAAGAGGTTAAAAAAAAGAAAAAGCTTCTGCGGGCGCAGTTGAAAAAGCAGTATTCCCTGAACAACATCATCGGTAAACACGGAAAGATGGAAGAACTCTTCCGCCTTGTCCACAAGGTTTCTCCAGAAAACACCACAGTAATGATCTACGGAGAAACCGGGGTGGGCAAAGAGATGATCGCCCGCGCCATTCACCAACTAAGCCCCCGAAGCACTTCACCCATATATGCCATTAACTGTGCGGCAATCCCGGAGAATTTGCTCGAGTCAGAGCTCTTTGGCTACGAACGAGGGGCCTTCACCGGTGCTTATGCCAGAAAGAAAGGTATTCTGGAAGAAGCGTCCAGTTCGACTCTTTTCCTTGATGAAATAGGAGATCTCAGTCTTCCACTCCAGAGCAAGATTCTGCGCTTGCTGCAGGAACGTGAAATTCAAAGGCTGGGTGGTACAGCTCCTATCTCGATTGACGTCAGGATTGTTTCCGCCACGCACCAAAACCTCGGACAAAAAGTGAACAAAGGAGAGTTCCGTGCAGATCTCTATTATCGCCTGAATACCTTTCCCATTGTCGTTCCGGCGCTCAGAGAAAGAACAACTGATATTCCACTTCTCGTGAACCATTTTTTACAAAAATATAAAAAAGGAAGCCAAACTCAAACGAAAAAAATATCGTTTCACGCACTTGAATCACTCCTTATTTACCCATGGCCGGGAAATATTCGTGAACTTGAGTCCGTTATCGAGCGGGCGATGATCCTTGCCGAGGGAGAATTGATTCAACAGGAAGACCTTCCCGAAGAGATACGCCGTATAGCAAGAACAAACAATACTACTGATGGCCTTATAGATCTCCCCGAAAACGGACTTAACCTTGAAGAACTGGAAAAATATTTACTGACACGCGCTCTTGAAAAAAGTGGTGGTGTTATTGCTAAAGCCGCCCGGTTATTGAGCATAACGTACCGAACATTTCAATACCGCATGAACAAATTCGGCCTGACCGATTATACCAAAGGGTAAAACCCACTGCACCATATCGTCTACTTCCCTTGGTACCATAACAGGTTTTATCCATTCCACCCTTACATACCAATGTCATATCAACACGTTACAATGTTAGTTATTATTGGCATATCTATTGCTTTGCTCTTCCTATTTTAAGAATACCGTAGAAAGCTGCAATAAACTGCAAAGAATATAACGAGGAGCCTGTCCGAGAATAGGCATTTTATTCAAAATCGTGGCATTTTCGGACAGACTCCCAGAGCGCTTAATGATAACAGCTGCTTAACTTGCTTTTTTGACGTACATTGCATTAATAAAAACTTTATTATCAATTGAAAAAACTGTGGGTAAAGATACATTATGTGTGAGACAGGAAGACCTGCCTCATACGTCGACTTTTGCCGTGGTCGTCGTCAACAATGAAAATCTGCTTAAAAAACTTTCTGATCTACTATATAAAACAGGTCTGAAATTTCATCTTTACTCCTCAGCCGAAACAGCCCTCGCTGAAATGTCTGCCTGGGCTCTTACAGCAGGCGAGGACAGCAGTGCTTTACCTGCATTCATTATTACCGACATCTATATGCCTGGCATCGATGGCTGGGGTTTCTGCCACTTGCTGCACTCACCCGAATTTGAGGTGTTCAACCATATCCCCATTCTGGTCGTCTCTGCCACCTTCACCGGTCCGGAAGCTGACCATATCGTCAGTGACCTTGGAGCGGAAGCTTTTCTCCCCCTTCCGATAGATGACAAGCGTTTTTTCGAACAGATCCAGGCAATCCTCCATGGCAAGCATATACGTTCGTCTTTACATGTTTTACTCGTCGAGGAGAACAAGGCTCAGGCCAATAATATTCAGCAGGCTTTTACCGCTCACGGTTATCAGGTAGATATAGCCTCAACAGCTGCTATCGCCAAGAATCTATTCCTTAATACTGCCTACGACGCGGCTGTGTTGGATTATCATCTCCCCGATGGCGCCCCCCTCCTCGACTCGTTCCGGGCGTTACGATCCGATTGTGTTTGCCTGATAATGACCACTGCCCCCAGCCCAGAGCTAGCTGTGGACTGGATAAAACGGGGTGCGGCAGCATATCTTCGCAAACCTTTTCAGGCCGATTATCTCATTGGCTTGTGCAAGCGAGCCTGCCGTGAGCGATCAATGTTGCGTGCGCAAAACCTGCTCGAACTACGAACCCGCGAATTGCGTGACAGTGAGGAACGTATCGATCCATCCTCAACGCTTGCCCTGACAACATAACAATAACGGATATGAATGGGCGCATCCTCCTCACTTCTCCAGTAGCCTTAACAATGTTTAACTGCACAAGAGAAGATCAGATGCTGGGACGTTTGATTGCCGACTTCATTGTCCCGGAGGAACGAAAGAATGCATTCATCAACCTTTCTCTCATGCGCCAAGGTACCAGTTTAGGCCCCCGCTATTTTCATGGCCTCAAACCAGATGGCAGCATTTTTTCTGCTGAAGTAAATAGTGATTTTATTCGTGACATTGATCAGCAACCCACCAAAATAGTCTATGTTATTCGTGATATAACCAAACGCAAACAAGTTGTGGAAGAGAAAGCCAAACTCCAGGCAAAACTTGAGCAGATCGAAAAGCTGGAATCGGTGGGGAGATTAGCAGGGGGGGTGGCCCATGACTTCAACAACATGCTTGGGGTCATCCTCGGTCATACGAATCTGGCCATGCTGCAAACCGACCAGAGCCACCCTGTCTATGGACATTTTAGCAAAATACAGCAAGCAGCGCAGCGGTCGGCTGCCCTGACCCAGCAGTTGCTCGCTTTTGCTCGTCGTCAGGCTATTACTCCTCAGGTTGCAAACATTAACAGCATGATAACCAATACGTTAGATATGCTTCGACCACTTATTGGTCAAAATATCGAGATGATATGGTCGCCTGGTGCTGAGCCACAGTCTGTGATGTTCGATCACAGTCAGTTTGAACAGTTGCTGGTGAATCTCTGTGTCAATGCCCGGGATGCTATTACAGGAAAAGGTAGAATCGGTATTGTCACACAGAGGCTGACTCTTGGTGAAGACTACTATGCCTCAAATGGTTTTCTCGTTCCCGGAGACTATGTGGTACTCACGATAAGTGACAACGGTTGCGGCATGGATAAAAAGATCTTGTCGAAAATCTTCGAACCGTTCTATACGACGAAAGGTGTTGGCCGGGGCACTGGCCTCGGACTTGCGACAGTGTATGGCATCGTCAAACAGAACAACGGCTTCATTAATGTCTTTAGTGAGCCAGGCCAGGGAACCACCTTTAAAATCTATTTGCCGCATCATAGTAATTCAGAGATTGCAAAAGATGGCGAATCTCCGACCTGTGCCTTCGAAAAAACAGGGGAGACCATACTGGTGGTAGAAGACGAAGGGCCTCTTCTGGACCTCGACACTGCCATGCTGGAGGGTCTGGGGTATAAGGTACTGGCAGCAGGAACACCCACCGAGGCGCTGCATTTGGCAAAACAATACGGGGAAACAATTGATTTATTGATGACTGACGTCTTGATGCCGGAGATGAATGGTCGGCAACTCCAACAGCGGATTCAAAAAACCAATCCCGGCCTGAGATGTCTGTTTATGTCAGGTTACACTGCTGACGTGATTTCCCACCACGGAGTACTGGATAAGGATGTCCATTTCATTCAAAAACCCTTCACTCTCAAGGATATGACTATGAAGCTCCGAGAAACTCTTGATGAAAAGCGACAAAACAAAGGATGAGTGGATAAGAGACTTATTTCAAAATATCTAACAATTTCTAACTATTACTACCAAAGGACTCTTGCAAATGAAAATTACGTCGATCAAATTCAGGCTTATTTCCGGCGGCATCATCTTGGTGTTATTGCCCCTTCTTATTGTTGGTTTTCTGGCGATTTCAAAATCATCCACGGCCCTTACTGATCTGTCAAAAAGTCAGGCAGAAAATATTGCTCTCGATTTGGCGGGACTCGCCGACAACATTTTGGCTGAAGAACTGAAGCTGGCAGAAGTGATTGCCGAGCAAAACCAGGTGGCCAATACTCTCTCGACAGTCCAACGGCTTGGAATAGTTGGGGCAGGTCAACAAATTGATGCACTCCATCAAGAGCTTGCTAAAACTTTTGCTAAAATGGGGACAAATTATCAAGGGATTTATGTGAGCGATGCCGCGGGAAATATTTTTACCGGGGTGCTTGATGGGGGGGCAGAATACAAAGGAATCAGTATCGCTGAAGCTCCCGGTTTCCTTAAGGCAAAAGCTACAGGCAAAGCCAATATTGCTGATCCTACTCGTTCGAAAGCAACAGGCAAAATCGTTTCAGCGATAAGCGTTCCTGTTAAATCCGACAGCTGGGAATTCATTGGCACTCTCGGAGTCGTCGTCAAGGTGGAATTTCTCACTGATCTTATTTCAGGCCGCAAAATAGGCAAGACGGGTTATGGGTTTATGACCGACCAAAATGGCCTCGTCCTCGCCCATCCGATTACCGAGAATATTCTAAAACTCAACATGTCAGAACTTGTTGGTATGGAAACTTTTGTACAAAAGATGTTGTCTGGTAAATCAGGGGTTGAGGAATACACCTTCAAAGGAATCGATAAGATAGCCGGATCTGCCCCATTGTCAGTTGCCAACTGGTACATAGCAACAACACAGGATGCCGCAGAATTTTTAAATACCGCGCATTCTATCCGGAATTGGAGTCTTGGGGTGATCTTGGTTGCGGTAATTCTTACTGTCATCGCGGTAGCTTTCTCGGCGGGTCTTATTGTCAATCCTTTAAACAAAGCTATTGCCAGTCTTAAGGATATCGCTGAAGGTGAAGGGGACTTAACAATGCGGCTAGACGCTCGCTCAAAAGATGAAATTGGCGAGCTTGGTTTCTGGTTCAATACCTTCGTTGAAAAACTGCAGGGAATCATCAAACGGATTGCCGAGAATTCAAATATTGTCAACACCTCTTCCAGCCAACTCTCACTAATAGCCAAAGAACTGTCATCCGGGGCTGTGGACACCTCACAACGATCTGCTAATGTAGCCACCGCCTCGGAAGAGATGAGTGCTAATCTCAACAATGTTGCGGCAGCAATGGAGCAATCTTCAACCAACGTTAATATGGTTGCTTCCGCAGCAGAGGAAATGACCTCGACAATTAATGAAATAGCCGAGAATGCCGAGCGTGCCAGAAGCGTTTCCGGCAATGCCGTAGGACAGGCAAAAAGTGCATCTGAGAAGATGGAAGAACTTGGTGAGGCCGCAAGGAGAATCGGCAAAGTGACTGAGACTATTACGGAGATTTCTGAACAGACAAATCTGCTTGCCCTGAACGCCACAATCGAAGCAGCCAGAGCGGGAGAGGCCGGAAGGGGCTTTGCCGTAGTTGCCAATGAAATAAAGGATCTGGCGAAGCAGACGGCCGAGGCAACGTTACATATCAAAGATCAGATTAATGACGTCCAACAGACAACAGAGGCATCTATTGGCGAGATCAATCAGATTTCCGAAGTAATCAGTGGCGTCAACGATATCGTGGCAACGATAGCTGCGGCCGTTGAAGAGCAGACGGCTGCCACGAAAGAGATCGCCAACAATATTGCCCAGGCCAGTCAGGGAATTCAGGAGGTCAATGAAAATGTCAGCCAGAGCTCAACTGTCGCGGGAGATATCACAGAAGATATCAGTAAAGTCAATCTTGCGGCAACAGGAATTTCAGAGAGTAGCAAGCAAGTGCAGACCAGTTCTGAAGATCTGGGGAGCCTGGCGCAAGAACTACATGCTATTGTCAGTAGTTTTAAGGTTTGATTAGATACCTTGGAAATTCATTTCTTGTTTTTATGAATGTATTTCGTGAAGGTACTCACACCGCTCAAAGGAGTACTGAACTGAGTCCCGGCTTATTTCCCTTTTACCGGGGTTAGATTCGTAATCCTTCTCCTACGATTCTCGGCGACACAGTCGCCGAGAAAATACACCACCTCTCCGGCTTGTCTGTCGATACATTCCATGCTAACATTTGAATGCTAATTTAAAGCTCCTGTGGAGCAGAAAAATATCAGCTAGACGGCAGAATGTAAGTAAAGTCGACATTACCGAGAAGAAAATGAGCAAAACATTGACAACTTCAATAGATATGGACAACGAAACCTCTCACGACTTTGTCCATAGCGTCCTCAATTCACTATCAGCGCATATTTGTGTACTCGACGAACGCGGTATCATCATCATGGTAAATGATGCCTGGCGTCGCTTTGCCCATACTAACTCGGATGGTGATTGCCAGTGCCATGAAGGAATCAGCTACCTTGAGATCTGTGATATGACTACAGGTGACGACAAAGCCTCAGCGCAAGCCATCAACCAGGCTATCCGTTTTGTCCTCAAAGGTGAGCTGGAAGAATTCAGCCTGGAATACCCATGCCATTCCCCTGACGAGCAACGGTGGTTCATCGGCAGAGTCACCCGAATGCAGGGGAGCTCAGAAGGTCGGGTCGTAGTGGCCCATGAAAATATCACAAAAAGAAAGATCCTTGAGCAACAGCAGATAGAGATGCAAGCCAGGATCGCCCAGCAGGTCAAGGCAGAGAGCCTAAGTCGCATGGCCGGAGCCATTGCCCAAAAATTTAATAGCATGCTTGCCGCAATCCTTGGCAACCTCGAACGTTCTCTCGATCACATTCCCCAAGGAGGAGAGGCTGCGGTCAAAATTAGGCAGGCCCTGCAGGCGACCTGGCGAGCTGCCGAAATGAATCGTATGATGCAGATGTATCTTGGCCAGACTTCAGATGTTAACGAATCGGTAAACCTTGCAGTCACATGTCACGATCAGCTCCAAACACTTTTGCAACAGAAACCGGCTGATGTTACAATAATTGACAAGTTGCCGCCAACTGGGCCAATTGTCCAAGGCAACCAACAACTCATTCAACAAATTCTTACCAGTTTGGTGATAAATGCCTGGGAATCACTTGGAGGTATGAAACTAAAAACAGTCACCGTGACTCTCACCATGATAGAGGGCAAAACAATCAATTGCACACATCAATTTCCTGTCGATTGGCATCCCCAGGACCGAACCTACGCCTGTCTTGAGGTTACCGATACCGGTTGCGGAATCCAAATGTCGACCCTGGATAAACTCTTTGACCCATTTTATTCCAGCAAAATGCCAGGTCGTGGAATGGGACTTTCCGTTGTGCTTGGTATTCTTCGAAACCACAGGGGGATGGTCACAGTTTCCAGCAAACCCAATCTGGGGAGTACTTTCAAAATCTACCTGCCGGCGAGTTGAATACATTGAGTCCAAGCAGCCCAATACTACATACTATCAGTCGATATGGCCCAGAATAAACAGATAACAGAAAAAGAGGCGCAGACAATCGCCGACGAAAAGTTATTGCAGGAAAACAAGGAGTTACTTCAGACCCATAAAATGATTTCTCTCGGCACCCTGGTTTCCGGCGTTGCCCACGAAATCAACAATCCTAACAACTTTATCAGCCTCAATGCCAATTTATTACAAGATGTCTGGCAAAGCCTGAAGCCGATTCTGCAGCGTTACTTTATCGAAAACGGCGATTTTCTCGTCGCTGGACTGCCATACAGCGAGATGCAGGAAGAAATCCCCAACCTTCTCATGGCCATTGAGGCCGGTTCCAGAAGGATTCAGCGAATAGTCAATGACTTAAAAGAATATTCCGTACCAAGCCTTGATAAAATGGATGAAATCCTGCATATCAATAGTGTCGCTCAACGGGCCGCGGCCCTGATAGCCAACCAAGTGAACCAGTTTACCGACAATTTTTCTGTGGACTATGCCAGCAATTTACCAGCGGTTAAAGGCAACAGCCAAAAATTGGAGCAGGTAGTGATAAATCTTGTCCTCAATGCCTGTCATGCCCTGCCTGACCGCACCAAAAACGTTCGACTGAGTACCGCCTGCGACCGAGAAAACAATGTTCTGCACATTGTGGTGCAGGATGAGGGCTGCGGCATCTCCGAGAATAATCTGCCGCAAATCATGAATCCTTTCTTTACCACAAAACGGGATATCGGCGGCACTGGCCTGGGACTGTCAGTTTCAGCCCGGATCATTGCCGAACATAAAGGCAGAATTCAAGTGCAAAGTGTACCCGGTAAAGGAAGTACCTTTACCATTCATCTGCCTGTCTTACCAGATAGTGCCAATTATAATAATTGAAAACAGCCATGCCACTCGCCCCCGTCTTTCCCATCCTTGTCGTCGACGATGACCCTCTGATTCTAAAAAGTTTCGAAATTGCCCTGAAGATCGCAGGACTTAAAAACCTGATCATCTGCCAGCAGCCGGGCGAGGTAAAAGCTATACTTCTGGAAAACAAAATCTTCACCGTTTTACTCGACCTTAACATGCCGGGAGTTGAAGGACAGGAAATTCTAGAACATATCGTCACCGAATATCCGGATGTCCCGGTCATTATCATTACCGGAAGCAACGAGGTCCAGACCGCCGTACAATGTATGAAATTCGGTGCCTTTGATTATTTGGTCAAACCCGTTGAGAGGAGCCGTTTGGTCTCAGTAGTACGTCGAGCTATTGAGATACGGGAGTTGCAATATGAGAACTATCAGCTCAAGCAAAGAATTCTTGGCAAACCCCTGACGAAGGCCGATGTTTTTGCCGAAACTATAACAAATAATAACGGCATGCTTTCCCTCTTTCAATATGCCGAGTCCATTGCCCTCAGTCCGCAGCCGATTCTCGTTGTGGGCGAAACAGGCGTCGGTAAAGAGTTAATGGCCAAGGCTTTGCACAAACTCAGCGGTCGTCCTGGTAAGTGTGTGACTGTCAACGTCGCCGGAATTGATGATAATGCCTTTACCGATACCCTGTTCGGACATGTCAAAGGTGCTTTTACCGGTGCCGACAGCATGCGTCCCGGTCTCGTCGAGCAAGCAACCGACGGCACGCTGGTGCTCGATGAAATCGGCGACTTGAGTAAGGAATCCCAGGTAAAACTCCTCCGACTCATTCAGGAACGGGAATACTTTCCGCTCGGTTCAGACATGGCCAAAGCGACCAACGCCCGAATAATAGTCAGCACCAACCAGGATCTGCAACGACTTCAGGAAAGCGGACAATTCAGAAAAGATCTTTTTTTTCGACTTCGCGCCCATCGAGTCGAAATTCCACCGCTACGGCATAGAAAAGACGATATTCCTCTACTGCTGGAGCATTTTCTGGCTGAGGCTTCAGCAGCTCTTGGTATCAAAAAACCCAAATATCCGGCAGAATTGCGCCACCTTCTTGACCAATATTCTTTTCCGGGCAATGTGCGTGAGCTCAGCGCCATGGTGTATGATGCCGTCAGCACTCTGAAAGGCAAGACTATTTCGCTGCAACAGTTCCATCTGCACATTACTCAGGGACAAGGGCAGAATATTTCTGACGAAAGTCTGCCAGGATCACCTGAGACGCAAGCCCCCCTGCAACTGTCCGGTACCCTGCCGACTCTAAAACAAGCCAATCAGTACCTCATTCTGGAAGCGATGCGCAGATCCAATAACAACCAGTCCATGGCCGCAAGGCTCTTGGGCATCTCCCGACAAACTTTGGCCAGACATTTGCAGAACAACGAATAGTCCAAAATCTTGTGGTCACTCTCTTCAAAACGAGGGGGTGTTACAAATCGTACACCGTCCATTTTTTAACAAGATAGTGCAACAGATTGTTATCAATAGATTTTCCCCACCTTCCTGCCACCCTGCATAGCTGCCTGCTCAGTTTCGTACCAATCGGCGATTCTTCTCAGAAAAGCAAATATTTCCCTTAATTTCAGTAAGTTGTCAAAACATTTATAGTTTGGCATGCATTTCGCTAATACAGAGCGAGAAGTTTTTGTCGGAAGAATTTGCCTTTGCTGACTAATGAGAAAGAGGACGAAATAGATAATTTAAATATAACAATAAATTAACAACGGCATTCGCCTTTGTTTCTGAACAAAATTAATAAGAAAAGGAAGTATTCCATGAATCTGAACAAATTAACATTGAAGCTCAAAGTCATCCTTGGCGGACTCATTCCATTGATCCTTTTGGTCATCGTAGGTTTGGCAACCCTGTTCAATCTCAACGCACTGGTCAAAAGCGTAAAATGGGTTGAACATACCTATGAGGTCCTGGCGGAGGCAGAAAAGACCGTGGGGTCCGCCGTTGACATGGAAACCGGTATGCGAGGCTACCTACTCGCCGGCAAGGATGAATTCCTCGCCCCCTACCAGGCTGGTGAAAAGCAAACCTATACTACGATCGCAGCCTTGCAGCAAACGGTGAGCGACAACCCCAAACAGGTGGGCAGGTTGAGCGAAGTCGAGAAAACGTTGAAGGAATGGCAAAGTGAGGTAACCGAGCCGACCATAGCGCTTCGCCGGGAAATCGGCGACGCCAAGACAATGAACGACATGGCCAAACTTGTGGGGGAAGCCCGGGGTAAACAATATTTCGATAAATTCCGCAACCAAATGCAAACCTTTGTCGAACGCGAATCGACCTTGATGGAAAAACGCAAGCAAAAGGCCGATGCTCTTACCCTCGATTCCATTGAAAAAGTAACCACCTTCAAGGAGTTCAAAGGCTGGGTTGAACATACCTATGAAGTACTGCTGCAGGCCCAAAACATTGTGGCAGCGGGCGTTGACATGGAAACCGGCATGCGAGGCTACCTGCTCGCCGGCAAGGAAGAATTCCTCGCCCCCTATAATAACGGCGGCAAAGCATTCAACGAACGTATCTCTGCTTTGAAACAGACGGTCAGCGACAATCCCGCCCAAGTCCAATTACTTGGCGAAGTGCAGGACACCATCAAGGCCTGGCAAGAGAATGTAACAGAACCGGCTATCCAGCTTCGTCGCGAGATCGGTAACGCCAAGACAATGGATGATATGGCGGATATAGTGGCAGAAGCCAGGGGCAAGGTATATTTTGATAAATTTCGAAATATCATGAAGGCATTTGGTGACGAAGAAAAAGGCCTGATGGAAATCCGCAAGGCCGACAATACGGCGCGGGTCAGGAACACGTTCATAATTGTCATAGGTCTGACCATTGTCGCCATTTTCCTGGGCATTGTTTCAAGCACCCTCATCACCCGCAGTGTCATGGGGCAGCTCGGCAGTGACCCTTCCGATATTGCACGGATTGCCGGTCGCATTGCCGACGGGGATCTGACCATGAAATTTGATGAAGATGCGTCAAAGATTGTGGGCGTCTATGCAAACATGAAAAACATGACCGAGAATCTGCGTTCGATGTTCACCGACATTGCCAAGGGGGTGGCGACCCTGACCTCTTCGTCGACGGAGCTTTCAGCCGTGTCCGAGCAGCTTTCGGCCAACGCCGAAGCCACCTCCAGTCGGGCTAACTCGGTCGCTTCCGGAGCCGAAGAGTTAAGCACCAATATGAACTCTGTTTCTGCGGCCATGGAACAGTCGTCAAGCAACGTCGGCATGGTGGCGACCGCCACCGAGGAAATGTCCTCCACGGTCAGAGAGATTGCCCAGAACGCGGCCAAAGCCAAGGACATCTCAGAACGGGCCGTTTCCCAGGCGCAACAGACCTCCACTAAAGTAAATGAATTGGGTGGGGCCGCCGATAAAATCGGCAAGGTCACCGAGACGATCACCGAGATTTCCGAGCAGACCAATCTGCTGGCCCTCAACGCCACCATTGAGGCTGCCCGGGCCGGTGAAGCCGGCAAAGGGTTTGCCGTAGTGGCCAATGAAATCAAGGAGTTGGCCAAGCAGACCGCCGTGGCCACCATCGACATCAAGGAACAGATCTCGGAGATGCAAAAGACCACCGGAGGCACGATCAGGGATATCGAGACGATCGGTGGGGTGATCAACGAGATCAACGAGATGATCACTGCCATCGCCGCCGCCGTTGAGCAGCAGTCAGCTGCGACATCGGAGATTTCTGAGAATGTCGCCCAGGCATCGGGCGGCATTTCCGAGGTGAACGAGAACGTAGCCCAGAGTTCGGTGGCCGTGGCCGATATAACCAAACAGGTCAGCGACATTAGCGACAGTTCGTCCGAGGTCAGCCAGGGCAGTCAGAACGTCAACGAAAGTGCTGGCGAGCTATCGCGTTTGGCGGAACAACTCGACGGGTTGGTCAGGCGCTTCAAATTGAGTTGAAACGCAGCCTTTGCATGAAAAGACGCGGCGGCTCCAGCGAGAGAGAGCGGTCGCGTCATATATATGTATACGCTACAACAAAAGTCGATAATCCTGCAACAAATCAACAGGGACGCAACGTTTGGTATTATGGCCAAAGCGAGCAACGCCCGAATACCCTGCCAACGCTAAAACAAGCCAGACATTTACAGAACAGCGAATAGTCCAAAACTTTGTGGCCACTCTCTTCAAAACGAGGGGGTGTTGCAAATCGTACACCGTCCATTTTTTAACAAGATAGTGCAACAGATTGTTATCAATAGATTTTCCCCACCTTCCTGCCACCCTGCATAGCTGCCTGCTCAGTTTCGTACCAATTGGCGAATCTTCTCAACAAATCAGGATTTCCCTTAATTTCAGTAATTTGTCGAAACATTTATAATTTGGCATGCATTTCGCTAGTTCAGAGCGAGAAGTATTTGTCGGAAGGATTTGCCTATGCTGACTACTAATAAAGAGGATGAAAGAGAGATGGATAATCACCCAAGAGCCAAGATTCTTATCGTCGATGACGAACCACAGACATTGAAAGCTCTGCAACTCAGTCTGAAAAGTCGAGGGTATCAGACTGAGTGTATTGCCACAGCTGAAGATGCCATGCGGCTCCTTAGACTTCAAAATGGCTCCCAATTTGACATGGTGTTGACAGATTATTGGATGCCAGATCTTGATGGCCTGCAATTTCTCCGGGCAATCCGAGCCGAACAGGTCAAAACGCCTGTCGTACTGATGACCGCGAATGGCCAAAAGGATGTGCTGGTTGAGGCATTACGGAGCCAATGCAACGGTTTCATCGAAAAACCCTTCGCCACCGAAGGCCTGATCGGTGAAATAGAGCGAGTACTGTATCAAACGCGCTCTGCCGCTTGTGCAGCGTCACAGGAAGTAGCCGAATTGGTGCACCAGCTCAACAATTCCCTGACTGTTATCATGAACAGCACTCAACTGGCAATGAGACACTCGGAAAATGGCGACCCAGTCCAACCGAACCTCGAGTTGGTCCTTAAAGCTACAAAGAAAATCCAACAGATGAACAGAAAAATAATCAACCTGGGCCGGGGGTTAACAGCCAACTTTAAAGACTTGGATATCAGGCTGATCATGGACGATATTCTGAACATGTTCAAATCCTTAGCAAAGACCCAAAACGTCTCAATCGAATATTGTCTGGATGATGGCCCAATACTCATTTCGGGGAACCAATTTTGTCTTGAGCAATTGTTCAACAATCTTATAACCAACGGAATTGAGGCGATGCAAGCGTCCCAGGGTGGAACACTCATGGTCCGGATGAAGAAAAACAGCGACACGGCTGAAGTGAATATCATCATCTCCGACACAGGTTGTGGAATGGCCCCGATTATAGCCCAGCGAATTTTCGAGCCTTACTTCACAACAAAAGAAAGTGGCTCAGGGCTTGGCCTTGTCGTCGTACAACGAGTAGTCACTGCCCACCAGGGGAAGATAATTGTAGAAAGCATGGGTGTGGGGACCAGGTTCATTGTCTCTCTGCCGCTATCACAGAAAAAAGAGCATTGAAACATAACAATAAGTTAACAACTTACAATTACAGGGGAACAAAAAATGTTTAAGAACTTGAAGTTGGGAGTGAAGCTTGGTGGCGCATTTGGAACTATGATGTTGATCACGCTGATCCTCGGAAGTGTCGCCGCCATCAAGATGCAGGCGGTAAATGTTGATTCCATAAAACTTTCCAACGAATACGTGCCGGAGGCAGGCCTGGCAAGCGACCTTGAACGGCAGATATTAATGACCATGTATGCAATGCGCGGCTATGGTTTAAGTGGTGAACAAGATTACTACAATCAAGGCATGACGGCCATCAGTGAGGTCAAACAGACCATAGGTCAGGCCGAACAACTGGCCGCCAGGTCTCCGCACCTGGTAAAACTGAAAGATGAAATTACTGACGTCAAAACATCGGTAAGCGATTATGAAGGCCTTGTAGCTGATACGGTTGCTCATCTTCAGGACCTGGAAAAGGTTTCAACCAGGATGACAGCCACCGCCAAGATCTATATGGACAGTGCCTATGCAATCTTAAACAGCCAAAATGCTGCAATGAAAGGAGAGATTGAGGAAGGGGCACCAAGCAATACATTAAATGAGCGGCTCCTTAAGATTACCCTGGTCAACGATCTGATCGATAACGGCAATTGGGCGAGGATCGCTAATCTGCAAGCCCAAGACCGCAAAGACTTCACTATTATGGAAAAAGCTATAGCCAAGATATTTCCTGCAATTGACAAGACAGCCAAAGAAATGGCCCCGATAACACGAGTCCAAGCCGACCAAAAAGAACTTTCCGATATACTCAATGCCGCAGCAGCCTACAAAGAGGCCATGGAGCAATACATGTCCGAAGCGAATGACCTGGAGAAACTCAACAATGCCAGAAATACCGCCGGAACCAAGGCGTTGAAGGTGGCGATTGATCTGATGCAGGCCGCAGGAGGGAATACCAGTGACATTGCCGCTCAGGCAACAAATCGTATTTCTGTTGCCATCACTACTATTTATATTGGTCTGGCATTAGCTTTGGTGGTCGGAATGCTCCTCACTTTTTTCATTACCCAGGCCATCACCCGTCCCCTTATCCGGGCAGTTGGTATTTCCGATGAATTGAGCCGAGGCAATCTCAGCATTGAAGTTAAAGCAGAGAGCGACGATGAGACCGGCCAGCTTCTTGGCGCTATGGGGAACATGACAGCTCATTTGCGAAACATGATGACAGGAATCAATCAAGGCATAGAAAAATTGGTGGCATCCTCAGCCGATCTTTCGGCAATCTCTCAGCAATTGACGGACGGGACCGAGCAGACATCGGGTAAATCCCAGAGCGTTGCATCTGCGACGGAACAGATGAGTACCAACATGATCAGTGTCGCCGCCGCTTCTGAACAAGCTTCAACCAATGTCCAGATCGTTGCCGCAGCCGCAGAAGAGATGAGTGCAACTATCGGCGAAATAGCCCAGAACACAGAAAAAGGTCGGCTGGTCACCGGCAAGGCTGTCAATCAGGCAGAAAGTGTCTCAAAGAAGGTCAACCAACTCGGCATTGCCGCAAAAGAAGTAGGCATGGTCACCGATGCTATAAGTGAAATTTCGGAACAGACCAATCTCCTGGCTTTGAACGCCACTATTGAGGCAGCAAGGGCCGGAGAAGCAGGCAAAGGATTTGCAGTTGTTGCCAATGAAATAAAGGACTTGGCCAAGCAGACTGCAGCGGCCACCACCGACATCAATAACCGTATAGCCAGTATTCAGGATACCACTCTTGGTACTGTTTCTGAGATAGAAGAAATTGTTACAACGATTTCTGCTATCAACGATATCGTCAGTTCCATTGCCACCGCCATTGAAGAGCAGGCGGCCGCTACCAGTGAGATTGCCAACAATGTCAACCAGGCCGCTCAGGGTATAGAAGAAGTCAACAATAACGTTGCCGAAAGCACCACGGTCGCCAATCTGATATCGAAAGACATTGTCGAAGTCAGCAAATCCTCACACGAAATGTCCACCAGCAGCGTCTCGCTGCACGGGAATGCCAACAGCTTGTCCACATTAGCTGAGGAGTTGAGTGCAATGGTCCGGATCTTCAGAATGGATAATAAACCAGCTCTGGCGACCAAATAAAAAAACCGGTTTGCCCATGCCTATCGCTTTAGGCATGGGCATGGGTAAGCCGGAGTCTTCCTAAAGAAACGAACCCCGGCAAACGGGACATAAGCTGGCAAAAGACACTCAACGGCTGTATCGGAATATGAAAATCATACTTGAAATAGACAGCAAGATACTTGAAGAGACAAAGCATTGTCCGTATAATTTTAGATGCTTATCGGACGAAATCCCCAAATACAGTGAGGTTATAAAAGGCGTTAAAAGTATTGTCTGTAGGGGCGTATATGATTTTTGCTATTATAAATTTTCGACTTCCGTAAAAAATCCAATCTGCATGTGTCCAGCAAGACAGGAAATAGCAAGAAAATACAATCCAACCAGCTGATTTGATTCAATAAAATATTTCTCACCCAAAAACGACGAGATTCTACTCTGTAGCCGATTTGCAGCTTGTTGCTCCTGATGTTGTTTGGTAATATCTATTATCGTCCTTCCTTCTTGATATTATAGATGTTTTCCAAAATTTCAGATCCAATTCTCTCCATGCACAGAAACCGACGAATACTGTCTCACCTGCTTACCAGCGTCTCTGGTGCAATTCTATGGATCCTGCTAACCTCTCTGGCATGTCATGGTCAGGATACCGCCCGGATTCTCATAGACACCAAAGCGCTCACATTAAAGGTTATGCAAGGCAACCAGGAAATACTTACCTTCTCTAATATCGCCATTGGTCGCTATGGTACGGCTACCGACAAACAGAGAGGAGACAATAAAACCCCGCTGGGCCATTTCGACATTGCCTGGATAACCGATGACACTTCCTTTCATCGGTTTTTTGGTTTTCGCTACCCAAGCAAAGAATACGCGGAACGTGCCTTTCGAGAGGGTCATCTGGACAAAAAGAGTTGGAACAAAATCCGTCAGGCGTTTGCATCAGGACATCTTCCACCCCAGGATACTGAGCTTGGCGGCAACTTAGGAATACATGGCATCGGCAAGGGCGACATCAACATGCATGAACTCTACAACTGGACCAATGGCTGCGTTGCCCTGACCAATGACCAGATTGACCGTTTAACGGTCTGGGTTAGGGTCGGAACCCCGGTTGAAATACACTGACCACACTTTTTTATTCTCAAATGAAAAAATAATAGCTCGTTTTCCCCACCGGTCTTATTATAGTCAGTATTGTTAGGAGTAGGCTGAAGGTTGCTCAAAATCGCAACCCATCAATTAACCCGAACAAGGAGGTTTTCCCATGAAAAGCACGGTTACAATGCTAGCTCTGTTCATCGCTATTGGCCTGACAGGATGCGCCTCAACCAGCGATCTGGATGCAGTGAAAGCCCAGGTCCAGCAGGCGAATGCAACGGCTGATGCGGCCTTGAACACGGCTAACGAAGCGAAAGCAATAGCTCAAGATGCCAAAACTATTGCCGAGGACGCCAAAGCACAATCAGCGACAACAGAAAGCAAAATTGACCGTATGTTTAAAAAAGCAATGTACAAATAACATCCCGCTTTATTTGTAGAGCCCCGCCGTTCCCCGACGGGGCTCGGGCCACTCTCCCTTCGAAATCTCCCAGCACAACCTGTTCAGAACTCAAATCCATCCGAGACAAATTTGGTGATGGGAACCGGCATTCCGCTCTTTTCCTGCAACGCCTGTTTGATGGTTTTTATATCCAGTATGGCATCCTCATTTTCAATTTCGTCGAAAATCATTTCATAGGCGATGCAATTCAGATTCTGATTTTTTTCCAGGTCTTCATCCATCATAGGATGAACCTCCATGAAAAGGGTTTTATCCTGCCAGCCGAGCTTGATCGGCTGGTTCACAATATGAACAGGCGTATCTACCGGGATCATTGGGAAAAGTCCTTCGATATCCTCGGGATACATCCGCACACAGCCATGGGTCACCCGCATGCCAACGCCGTAGGGCTTGTTGGTACTGTGAATCAGGTAACCTGGAATGCTTAAGCGCAGGGCATAATTGCCAAGAGGATTATCAGGACCTGGCGGAACAACGTCGGGCAATGGAGTTCCTGCTTCGATTGCCTCTAATTTAAGAGATTCGGGTGGATACCAGGAAGGATTGCGGTCCTTTCGTTCAATCCTGGCCGTCCCTAAAGGCGTATTCCAGTCCATCCGGCCGACACTCACCGGATAGGTTGCGACCATTGGCTTTCCCTCTGCGCCGTCCTTATAAAAATAATAGAGTCTCATCTCCGGTAAATTAAGCACAACACCTTTACGTTCGGCACGGGGAAAAATAAATTGGGTCGGCAGAACAACTTCGATGTTCTCTCCAGGTATCCAGCGGTCAACATTTGGATTAGCATACAGAATCTCGTCCTGCCCCAGATCGTGGCGACGGGCGATATCGAGCAAGGTCTCTTGATAGCGGGCCTCAACACTGCCAATATCGCCGATAAGGTCAACACCTGCAGGCGGCATTGGATAAATCGTTGCCCGGAGCTGGGTCACGCTAATAAAAAAGAATAGCAGGACAAAAGAAATCTTGCGAGACCAGATGCCTCCGTTAAAAACGGAAGAGATCTTTTCAAAAATCCGTATCACATTATTGTCCTACCTACCGAAATCACCGAAAATCATCCTCACGTACCTCAGACATACTTTTTGATAAATCAAATTCCTGCTTATCCAATTCCTCTACCATTTCAAGAAACATTCCTTCCAGTATATCGGGTGCGGTTGAAGGGTCAAAAGGCTCAGTATCGCCGACAAGGTGCCAGAGATCTGAGTCTAAGCGGAAACATGAAGCAAAAATAGATGTGATTTCATCATTCAATTTCAAGGCTGTTTGCCCGGATTTCGATTTATATATTGTCATGTTGATCCTTACAATAGAGAGATTACACTGTAATATTGCAAATAGATGACCAAAAAAACATAAAAAAGGCTACAATCTTTTTCTCAAAGACAGACTACACTCTAGAGTGTCTTACCAGTACTCTCTGTTTTGTTTCGAATGCAACAACCCATCAATTTTGTAGACAAGCACCAGAGGAATCAAATGGAAGAACAACCCAAATTACAAATTATAGGAGTACTCCATGGTGATATTACCAGCCGTGAAGACGCGCCCAAAAATTTCGATGAGTCGGAAAGAACTGGTACCCTGGAAATCTACCCTGAATATCAGGACGGACTTGACGGCATTGTTGCCGGCCAGACCATCGTTGTACTTTTCTGGCTGCACAAAGCAAGCCGGGATACCCTCAAGGTCTATCCACGCGGAGACAAATCCAGGGGACTTCGTGGTGTTTTTGCCACCCGCAGCCCGACAAGACCAAATCCTCTGGCGATTTCCGAACTGAAAGTTCTGGAAATCGCCGGCAATCGCCTGAAGGTTTCTGGACTGGATATTTTCGATGGCACACCGATCATAGATATCAAGAAAAAAATCAGCCCAGCAAGCCGCTAAGTCACTAAGCCCGGCAAACAGAAGGCAAACCGATGAGCAGCAATGCTAACTGATGATGGCCTTCAAAACAGCCGAAAAGTCTTCATCCGCGCCATCAGCTGCCCTGGTCCTGAGATAGAGATTATTGGCCGCAGCCGCAGCAAAGAGCGGCTGACCATATTCATCCCCCATTTGCAGGGCAAGCCGCATATCTTTTTGCATATGCTTGAGTGGGAATGCTGTGGCAAAATTGTCTTTCGCCATGAGTGGGCCTTTCAGGCGAAACATGGCGTTATCGATGGCCCCTTGCGTCAAAACATCAAGAATGTCCGCCATATCCAGACCAGCTTTATCGCCGAGGGCAAGTCCTTCACCAAAGGCGGTCATCATCGTACCCATTATCATATTGATGACGAGTTTCATCTGCGCACCCTGGCCAACTTCCTTAAAATAAAATGACTTTTTGCCCATGAGTTGCAAAGCAGGTGCCGCTTCATTGTATAACGATTCATCACCACTACAAAGAAAAACCAGAGTGCCGTCTTCGGCGGGTTTTTTGCTACCGGAAACCGGTGCTTCAAGAAAACGTCCTCCTGCAATCTTCACCGCTTCAGCTATGCTTTTAGACGTTACCGGGTCAACGGTTGAAACATCAATATAGGCCTTGCCCGGCGCAATACCCTCCAGCACTCCTCCTTTATCAAAAAAGAGGGCGGCAGCGGCAACAGGGTCTGAAACCATGCCAAAGGTAATGTCACATTGGGCTGTGACTTCTGCGGGACTGTTGCCAAGAGTCGCGCCCTGCTCAACCAGAGGCATGCATTTTTCTTTTGTACGGTTCCAGACAGTTACATCCAATCCAGCACCAATCAGGTTGGCCGCCATGGCCTTACCCATGATTCCAAGTCCGAGAAATCCATATCGTATCATCTCATTACCCTCCTAATATTTCAATATCATAAGATATATTTTAGAATGCCAGCTCCGGGAAAATGCAAAGGCGATCAAGCCTTGTAATGTTCATCAGAAAACGCAATCTATTACCTTTCTATTGCATAATCACATATTTTTTAAAACACACTTTTTTTTGAAGCTGCTTAGGAATTAGATTTCGTAAATAGGTTCTCGCCTTCGGGCCGACACAAAACTTTATCTACCCGATTGAGGGCCATATATCTCAGATCCGGACATATATCAGGAGGCTCTTTTACGCCTTAATAACAAACTTGTTTTTCCATCATCAATACTATATTATGCACTCAAACGTGTTGATTTCTCGGTACTTATTGAACGAATTCCAGGTGGCAAAAGAGTTCAGATGACAACCAAAAAGGATGTATTCAACAAACTCAAAGCCAATCCTGCCTTGCCGACTCCATCGGGAGTCGCTCTTAAAATTGTGCAATTATGTCGAAGTGATACTTCTTCGCTGCGCGAGATTGCCCAGGTAATAGAAGTTGATCCGGCACTCTCTTCAGAGGTTTTAAGATACGCCAACTCCGCTTTCCTCTATACGGGAAACAAAGTCACTACCATTCAAAATGCCACGGTCAAGCTTGGCATGAGGAAAGTTGTCAATCTGGCCCTCAGCTTTTCGCTTTTTTCTGCCAACAAGAGCGGAAATTGCGAAGAATTTAACTATGAGAGTTTTTGGTCCACATCACTTGCCCAGGCGATAGCGGCAAAAACCATCGCCTTGTTTAACAATAAATGTGATCCAGACGAAATGTTTCTTTGTGGCTTGCTTTCTCACATTGGGGAACTTGCCTTTGCAAGTCTTTTCCCCCGAGAATACGGAGATATCATCCGCGATCAACCCACCCGGGAAGTGAGAATAAGTTTAGAAAGGACCCTTTTAGGTATTGATAGTGCTGAGTTAACGACAGAACTTTTTTTGGATTGGGGACTGCCAGCACCTTATGCCATGGCGGCAGGAAGCCATGAAGATTTGAAGGCGGATGCTATTGACGAGTTGACCACCAGAAGAATTGCCAAATTGCTGTATCTTTCCCACCAGATTGCTCTACTGTGTAACGGCGCAACGGTATCAGAACGATGGCTTGGCAAACTGGAAAAGATGATGCTGAATTTTGATCATATTAATAAAGATTTCAGCACGATCTTTGATATAGTTGCCAGTCACTGGCACGAATATGGCGATATATTTAGAATTAAGACCAAACAATGCCCCCGATATGAGGAAATAAAGGCGGCGATAAATGAGATTGCGCAATAGTCTCCTGTGCACCGTATCGCTCTAAACAAATTAAAAGGGTAAAGCTCATTGAGCGCGATACCCTTTTGTTGCCCGTTTTTGTTTTTGAGAGCAGCTATCTTCTCACTGCCTGGTCAATTATCCGCCCCAAAGGTAGCAGTCAGCCCCTGAACAAACTGCCCTTTTACATCATCTGACAATTTCGCTTCCGGATGACCAATCACGTAGAACCAGGGTGGCATATCCCCTTCTCTTAATTCATCTGCAGCATCACGGCCTTTGTTTACCTTTTGGGCTCCCCACATTGAGACATTGAAATGTTCACGCCCCTCATCCACGTCGCGCTGAACAAGCCAGGAAACCGGAGCAATGGAGCTGTACCATGGCCAGGTGGTTGTGTTGCTGTGACAATTGCCACAAACACGGTAAAATAACTCTTTTGTTTGGGGTTTATCCCATTGTGGCTCGGCCACCACAGGCGGATTTACATGATCCTTGCCATAGGGGACGAACTGTATGGCAACCGCAACTACAATTAAAAGACCCAACAGTTTGAATTTCATCGTCATCTCCACTTTCGTTTTTTTTTTACTCTTGATGGACACGTAAAAAGTCGGATTACAAGCTGGTTAAGTAAAAAACTTCATATGCGAGGCGTAAGATTTTTTACGACGCCATCACTCTTGTGAAATACCCTTAAAACTCGAGTGTTCCCCATTGGTTCATCTGCCCTAAAATCCAACGAATCCGGCTTTTGACATATGGACTCGGGGAATTCACACTATACTCACGTGGATTAGGTAAAACAGCAGCAATAGCCGCCGCCTGATTTCTTGAGATATTTTTGGCACTTCTTTTGAAATAAAAGCGCGAAGCTGCTTCTGCGCCATAAATACCGTCACCCATTTCGATGCTATTAAGATACACCTCAAGAATGCGTTCTTTGCTCCAGACAATCTCGATGAGAACAGTAAAATAAACCTCAAGTCCTTTGCGAATCCAGCTTCTTTGAGGCCATAGAAACACATTTTTAGCGGTTTGCTGAGAGATCGTGCTTGCCCCGCGCAAACGTTTTGTTCCATTTTTTGAAGCTTCAACTGAACGCTCAATGGCCTTAAAATCAAGCCCAAAATGATTCAGAAAATTTTGGTCTTCACTGCAAATGACCGCCAGGGGCAAATTTTTAGAAATTGCCGCGAACGAGACCCAGTTATGCTGCAGTTGAATTTTCTTCCCTTCAGCCAACTGTTCTATCGAACGAATGACCATGAGTGGCGTAATATAAACCGGCACAAATCGGAATAACACGACGAAAAAGAGCGACAACCCGACAAATCCTGCGGCAATTTTCCACAAAAATCGCAAGATTCCGCGCCCGGCCTTTTTTCGTTTTTGTTTTCTAATGCTCTTCAACCTCAGGCAGAAAAAGAATCTTTCAGGTTACGGAACTGTTCATGATTGCTTAACAACCAGTCAAACCACCCAGATATCACCGCATTTGTCGGAGGCACACCAAAACCCTGCCAATGAGAGAGTACCTCAGGAAGAGAATCCTGAGTTACTGTCAAGATATCACCATCTCCAAGCAGGTTCTGATTGCAGCAATAAAAAGACAGGAGATCGGCAAGTTGGATAACATGGGCAAAACTTCTCTCGTGAGCAGCCACGCCTGGACGATGATGAAATGCAACTGCGGTGATTAAATTCTCCGGGAAAAACCATTTCTTCAGCAACTGTCCACCTAATATATCATGGGTGAAGGAAAACATCTGCAGCTCTTGGTAGAGGCTCTCCTCATTGCTGTGCGTGGTCATCCAACGCGCAGGTGCATAATCATCGGCAAATGTTTCCAGCATAATCAATTTGCCTATGTCGTGAATAAGTCCCCCCATAAAGGCAACGTCAGTGGTGATATGCAGATCCCGGGCAATGGTCCAGGCGGCCATACCACAAACGAACGAATGCTCCCAAAACTTATCAATATATTTTTTATGTTCTTTGGCTAACTTGCCAAACGAATTAATCAGTGCTTTGGACATGGCAATTCTCTGCACTTCGTTGAAGCCCAGAGTCACCACAGCCATCTTTATGGAATCAACCTTTTTGGGACGTCCGAACAGGGCAGAATTGGCAATTTTAAGAACTGTTATGCACAAGGACTGATCAGATTGAATGGTCTCTACAACATCCTGCACAGAACATTCCGGGTCACTGGTAACTTTCATGAGCCTCGTCACAGTTTCCGGCAGAACTGGAAACGAGTCTATGTGTTGATCAATCATTTTGGATTTTGATTTTTTCATCTACGTGTTCTCATAGGAGATTCCTATTAACAGAACGGACACAGGCTTTACTTTCCTTATATTATTATACCACCTTTTGATTATAGCCTATAATAATCATCTTCGGGACAGGTATTTAGTAACTTAGAAAAACCACTGCCTCAGAGCAAAGTAAACCAAGGGAAGAAAAATTGCGGGGATCAAGTTCCCTACACGAATTGTGGTTATCTTCAGCATATTAAAACCGATCGCCATAATAAGCAAACCACCAACGGAGGTCATTTGATCGATTGTTTCAGGAACAAGAAAGTTTTTCATGAAGACGGCCGTGAGGGTGATGAGCCCCTGGTAACAAAACACCGCAACGGCTGAAAACATCACGCCAAGCCCCATGGTCGAAGCAAAGATAACGGAGGTCACCCCATCCAGCACCGACTTGGCAAACAAGGTCTGGTGATTTCCGGTTAAACCACTTTCAAGAGAGCCGACGATGGCCATTGAACCGACACAGAAAACCAGACTGGCTGTCACAAATCCCCGGGCAAACGAGCTGGAATCGCTTGACTTGGCGGCAACTTTCCTTTCAAGAAAGGCACCAAAGTTCTCAAGGCGACTCTCGATTTTCCAGGCCTCGCCGAGGACAGCACCCAAAATCACCGAGAAAATAACGACCATCAAATCACTCGAGACAAGGGCACTTTTAACACCAATCAGCAGCACCGAAAGACCGACACCATTGAGAATAATCTCTTTGTAATTATCAGCGATTCCCTTGCTAAAGAGCAGTCCCAACAAACTGCCAGCAATAATTGCCAGTGCATTAACTATAGTTCCGAGCATGTCCGTTCCAGGTTATAAATTTAGGTGCTCTGGGGAAGAGGCGTGACCAAATATTCTCTTATCACAACCACCACAAGCTATCAAAGACTTGCGGTTATACCATATTACGGGATTTTGAAACAGCTGTTTTCAATGGTATAAGGTCGAAGCAATGGGCAGCCAACAAGCAGTCAGGCAGCCCGTCGGCCCATTGTGGGGCGAGGAAGCAGAGGTTCATTCGGTGGGATTTCAGGGTCATCCGGTTTTGCAGGACTAACCGGGGCGGTCAAGTCAAGCATCATACCAACCTTCAACAGCGCTTCTCGCAGGGCAAGGTTTATCGGCATACGCTCCGTCCCCAAGCCAGGATGCAGGGTCGTTATACGCAATCCGGCATCGACAAAAATCGGCATCGGGGTTTCGGGATCATCAAGCGCTATAGAACCGACCGGGAGACTGGTATTTTCTTTCATCACCCGGCACATGGCCAGCTGCGGAACCCCGTCACGATCCCGGTTGCCGGAAAAACCAAAGAGGCGGCAAACCACTGACCGGTGTTTATACTGGGTGCATCCCCAGAGCCCCGCCTCGGTATAATCGGAACGATAGAGGATACAGCGCTTTTCATTTCCATTCTTCTCAAGCCGTTTCAAAATCAGTTCGGCCTGAAAGGTTCGAAAGAGCTCAAAGGCAAGGGGAATACACTCCAACACCGTCGCCTCGACCTTCTCGGATGAACAGCAATGACCACAACCCTCTGGACAGGAAAGTCCTGTTCGAGAAGAAAATCCGGCAACCGCTGTATCTAATACGCGGTACACCTCCATAACCTGGAGGTCTAATTCCTGCAGCATAAGCATAACGCCGTTATTTAAAAATATGAGAAAACCCCGAAGATTTTCGGGAAAGAATGTGAAACTCAGGACATCAGTGATCGACGGAATCATTAAATGATTCCAGTGAAAAAGGCAAGAGTGATCTTTTTTGGGCAGTGCTTTTTTAAATCTTACAAAAGACATCCTGACGTTGACATAATAAGCTGTATCCCCGATACTAATCCTTAAGCAGTTACAAGATTTTAAGGAGGGATATATTGTGAAGACAGCCTATTGGTTACAGGGTGGTGGATGCGGAGGTGATACCTTTTCCTTTTTGAGTAGTGAGTATCCAAATGTCGTTGAACTCTTCCGTACCCTGGACATTCAACTGCTCTGGCACCCTTCGCTTTCCAACTCTTCACCTGATAATCACAAACAGCTCTTGCAGAAAATCCTTAGCGGTGAGCAGGATCTCGACATACTTCTCGTCGAAGGTGCTGTCATATGTGGCCCGGCAGGCACAGGAATGTTCCATACCAAAGATGGCCGGCCCCATAAAGAACTCATCTACAGCCTCGCAACCCAGGCCCAAATTGTAATAGCGGTCGGAACCTGTGCTTCCTTTGGCGGCTTTGGCTCCGATGACGCCATTGAGGCAACAGGCCTGCAGTTCATCAAAAAGGATCGGGGTGGTTTTCTAGGGGAAGATTTTATCTCAAAATCCGGCCAGCCGGTGATTAATCTCGCTGGCTGTCCCTGCCATCATGATGTTATTTCCGGCGCTATAATTTCCGTTGCCAATGGTGTGATTCTTGACCTCGATAAATATCAGCGTCCTATCGAATGGTACGGCACTACGGTTCACCAGGGTTGCACCCGAAATGAATACCACGAATACCGAGTGGAGGAATCTGACTTTGGCGAGATGGGCTGCCTCTTCTTTCATATGGGCTGTGCAGGCCCACTGGTACCAGGACCATGCAATAAACTGCTCTGGAATCAGCATTCTTCAAAACCAAGGGTGGGAGTGCCATGTTTTGGCTGCACAGATCCCGATTTTCCAAGGGCCACCGCTTTCTTTCAAACTCCTAATATCGAAGGCATACCGCTTTCTCTCCCCATGGGGGTCAACCGCGCTCATTATATGGTTTACAAAGGCATGGCTGCGGCTGCGGCACCTGAGCATCTGAAAAACCGCAAATCAAAAGTCTAATTCAGATGAACGGGCTTAATCTCTTAGAAGAGAACTGAACCAGCATGATAAAGACATTAAAAGGAATAAACATCCCTCTGAATAGAGCGGAGGGAGATCTTGAAATCCGGGTTGAAATTGAAGATGGGGTTATCGCCGAGGCATGGAGCTCCGGTACCATGTTTCGCGGATTCGAAAACATGATGCGCGGACGAGGTGCTCTGGATGGCCTCGTGGTGACCCCGCGTGTCTGTGGTATTTGCAGTCTCACCCACCTGACAGCAGCGGTTGAAGCTTTGGATATAATCGCCTGCGTTACCCCTCCAGACAATGCACTCCGTCTCCGCAATCTGGCTCTGATGGTCGAAACAATACAGAGCGATGTCCGCCAGGCATTGTTAATGTTTATGGTCGACTTCGCGAACCAGGAGGCCTATCAGGACCATCAATTGGGGCCGGAATCGCAAAAACGTTACAACCCTCTTCAGGGCAGTGCGGCAATCGAAGTTATTCGGGAAAGTAAGCGCCTTTTGCAGATCGTGGCCATAATTGGCGGACAGTGGCCCCATACATCCTTTATGGTCCCCGGCGGAGTTACATCAATTCCGGAAATTTCCAAAATCCTCCAGTGCAGAATTATTTATGAACGATTTTGTTCCTGGTATGAACGATGCATTTTAGGCTGTTCCATAGAACGGTGGCTGGAGATACGAAGTATTGACGACCTCAACACCTGGCTTGATGAAAGTCCTTTACATCGGGAAGGTGAGGTCGGTTTTTTTATCCGCTTCGCCCGCCTGGCAGGACTTGATACGCTCGGCAAAGGATCCGGTCGTTTTCTCTCCTATGGCAATTTTACCCTGCCCAAAGAGACTTCCCTGGCTGCAATCGGAGGGAGGTTAACAGGCGCCGGCTATGCTGTCGGAACCAGGGTCTTCCCCTTTGAGGCTGAGGAGATTACCGAAGATATCTCTCATTCCTGGTATGAGCAGGGCGCCGCTCCAGTTCACCCACTTGCCGGCGTGACAACGCCCTATGCCTCAGGCCAAAGCGGTAAGTCTTATTCATGGATCAAAGCCCCTCGGTACGAAGGAGAGGTCGTTGAAACGGGGCCACTGGCTGAAATGATCATTGATGGCAACCCATTGTTTAAAGATATGATAGAAAAAGATGGTCCTAATGTCATGGCCCGCGAGCTGGCCCGCCTCGTACGTCCCGCCCACCTTCTGAATCCTATGGCAACATTGATATCAGAACTCATGGAGAGGCGGGAGGACAGTTTTTATCACACCGTAAAGAGCATTCCCGACGGCGAAGGCGCCGGTATGATCCAGGCAGCCCGGGGAGCCTTGGGCCATTGGGTTAGGGTCCAGGATGGGAAAATTGATCATTATCAAATAATTACACCAACATCGTGGAACGGCAGTCCCCGCGATGAAAATGGTTTTCGTGGAGCCTGGGAAGAAGCCCTGATCGGCACCCCGATCAAAGATATTAACAATCCGGTGGAGGCAGGACATGTTGTCCGGTCCTTTGATCCATGCCTGGTCTGCGCGGTACACACTCTTTACAAGGGTAAAAAGAAAGGGTTTTTATCCCTAGGCTTTAATCGGTGAAAGGTGTCATCATCTGTATTGGCAATCGTTTTGTCGCAGAAGATACGGCTGGCCTTGCGGTGCTGGCCAGCTTAGAGGCAATGCGGCCACTACCTGCCACAATAGAGCTGGTGGAAGGAGGATTGGCAGGCCTTAATCTCCTGCCCTGGTTAGAACAGGGTGGCCGGGTGGTTTTTGTCGATGCGGTGCGCGGATTTGCTCAGCCTGGTGAAATTGTGCTTTTAGACCATCAGGAAATAATCAGCAATCTTGTTGAACCCCATTTTGATCACGAAGCAGGTTTGGCCTATTTGCTTGCAGTGCTTCCCAAGGTGTGTGAGGGCGATCTGCCAGAGGAGGTTGTCCTTGTCGGACTTGAGGGTGAGTGTACTGCAGAAACGATTGAACGGGCTGCCAAACTGAGTCTCACCCTCGCAGCACGCGGTTTGAAGGACGTCGGATGATGGAAAAAACCAAAGCAGAGATGCAGATGGAAATCGACATGCTGCGCGGCGAGATCAAAGTTGCCAGAGAGGCAGCTGAGATAACAGCTGAATTCGTGGTGAAGCAGTTTGAACAAACCGAACGTATGCTGCATCGATTCCAAAGCGCAGACTCTGAACGACAGGCGGTTCTGGATGGTGCAACCCAGCTGTCAATCATCGCCACTGACCTTGATGGAACAATTCAACTCTTTAGCAAGGGAGCTTCGACACTGCTGGGCTATACGCCTGCAGAAATGATAGACCAGCGTAGTATTCTATCCCTCCACCTGGCCAGCGATCTCCACCATTATGGTGAAAAGGTCGGTGAGGCAATTGGTACATCAGGATTCGGCCTTCGCGACATGAAGGTTTTTGACCAATTTGTCAAACAAAAGCACAGTCGCGCTCAGGAATGGTTTTACGTATGCAAGGATGGAACACACCTGCCGGTAAGTCTGTCTATTACCAGTCTCTACAATCCCGATGGCCGCGTTGCTGGCTATCTCTTCACTGCCATGGATATGACCCTTCAAAAGCAGATGAAGCGTGAGTTGATCCAAGCCAAAGAATTGGCGGAATCTGCCAACGCCTCAAAAGGTGATTTTCTGGCCCGGATGAGTCATGAAATCCGTACGCCGATGAATGGTATTCTCGGCATGACCTCTTTACTGCAAAAAACACCACTTGAACCAAGACAACTTAATTATACGGAAAAAATCCTTGGCTCTGCCAATACCCTGCTGCGACTCATTAACGACATCCTCGATTTTTCCAAGATCGACGCGGGCAAACTGCAACTGGAAGAAGTCCCCTTTAATCTGGAAGATATTCTGAGTAATATTGCCAATGTTCTTGGTATACAGGCTGAGAAAAAAGGATTGGAGTTTGTCTTTCAGATAGATCCCAAGGTTTCCCTCAACCTTGTCGGAGACCCTCTGCGGCTGGGACAGGTCCTGATGAATCTGACCGGCAATGCAGTAAAATTCACAGAGCAGGGCGAAATTGTTATTTCAGTGATCCTGGAAAGGCAGCTTGAGGATGAGCTTACACTTCGCTTCTCGGTGCATGACAGCGGCATTGGCCTGAGACAGGAGCAGATTGAAAACCTTTTTGCAGCCTTCAGCCAGGCGGACGACTCCATTACCCGTAAATACGGTGGCACAGGTCTTGGACTGGCCATTTGCAAACAGTTGACAGAGCTGATGAACGGTGAGATATGGGCTGAAAGTGAGGTGGGAAAAGGCACGGAATTCATTTTCACAGCAAAATTTCGCCCTTCAAAAGATACCCAGGAACGAACATCAAATAATTCAAAACATTTACATGGGCTTCGAGCCCTTGTTGTCGATGATAATGAAGTGGCCCGAAACGTCCTCTCCTCGGTGTTGACATCATTTGAAATAGAAGTGGACACAGCGCCTGATGGAAACACCGCTATCGCTCTGCTTGAGCAAGCCATGCAACAGGGAATCCCCTATGATGTAGTTTTGCTCGACTGGATAATGCCCGGAATTGATGGTATCGAAACAGCAAAGAGAATTAAAGCCAACGCCGCGCTCGCCAAAGTTCCAGCAATGTTAATGGTAACGGCTAATGGGCGCGAAGAGGCTTACCAGCAAGCTGAAAAAGTCGGTTTAAACGCCTTCCTGTTAAAGCCAGTGTATGCCTCGGTTATGTACAACACATTGTTGGATACGCTAGGTATTGAGACTCTCTCGGGACCTTTGACTGTTAAAAAGAAGGAACAAACGGCAGATCTTAAAAAGATTCGAGGAGCCCATATCCTTCTCGTGGACGATAATAGTATCAATCAGGAAGTGGCAACCGCATTCCTCGAAGAGATTGGAATGATTGTGACAGTGGCCTCCAATGGTAAGGAGTGTCTTGATGCCTTGCAGCATGGAACCTATGACCTTGTATTGATGGACATCCAGATGCCGGTAATGGATGGGCTGGAAGCAACCAGACGGATTCGGCAGAATGGTGAACTGAAAGATTTACCTATTATTGCCATGACAGCTCACGCCATGGCTGGAGCTAAAGGTAAGAGTCTGGACGCAGGGATGAATGAACATATCACCAAACCTATCGATCAGGCTGTACTTTATCAAACATTAAAGAACTGGATACCAGAAAAGCAGCCAGGGACATTTTCAACTATCCCTGATCAACCTGACAGTATTTCAACAGGAGGTACGCATTCACTGCCTTTGCTGCCCGGCATTAACCAGGTAGAAGCTCTAAAAGCTTTGGATCAGGATGAGACACTTTTTTTGAAGATACTCTATGATTTCAAACAACGATATAGCTCCTTTCCAGCCATTTTACGGGAACTGCCACTGACAAGTCAATGGCAGCAAATACAGGAAATTGCACATACTATAAAGGGTGTTGCAAGCTATATCGGTTCGTCTGAACTCATGATGTCTGCACAAAAACTGGAAGATTCCCTGAGAAATGATCGTCAGGAAGATGCGGCGAGCTATCTCGTTGCCTTTATCAACACACTTGAAGAAATTCTTTCCTCCCTCTCTTTACTTCCTGCCTTGCAGGAAGTAGAACCTGTTCAGACAAATCAAAGCCCGGCAAAACGTACCCCGGATAAAACAATTGAAGAACCCATAAGAATACTCATCGGACAATTGAAAAAAGGGGAAGTCGCAGCAGAAGAGCAATTTGCCAAGATAGAAGAACAACTTGCAGGGGCTGGATTTGGTGAACTATTGCAAAGCATCAAGAATTTAATAGATGATATAGAATACGAACCTGCCGCAAATATGACAGAGAGCTTGCTGATGAGAATACAGCAGCAACGTGAGGGTTGATTATGCACCAGGAAACAAAACCACGTGTTCTGATCGTAGATGATGAAAAGATAAATTTGAAGGTGCTGGCTGATCTGCTAAAAGATGAGTATGCACCAGTTCTCACCAAAAGTGGTGAACAGGCGCTGCGACATGCTTTTGGTGACTTTCCGCCAGATCTCATATTACTCGACGTGATAATGCCACAGATGGGAGGATATGAGGTAATCAAACACCTGAAAGATAACGACAAGACCAAAAACATTCCGGTTATTTTTGTGACCGCCCTCAAATCCATTGAGGATGAGGAGCTTGGCTTCAAACTTGGAGCGGTGGACTATATTACCAAACCCTTCTCTCCACCTCTTGTCAAAATGCGCGTCCGAAATCACCTGCGCATAGTCCATCAGTACAAGCTTCTGGATCAATTAGCGCATCTGGATGGCCTCACGGAAATATCCAATCGGCGTCGTTTCGATGAGGTCTTCCAGAAAGAATGGGCGCGAGCTGCGCGAAACAAAACTCCATTTTCACTGGCGATGGTCGATGTGGATTTTTTCAAACAATATAATGACCATTACGGCCACGCAATGGGCGACATCGCTCTTCAGAAAATCGCCAAAGCCTTGCACAGTGTTCTCAGGCGTCCGGCAGATCTTATTGCCCGTTATGGAGGAGAGGAATTTGTTATGCTGCTGCCGGAAACAGATGCTTCAGCGGCAGAGATCGTGGCTGGCCGATCCCTGCAGGCGATTGTTGATCTTAATATCCCTCACCTCTTTTCAAAGGTTGCAGATGTGGTGACTATCAGTATGGGCCTTGCAATGATATATCCCGATGACAAGACTCTACCGCAAACCTTTTTAGAAACAGCTGATAAAAACTTATATCAAGCGAAACAAGGTGGTCGCAATCGAGTGTTTTGCAGCCTGCTCAGAGAGTGACCATTTATAACTCGGCGACTATCAAGCTCTCAGCTATAGAGTTTGAATAATGCCTGAGTACCATCGTCCCCACCACCTTCTGCGGCCAGCTTCTCATAAAGTTGTTTTGCCAGTTTCAGACCGGGCAGATCAACAGCCATGGCTTCAGCCGATTCAATGGCAATGGTCATGTCTTTTATAAAATGCTTCACGTAAAAACCAGGAGCGAAATCCCCTTTGATAATCCTCGGAGCAAGATTCGTCAGCCCCCAGCTCGCCGCCGCTCCGCTCTCAATACTTTTTAGTACGGTATCTGGATCAAGACTGGATTTTTTGGCGTAGGCAAGTGCTTCACAGACGCCCATCATACCGGCAGCGATAACTATCTGGTTGCACATCTTGGTATGTTGACCGGCGCCGGGTTTTCCCTGATAAACGATATTTTTACCCATCAGCTCAAACAGGGGTAACACCGCTTCAAAGGCGGTTTTCTCACCGCCGACCATAATGGAAAGCCGTGCCTCACGGGCACCAATATCACCTCCGGAAACAGGAGCATCAAGGGCATGTATTGCCTTTATGGCGGCCTCCTTGGCTATCCTCTCAGCCAGATCCGGTCGCGAGGTGGTCATGTCCACCACATAGCTGCCGGGCTGAATGTTGGCTAAAATTCCCTGCTCACCAAAATAGACTTCTTCTACATCAACCGGGAAACCAACAATGGTGAAGATCACATTACATTTGGCGGCAAGAGAAGCAACAGAATCTTCCCAGTGTGCACCTTCGCCTATCAGGTCAGCGGCCTTCGCCCTCGTGCGGGTGTATATGTGCATTTTATAACCACCCTGCAGAAGATGGCGCGCCATGCTTTTACCCATAACCCCGATACCGATAAAGCCGATTGTTGTGTTCTCAACGAGAAGTGCCATGTAAATTCCCCTTTGTACTGCTGATATAAATTATTTTGTGAAGCTGCTAACGGTCAAAACTCACTTTAAAATACTCTATTTATAGGGGTAAAACAATACATTGAACGTTCTCGGCCAGTGAACGGACTCGCGTCAATCACACATTCGCCAACTGAGAAAGCTTGATCTGGCGCAATTGTTCACTGTCGATGACCACATTGAGAATTTCCAAAAATTCAAGGAATTTGAAAACTTCAGATTGAGAGATTTTTTCCCTGCCAATTGTCTGGTGCAATGCCTCAGCAGTCATCAACAGCAGATGATAAAGCGATTGATTCTGCAGGTCAGGCGGATAGGAAAGAGGGGGAATTGAAATTTCAAGCAGTTGCGCTTTTCGTCTGAATTCGCGGGGCAAAAGGCTGTGGTGTGACGTGATAAGCTCATGCAGTAGCCCGTCATCCAGTCGAGCGAGATGACAGATTCGCGTGATATCAACGCCTGTAAAGATACGGTTCCAAATGGTGTCAATCCCCTTAATGGCCACCAGTGGGTAATCACCAAAAAGATCAAGCGCAGTGGATATTGGCAACTCCGGCACTTCATAAACCCCATCACTTCGGATACGGGAAAGGCCCTCGCCCAATTCCACTTCCATGAGCCAGCCCTTGTCGATTGCCGGATACCGGTCCCGGAGAAGCAGTGAAGCAGGTCGGGTGGGTTCTGTGGGTTCTGTGGGATCCAGTTCTGTTTCTGCCTCCTGGCCTATATTCAGTTTGACGGAACGAACGGTGACGGCCGGATGGCTGCGCCTGACCAGAGCGAGCGCATCACTGAACTCGCGAACGATACCGTGAAGCATATCACCAAAAGAAATCTGTATTTTTTCATTGGCCATTGAATGCAGTTTGCCGTTTTTCTCGGAAGCATCAGCCGCCGTTCAATTGATTTTCGAGCAATTCGCCCAGCAGATAAAGACGATCGCCATTGTCCATTGCCGTATTGAGGTAGGTGTACATCGCTTTCGTCTCGGCAATGTCTTTCCAGCCAAGCCAGATCTGCTTCAGCCAGACATTGTGCGGTTCTGTTGGCGGCAGGGGGATCGGCACGGTTGCCGAGGCCACCGAAACAAACTGTGCCAATTTCTCCCGCCAGCCGTCGAACTTGGTGTCAATCTCGCCAATCCTTAGTGTCAGGACCTTTTCCACCTCCGACAATGCCAGAGAGGCGGTGATATTGACTGCCTTGCGGCGGGAGATGCGCCCCTGGCTCAGCGCGGCTTCGCTGTATCCATCCATTGCTGACACGATCCGTGCTCGTTGATTGGCCACCATCGAGGTGAGGGGATTACGCAGTTGGGCAAGAGACTGCTCCAGCTCCTGCAGCCAGATACTGGTCTGGGCAGCAAAGTTCACCTCATTGCGCTGGTAACTGTCAATCAGGGCCGGCAGGGTCAGCAATTTAGTCAGAAGTATTTCTCGAGTAACGGCGAGCATAGGGTAGCAGTGCCTATTCCGGGGTTAATTTGCGCGATACGGTGCCATCGTCGTTTTCGCCAATACTCCACTCCAGCCCCTCTTCCTTCAGGGTCAGGCGTAGCCGGCTGACATTTGCCTGGGAAGATTTGTCCTTTACCTCAGCCGTAACGATTGAGGTATCAATCCTTGGCGCCCGCCCCACCTTCGAGAGAGCTGAGCCACTGGCAGAAAAACGCAAGTTAGAAGCTATCCTGCCTGCTGCAGAAAGGGTGCCCTTGCTCACTACTTTATCGCGAAGAGTGGCACTAAAGGCTTCTTCAGTGGCACGAATAATCGTCTCCCGGGGGCTACGATAGGCCGTTGGCGCACTAGCTTTCGCCAGTTGCTGGTTGAGAAGCGTATCAAATTTCTTCAGGTCGGCTGCGGTTACCGAGAGCCCCTCCCGCTCAAGAGAGGCTTTCAGTTCCTTATTGACCGCAGTCCTAATTACCGAGCTGTCGGCAACCTGATCTGGCTCCCCATCATCATGGGCGTCAATCAACATGGGAATATCGATTGTTACCTCTGGTAAACGCACCCGGGGAATGCTCATGCCAGACAAGAGCGGATTGTCTTTGTAATGCTCAGCAACCGCCGCCGATTCTTCATCGGCAATTCGGCGCGCATGAACCACCCCGGAGATAATTGCCCCGAGCACAACTCCCAAATCAGCCATATATCCTCACATTATGTCCAAAGCTGTCCGGCAAGAAACCGGCATAAAAATTGTTTCGAGATAACCGCAATCTATGGTGTGGCCGGTGTCTCTTTTATAGCATTTTCAAGGATACCAAGCAGTCGTTCGGTTCCGGCCGGCAACTCATCCTGAACTGCCCGGACATGTACGGCCATTGAATAGGTGCGCTCTATCTTGGAACTCGAAGAGGTACTCTTTTTATACGAGTAGTTTACCTTGAGAGACGCTGACCCCCAACCCCAGCCGGCTTTGGCCTTTAGTTCGGTGTCGAGGCCATGGGAAGAGGTCGAAGAGGATTCGGAGACCGCAGTGATTTTCGCATTGAAATCGATGGTGGTCTCTTCGATCCGGATAAAGGGGATAGGCAGCATCGTCAGAAACGGCACGGTCAATTCGAAGTCTTTCACTTCAATTGTTATAGTACCATCTGCTGCTTTCTGTTCGACCGGTTTCTTGTACTTGAAGGAGACCATCGTCGGCCCGGTTATTTTGCCGGTGTCGTCGCTGTCGAAACCGACAGCCTTAATGAAATCAACCGATGTGACGGCAGCCTGGGCCTGCGCCTTGATGACCGCATTAAGAGGGCCACCGATCATTGCTTCAAAATTGAGATTACTGAGTTCGTCGCCAATTGCCATGATATCCTCCATTGCAGGTTAGAGAAACGGTTAACAACGGTTACGCCAATAAGGATGGAGTTTTTGCCATGAAAACCGAAATCAAAAATGCAGTTTGATGCATACCAAAGAAAGAGCAAAGCACAAACAATCAATCAGCCAACTGAAGTTCCGACACCGCCGTACCGTTCCGTTGGGCAAGGGGGAAACTCAGGGTAAAGGTGGTTCCCACCTCAGGCGTTGACTGCACATCAATATAGCCCTGATGGGCATCGACCACTTCTTTGACGAGGGCCAGACCGAGCCCAGAGCCGGTTATATGGCGGGTGGCCTTACCTTTTACCCTGAAAAAACGGTCAAAAATATGGGGGATATCCTCCTTACTTATTCCTATCCCTGAGTCTTTCACCGAAAAGTTAGCAAAACCGCCAGAGACCGAGGTCGACAGCACAACCGTCCCGCCATCCGGGGTATATTTTACGCTGTTGGAGACAATATTCATTATGGCGGTGCGCATATGGTCGTAATCGACATTAAACCACCATTCTTCGCCACAGGGTTCATAGCTGAGAGTTATGCCCTTGCCTTCCGCCTGGGGAGTGGTGATATCGATCACCTCGCGAATTATATCCTCACCTTTAACCGGTTCAAGATTAAAAACGACGGTGCCGCTTTCAAGTTTTGACAGATTCAAAAGATTATCAATGAGTCGCAAAAGATCCTTGGTCCGGGTGGTCATCCGCTGATGCAGGGCGTGACAGGAACTTGCCGCCTCATGTTCACAACCTACCTGCAGGGCATAGATCATCTGTTCAACAGAAGCCAGCGGTGATTTCAGTTCATGGGCGACCATGGCCACGAAATCGGACTTCATCCGGTCTATTTCCTTGTGGGCACTGACATCCTCAAAGGTAGTGACCGAACCAATCACCTCTCCCAACTCGGTTGTCACCGGCGAGCAGTAGGCACGCAGGTATTTGCGGGAAATAGCTCCGGGGGCAAACTCCCGGGTCACGACAACAGATTTACTCACGGCCTCTTTCACCATGGCCGCCGCAGCCTGATCGCGGATGGATGCAGAAAGCGGTTTGCCGATAACCGGATCGGTCTGTATCTCAAGGATCTTTATGGCGGCAGGGTTATGGAGCACAACAACGCCGTCCGCATCTGTTATAAGAACAGCCTCGGCCATGCAACTAAATACCGATTTCAGGCGGCTTTGGGATTTATCAATGGCCGCCAGCCCTCTGTTCTTTTCTTCGCGCAGCTGTTCGGTTTCCGCCCGCATGGACATCTTGTCGATGGCCCGATCAATGACAACCCGGATATAATCAGGGGTAAAGGGCTTGCCCACAAAATCAAAGGCCCCCTGCTTCATGGCGGTAACCGCCTTGGTGACTGTGGCAAAACCGGTGATAACAATAACCTGCACACGGGGTTGGTTTTGCCGTATCCAGTCGAGTACCGCAAAACCGTCGAGGCCGGGCATCATGAGATCAGTCAGAACAATATCAAATTCCTGCTCCTGTAAGAGCACTAATCCCCGATCACCATCTTCAGCCTTAACGATATGGTATCCTCTCTTGGACAAGGCCCGTTCGACACCTTCGCGAATAACCTTCTCGTCATCAATGATTAAAATGCGCACATTATCCATAGCGTTTACCCGGTTGCTGAAAGCGAAACAAGCTGTACCTCAAATATTTCCTCCCACCGCACCTCGTTTTCTTTGGAGCTGGCACGGTTGGAGGAATGTTGTCTACTTCAACCAGCTTTTAATCAGCTCAAGCAATTCGGCTGGTTCCACCGGTTTCGGCATATAATCTTCCGCCTCACTTTCCAGCATATCCCGATGGGTATAGGTGCTGGTTGTCACCCGGTCGGCAACGGCGGTGAGCAGAATAATTGGGATCTTGGCGGTTTCTTTATTACCTTTTAACCGGGCACAGGCTTCATGTCCGTTCATCACCGGCATCATGACATCCAGAACAATCAGATCCGGTTTTTCTTCTTCCACCGCCTCAAGCCCTTCCTTCCCGTCATATGCCACTCTCACTTCATAGCCGCCACTCTCGACGATTACTTTTACAGCTTCAACAAAGTCAGGATCATCGTCAACCAGCAGGATCTTTTTTTTCTCAGCCATTTCTTTCCTCCGTTATGAGTGCAAAATGAATTTCCTCTCTCTTAATCGATCACGGGTCGGGGCAACAGCCCTGCACCACCGATGATTTCCTCCAATTTTTCTTCCCATTCGATGGCCATCACATGGACACCGGCAATCCCTTCCATTTCTTTCAGCTCCTGGATCTGCTCAATGCACATCTCGATACCCTTGGCCGCCTGTTTTTCCTTCGGCTCTGCTGCTATCCGGTCGATCACTTCCTGGGGAATATCCATGCCCGCGACCATCTTACGCATGAATTTGGCCATTCCGGCTGATTTCAGCGGCGTGACCCCGGCAAGAATTTTTATCTTTTCGTGCAAGCCCTCTTTTTTAGCCAGTTCCAAATATTTTCTGAATTTTTCCATATTATAGATACACTGGGTCTGGACAAAATCAGCACCGGCTTCCATCTTCAATTTCAGGCGCGGCACCCGAATCTCAAAGGGATCGGCAAAGGGATTGACCGCACAACCGATATAAAATTTCGGTGCCCCCTGGAGTTTATCTCCTGAGGGAAAGACACCTTCGTCCCGCATGGTTTTCGCCAGATGAATCAGTTGCATTGAATCAATATCAAAGACATTCTTTGACTGGGGATCGTCACCAAATTTCTGATGATCACCGGAAAGACAGAGCAAATTGCGAACCCCCATGGCCGATGCGCCAAGCAGGTCCGACTGCAGCGCGATCCGGTTGCGATCCCGAACCACCATCTGGATCAATGGCTCTATGCCCTCCTCCTTAATCAACAGACAGCCGGCCAGAGAACTCATGCGAACCACCGATGTCTGATTATCGGTGACATTACAGGCATCCACATTACCTTTGACAAATGCCGCTTTCTTCCGGACGATGTCCGGGTCAGCGCCACGGGGAGGACCACACTCCGCTGTAACCGAAAAGTGTCCCGCTGCCAGTACCTTTTCCAGATTGCTTCCCGATTTCATTAGATCATGTCCTCCCTGATAATTCGACGTGGACCGCCGTCTCTTGAGGAATTCCACCCCTTATAGGGTTTGAGTTTGCCATAGTTTGCCATTTGATCAAGGGCAACCAACCGGTCGATGATGAGCTGCCAGCCGCATTTAGTCGCTTTATCCACCTCACAAATCCCCTGGACAGAACCACCGCATGGGCCGTGAAAAAGTGATTTGGCACAACGGGTGACAGGACAGATGCCGCCGGTCAGATGCAGAACACAATCGCCGCAGCCCTGGCATCTCTCCGACCATTCGCCCTGCCGCTCGGTGACCCCCAGAAAACCGGTATTGATACCGGGAAGTGAAGGTGTTGTAGTGAATTTTTCTGCCAGAAACTGAATCCCGGCCCCACAGGCGATGGACAGAACCGCCTGGTAATCGCCGATATACGGCCGCATCTGCTCAACATATTCAGGATCACACTGCCGTTCGAGACTCACTTCCCGAATTTTGATCGTCCTGCCGGCAGCTTCTCTGGCCAGCCGCAGGGTAGATGCCAGTACCTGCACCTCCTTTTCACCGCCGACACGACAAACAGTCACACAACCATGGCAACCGGCCAGGATGATGTTATCATAGGGTTCTAACATCTCCAGGATCTCTTCAATGGGCTTCGGCGTTCCTGTAATCATGTTACCTCCTTCTCTGTTACTGCCTGGTGACCGGCGCGCATCAGATTGATGGGACTCGGTCCAATTTCTCTAATTTGATCAACAAATTCATTGGCAAAGGCTGCGAATTTTGAGCCTTCTCCGGCACTGAGATTGTACATCCTGATGCGGTTGGGTCCGATCTTGATTCGCTCAAGAATGGCATACACCCTTTCAACCCGGGCTCTGGCCCGTATATTTCCGTTGACATAATGACAGTCACCCTCCAGACAGCCGATCACCATCACGCCATCCGCACCATTTTCAAAGGCCTTAAGCAACAGTGACTCGTCAATTCGGCCAGTACAGGGCAGCATGACGATACTGACTGCCGGGGGATACGATCTTCTCTCCGAACCTGCCAGGTCCGCGGCAGAGTACGCTCAATGGCGGCAGGCAAAAACAATGACACTGGGTGAAAAGTCATGCATAGTTTTTATTCCTCCTGAAGGTTACCTTGCATCCCAAATTTGCCCCGCAAAGGCACTAAGACGCACTGTACGATTCAATTTTGGCGGTTATATTCCTGTCACCATACCGGCCAATGCTGATTGTTTTAGCCGGACATTCGGCCACACAGATGCCACAGCCCTGGCAGAGGGCCGGGTTAATCTCGGCCGAGTGCTGATCATTGATAAACGGCACCCCATACGGACAGGCCCGGACACAGGTCAGACAGACCGCGCAGTTGGTTGGATCGACCACGGAGACAATCGCCGACATCTTCTTGCTCTTTTTTGAAAGGAGAGTCGCGACTCTCGCCACCGCCGCCTGGGCCTGGGCAATGGTCTCACTGCTGCTCTTTGGCCCGTGGGCGGTACCCGCCATAAACAAGCCTTCGCTCGGCAGATCCACCGGCCGCAGCTTGGCATGGGCCTCAATAAAGAAACCAGCTGCATTTCTCGGCACCCGCAACATAGAGGCCAACTCCTCGGTATCTCTCGATTTCATACCGGTGGAAAGCACCAGTAAATCAGGATGCAGACGTACCGGCAGACGGATTGATGGATCGGTGACCGTGACCTCAATTCCCGTTTCTGCACAGTTGATTTCAACAGGATTTTCTGTTGGATCAAAGCGGATAAAATTTATTCCTACCCGGCGGGCCGCCCGATAGTCGAGCTCTGCCAGACCGTAGCAGCGCATGTCACGATAGAGTACATCAACTCTTGCCTCGGGAAACATCTCCTTGAAACGCAGGCCATTTTTCACCGCATGATTGCAACAGACTCGGGAGCAATAGGGCAAGTGATCTTCATCACGGGAACCGGCACACTGGAGCATAACAATACGCGAATGCTGCCAGTCATTTGCTTTACCGTTTTCCAGAGCCGCGCCAAAGTCGGTCTGGGTCATGACCGTATCGAGCTCACCCAAGCCGTGTATTTCCGGCCGATACTCCTCTGCCCCGGTGGCAACCAGAATCGCCCCGTGCTTCAGGGTACGTGTCGCTCCCGAGGGCATAACAATCTCCGTCTCAAAGGAACCGACAAAGCCAGACTGCTCCACCACCTCACTGCTGGTAAACACCCTGATTCGCTCGTCTCCGGCAATTTTTTCTCTTAGCGAGCCAATAAAATCACTAAACTTTCGACCATCGACACTGCGCTGGAGGTGCAGCAACTGGCCCCCCAGTTGCGCTTCACGTTCAACGAGATAAACACCAAAACCCTGCCTCGCGGCTTCTACCGCCGCAGTCATACCTGCAACCCCGCCGCCGACGATCAGCAGCCGAGAATCGACCTGGAACTCCAGCTCGTCCAAAGCCTCTCCGACGGTGGCATTAGCAACAGCCATGCGGGTCAATCGTTTTGCTTTTTCGGTGGCAAGCTCCGGATCATTTGGATGAACCCAGCTACACTGGTCACGGATATTGGCCATATCAAAGAAATATTTATTCAAACCAGCCTGCTCGAGAGTCGACTGAAAAAGCGGTTCGTGGGTACTTGGTGAACAGGCAGAAGTGACCACCCTGTTCAATCGATGTTCTTCGATAATTCCCCGCATACGTTCCTGGGAATCCTGCGAACAGGTATAGAGGGGATGCTCGGCGTACACGACCCCTGGCAGGGTCCTCGCGTATTCCGTCACTGCTTCGACATCGACCACTGAGGCGATATTGGTGCCGCAATGGCAGATGAAAACACCTATCCGCAGCTCATCATCCGGGCCGGGCCTTCGCTCGGGAGGAAGTTTTTCACTGACTATTAAACTGCCCCGGGCCTCGGCAAGACTAGCTGATGCTGCTTCGGCGGCAGCCGATGCCTCGCAAACCGTCTCCGGAATATCCTTTGGTCCGTTAACTGCTCCACTGACAAAAATACCCGGCCGGGAAGTGGCCAGCGGCTGGTAACAATCGGTGACCGCAAAACCATAACGATCCAGCTCAATATCGAGTTTGCCAGCAAGATCTTTGGTCGGTTGCGCCACCTGGATACCAACCGACAGCACCACCATATCAAACTGTTCTCTTTGTCTCTTACCGGATTCATCGACGTAGCGCAGTTCAAGATCACCTGTCATCGGATCTTCAAAGACCCTGCTGACCATAGCCCGCACATACCGGACATTGTGTTCTTTGGCGCGGGTCACATATTGATCAAAATTCTTTCCAAAAGACCGCATATCTATGTAAAAGATGGTCGGCTCAATGGAGGAATCATGCTCCCTTGCAATAAAAGCCTCTTTGGTCGCATACATGCAGCAGACCGACGAACAGTAATCACGGTCACAGGAGTGGTCCCGGGAACCGACACACTGAATCCAGGCAATCTTCTTAGGATGCTTGCCATCGCCTGGCCTGGCAACCGTGCCGGAAGTTGGACCGGAGGCGGAAAGAAGCCGTTCAAACTCAATGCTGGTAAGAACATTTTTATATAAACCATAGCCGAACTCACCCCGCATCCTGGCGTCAAACACCTCGATCCCGGGAGAAAAAATAACCGAGCCGATAGCTATCTCTGTTTCCGTCTCTCTATGGTCATAGTGGATGGCCCCAACGCCGCATATCGTGGCACAGGTACCACAGGCACCGCTATTCAGTTGCACGCAGCTCGCTTCATCGATTACCGGGACTCGCGGGACCGCCTGGGGATAATGAATATTGACGGGTTTTCGCCCGTTCAATCTTTCATTAAAACTGTTGAGAAGTGGCCGCGGAGTCCTGTTCGTCACCTGATCTATGGAGAGAAAATCAACCGGACAGACTGAAACACAGGCGCCACAGACCTGACAGATATCAACACCGGCCTCGATTCCCTCTTCCACCATCTTCAACGCGCCGATATTCATCACCTTTTCGCAGGTTATGGCGCAGAGCCCACAGCGGATACAATCCTTTGATTCCGGCCCAGCAAACTCCTTAGTCAGAGCTTGTGATCTGGCATAGACGGCAGCGCCGATGCTCTTTTCCAGGTCAGGGGCATCATCCACCCTTATCGCCAAAAATTTCTCCGGACAGGCAACCAGGCAGGCCCCACAACCGGTACATTTATCCTGATCAATAAAGGCCTTTTGTTTCTTCTCCCAGACAACCGCCCCGTGCAGGCAGGCCCGATGACACATGCCACACATGCCGCAAGCCTCTTCCTCAACACGAAAGGTCCATTTATGCAAGGAAGTGGGTTGCGGCAAACCAGGTCCTTTGATAATCCTCTTCTCCTTGGCCTTTGCCCGTGTCTTCTTCTCTCCCTCTGCTGGAATCTCCGGGAAGTGGGAAAGTTGCGTCACCGGACAGACAAACTCGCAAAGTCCACAACCGGTACAGGCGGCGACATCGACATAGCGGGCATGGCGAACAACGGTTGCTTTGAAACGACCGGCATCTCCAGTGAGATCTTTCACCTCGCTATGGGTAAAAAGTTCGATGTTTTTATGCCGACCCACCTCGACCAGTTTTGGTGAGACGATACACATCGAGCAATCATTGGTGGGAAAAGTCTTGTCCAGCTGGGCCATCTTACCGCCGATTGCCGGCGAGCTCTCCACCAGATAGACCTTGATCCCGGCATTAGCCAGATCAAGCGCCGACTGCATGCCACTGATGCCGCCACCAATAACCATCACCGCACCGGTTGGATGTTGTGCGCTTCCTGAAAAACTATTGAGGTTTCCTGTCATGCCGAATCCTCCTTGCCAATTGTTGCACCGCCGATTGTTGTGCCACCTACTGCCCGCGCTAGAACTACCGGAGACACCAGATGAAGTTTCTGCTGCTTGGTGGGATAGCTGCCGCTGAGAGCTGCCGCAATCAATTCCGTGGCAAAAAAGACCGGCATTTCAATATCCGGCCCATTGCTCGATGGCTGGCGACTCTCAACATTTGCCTGGCACATTGGGCAATCGGTGACCATGGCGCTGGCCCCTGCCCTTCTCGCGGCGGTCACAATATCTCCCACCAGTTTTTCGGCGATATCAGGCCGGGCCATGGTCAGGCTCCCCGAGCAACATTCCGTCCGATGCGACCAAGCCACAGGTTTGGCACCAATAGCGGCCACGATCTGCTCCAGGGTCTCCGGCATTTCCCAATTGGGAGAGTCGGTCACCCGCGGATTACGCAGGGACAGACAACCGTAATAACAGGCGACAGCCAGATCACCCAGATTTTGACGGACCTTTTCTTTGATGGCTGCCAGGATTTCCGGCCGGGCCAAAAAAGTGCTGATATGGATGATCTCAAAGCTTGGTGCATATTCCCTGACGTTTAAATCCCAAAGGATCGGATTTTCCCGGAGTGCCTTGTCCGCCGCCTTCAGCCTCTGGAAACAGGCGGCGCAGGGCACAAGAATATCGTGGCTGGCACCAGCCGCGAGCAGCAGGTTACGCATGGGCAAACGCATCCCCACCTCATGATCGGTCATATGGGCAGATGAGGCCCCACAACAATTCCAGTCGGGGATCTCGACCAGCTCAATATCAAGTGACAAACATATTTCCCGAACCGACTGATCATAATCAAGCGCTGTTCCCTGAAGGGAGCAGCCAGGATAGTAAGAGAGTTTCATCTTTCATACTCCTTTCCCTTGCCGGAAAATATTTCTTTGATTTCGGCTTTATTCTCTATCGAATGGGGAACCAGCTTGAGTTTGCCTTTTAAAAACATGCTCAGGCCGAGTCTCATGTCCCCCATCAAATCTCCAGATTTCATCTTGTAATTGGCGATCATGCCGATCTCGTAGGCCTTGCCCCACCTATTCACAGAACCGAGGAAGGATTGATGAAATAAAGGAATACGTGGCTCGGCAGGCCTTATCCCTTTTCTGAGAGCAAGTTCTCTTAAGACATCCATCAACCCCGCAATTTCTATTTCATTTGGGCATCTGGTGGCACAGGTTTCACAGGCCGCACACAACCAGATAGCGTGGCTGGCCAGCAGCCGTTCTTCCTGACCATAGGCGGCAAGCCGAACCACCTCCATAACATTGAGGTCGAAGAAGTCACCAATGGGGCAGCCGGCAGAGCAGCGCCCGCACTGATAGCAGGCCTGCACATCAATATTTCTTGTTTTCAGCTTCCTGAGAAATTTTGCACTCCGTTCATCCGGGGAAATACTGTTCTTATCCATGGTTTTCTCCAGTCAAAGCTTCCATGACAACCGGAAACCTCAGGGTGAAGGTTGTTCCCGTCTCAGGTGTAGAAGTTACCCTAATCGAACCTTTGTGTTCCTTGACTATCGCATAGGAGACCGACAGTCCCAGCCCGGTTCCTTCGCCTGTTGCCTTGGTTGTAAAAAATGGATCGAAGATTTTTTCTAAGAGTTCTTCGGCAATCCCCGGCCCTGAATCCTGAATGGCAATTTCGTTGATATCCTTATTGGCCCTGGTTCTGCTGGTAATAGTCAGGCTGCCGTTGCCATCCATTGCCTGCACTGCGTTAACAACGATGTTCATAACCACCTGATTCAACCTGATGGCATTGCCGTAGATGGGTGGCAAGTCAGGGGCCAACTGCCGGGTAATTTTGATATTTTGGAAAAGCGGCTGGTGCTGAAGTATGGTGAGTGTCTTCTGAATGACCTCGTTGAGGTCAACCGGCTCCATTTCATAGGTGGTTTGGTGCGAGAATTCCAGCAGGTCGGCGACGATGACCTTGCATCTCTCCGCCTCATGGATGATGGTCTGCAGGTCAGTTGTCAGCGGATGATCCGCGCCCAGATCTTCCTGCACCAGATTGGCATAGAGCATGATCCCGGACATCGGATTATTAATTTCATGGGCGACGCCGGCCGCAAGACGGCCAAGACCGGCCATCTTTTCCGACTGCATCAGCATCTGATGGCTCTGTTCGAGATCTTCTTCGATCTGTTGCATGGCCCTCAGATCGGTGAACAGTCCAAAAGTGGCAATCTCCTGCTCACGGTCGTAAATGATCCCCCCCGAAAAACTGACCGGAATATCGTGACCATCCTTGTGTTTAACGATCAATTCGTGGCGTAACAGCTTGCCTTTGCCACCAAAATGGCTGCTCCGCATCCTTTTGATCAGTTCGTAAGCAACACCCTCATTGTACAACTGTGTGACGTGAAGGGATTTGATATCCTCTTCGCTGTAACCAAGCAGCGCCTGAGCCTCTTGATTAAAGAGCATAATGCTGCCCTTCATATCCGAGGCAATAATTCCATCGACGGAACTGTCTATAAGGTTTTGGAAAAAGGCGTTGCGACGTCTGAGTTGGCCTTCAAGGTTTTTTTGCGCTGTAATATCGATAAGGTACAGAAGATAATAATCTGTACCGCCCGGAGGAAAAACCACCACAGCACTGAGGATGCACCAATTACCATCTCGGGTGAATTCTACTTCATGGTATATTTTCCGGCCATTGCCACCGGCCCGCTGTTCAAAATGGTCTCTGACAAGAAGGAAAAGATCGCCATTTTGTTCTCCGAGAATTTCCGAAAAACTCCCGCCATCAAGGGTACCATAAGGAACGCCCAGAAATCTGCTGGCCGCCGGGTTGGCATGAATCACCACATGGTCCGGCCCCACCACCACCACGCCATTCGGCGTTTCTTCAAGGATGGTATGAAGATAATGATAGGGACCCAGATCTTCGATGAGTGAAGCGGCATCCCTGTTTGCTGTCGAGATAACGGCTGCTCTATTCACGGTATCCTACCGACCAATGGAATCCAAAAATTCAGGTAACCTGTCCCTCCATCCCATAGCATGTAAAACGACACCTTCGCCAAGTGAAGCCAAATCCCTGACCAGATCGGCCGCCACCTGCATCCCGGCATCTTTTTTAACTGGAGCATCCATCATTTTTTTCAAAAATTCCTGGGGAATTGACGGCACTCCCGGCAGATTATTCAGGTAACGAACCATCGTCACAGATTTTAAAAACATCACTGAGGTAAAGAGTTTAATGCCTGTTTGCTCGGCAAAAGGAATAAACTGTTCGATGATATTCAGGTCATAGGTCGGCCCCAAAGTCACAGCCTGCACCCCATAGTTTTCAAGCTGCTTAAAGAACTCGGCCTTTTCCCGGTTAAAATTCACATCATCGGAGAGCTCAATGGCCACCCCTATATTAAAGTCAGTAGCACCATCAAGGGATTCTCCCGCCAGATCTTTACCGTTGTTAAGAGCGGAGACGCACTGCAGCATCGACACCAGATCGAGATCCCCACTGGTACGAACAACCGGCTGATCGCCTTCCGCCGGATCATGGCCTTCTTTGATGACAATATTTTTGATACCAAGCGCAGCAGCGGAAAGGAGGTCCGCCTGAAAGGAAATCCGGTTTCTGTCTCTGCCGGTGATGATCATTTCCGGTTCAAAGCCTTTGTCTTTTAGTGCGAGGCAGGGAGCTATCGGCGACATACGCATGATCGCATGCTCACTGTCGGTCACCCGTGCTCCGTCCACACGCCCTCTTATCTGCAAAGCTGTGCTAAGGAAAGTATCCAGATTCACCCCTTTGGGTGGATCGATCTCTGTAATGAGCGTATATCTGTTGGCGGGGGTGCTGGTTTCTTGTGCGGCGTCCATTGAACCTCCTGTAAGATGAGAAAGATGAGCACCTTAGAGATTGTTTTCTTTGTACAAAAAAAATGACCTCAGGCACATATCCCGACGTAATTGCAGTTTATCGGGGATACCTAATTCTTAGGGAGAGTGGATATTTTGTGCTTTGATATTAAAGTTCGGCCCCAACTGAGTGATGACGGACCTGGCTCTGATATCAATTTCATTTAACAAACAATTCAACATAATTTCAAGACAAATAATACTCTTTGGTTCTTGAAATATTATAATCAAACTCAAATACTTCAGCTGATGCCCTGAGCAAAAAACATGCTTCGTCAGTGAGCTATTGGTTGCATTTTCAGGGAGTCCAGGTATTCTCTGAACTACAATTCATCAATAAACATAGAGAAAAAGAGATGGCCGCCAAAAAAGTACAAATTTTCAAAACCTGCCCCATGTGTGCCAAAATTTGGGTTTATCGGGATACCTTTCTCGATGATCCGGAGTTGATTTTCAATGGCTACCAGGCCGATTTAGGTACGCCTGAGGATGGGATATTTTTCTTTACCCATGAAGCCCCATCCTGTGGATCAACAATAGCCCTGAAGGTAGAGATGTTTCTTTCTCTCTATAACGGAATAAAATATCAGGAAAACAAACAGCAGTCAGAAGAATGCTCAGGAAAATGTTTCGACCAGACAATACTTGAGCGATGTCCAGTGCATTGTGAATTTGCCTTTGTCCGTGAAGTATCGCAAATTATTAAAGATCGATCAGAAAGGGCAGTCTTGGCATAAAAACCTTACATTGCCAGCTCTATACGGCTACAACATACCCCGCTATGAGGGATAAAAAGAAGCACCTTATCACCAATCCCCGGTTTCTCCAGACGATACTGCCTGGTGGTAAGCCCCAAAACCAGTTGTACTCCAACATCAATGGTGACCCGAATCCGGCCACTATCCTGAGACAGATCCGTTATATGTCCGGTCAAGCTGTTGCCCTTTTCTGAGCTTGCTTCTTGCGGGTTGAGGACAATACAGTTCGGATCGATATTGAGCTTGGCAAGCTTTACACCTGCGGGGAAAATGTGCTTGGGAAGTTTAAGAAAAAGCTGTCCGGTAAGCTGACAAACCAACTCATCGTCCTGACTATCTAAAATATTTACTCGAAAGATATTTTCGCTGGCAAGCTTGGACAGGGAACCGTTTTGCAAAAGCAGTGAATGATCGGCAAGCCGTTGTCCCTGAGAGAGATAATGGGTTGAAAAAATGATTGAACCCTGCCGTTCTTTATTTATTCGCTCGATAATTTTGAGAATAATTTCCTGATTCTCATTATCGACATTGGCAGTCGGTTCGTCACAGAGCAGAACGTCCGGCTGCAGGACCACCGCCCGGGCCAAAGCGACCCGCTTTGTCTCTCCTCCAGAAAGTCTCTGGGCAGCATAGTCAGCAAATTTTTCCATGCCAACCAGTTCCAGCGCCTCTTCAACTCGCTTTTTGCGTGCCTTTACGGGCACTTTTCGTACCTGCAAGCCAAATTCGACATTTTTCCGCACCGAACCGGTGAACATAATAGGCGTCTGATCGAGCAACACCACCTGCCGACGTAAGGTATACAGGTGTTTTTCCTCAAAAGAAACAGGCTGATCAAGAAAGAGCATACTGCCACTGGTCGGTTTATCGAGGAAAGCGAGGATCTGCAAGAGACTCGTCTTGCCCGCACCATTCGGACCGATCAAGGTATAAATCTTGTTGGGCTTAATCTCGAGTTTGTCGATATTCAAGATAGTACGGCTGCCATGGCTTCTCTCAAGATTTTCCAGTCTATACAACATCGCTTCCGGTCCTTCCCTGCATGAGATGAAACAGCATATTAATAACAAAGGCAAAGGTCATAAGGGTTATACCAAGGGCCACGGCCAGAACAAACTCTCCTTTATCGTACTCCAGAGCCATCGCGGTGGTCATGGTTCTGGTAAACCCTTTGGCATTGCCACCAAGCATCATACTTATCCCCACCTCGGCAATCACCCGGCCAAAGGCGGCAATCACTGCGGCAAAGATTCCGTAGCGCGCTTCTTTTAAAATAACCATCGCCATCTGGACCCGGCTCGCCCCGAGCGTGAGAGCCGTTGTCCGATACCGTTTATCGATCCGGCTTATGGCGGCTATGGTCAGGGTCATAATCACCGGAACGATCAGGATAACCTGGCCGATGACCATCGCCTTCTGGGTGTAGAGAAGATCGAAAGAACCAAAAATGCCTCTCCTGGAGATAAAGGCATAAACCAGAAGACCAATGACCACGGTGGGAAGAGCCAACAATGTATTGAGACAGGTCAGGACAAAGCGCTTGCCGGTAAAGCTTGCATAAGCAATGAGAAAACCAGCTGGAATACCGAAAACAGAAGCAATCAGTGTGGCTGAAAAACTCACTTTCAGCGACACCAAAACGATCTCAACCAAATCTGCATCAAAAGATAGAAACAGCAACAAAGCGGACCGAACACTGTCAAAAAGCATGCCCATTAGCCGAAAGCTCCAAATCGAATGTCATTCATAACAAATGTTTTAAAAATAAGAGGGGGAGGCATATGCGAACATAGCCTCCCCAATTTTACCAACTTAAAAACTTTTTACTAGGAGCCTGTCGGATTATGCCCTTTTTCCCCATCTCTGCGTAATTTTCAAAAAATCAATGCTCGCAATATCAACTACATGGCTGTGCTTGATTTTTTTCAAAATACCTTAATTTGAGAAAAAATTGCTATAATTCGACAGGCTCCTATAAACTTAAAGGGCATCCGGGAAGAAAAGCTGTTTTCCTTCAAGACGGTAATCGCCGATCAGCTTCTGTCCTTTTGGAGAAGTGATCCAGTTGACAAACTGCATGGCCATCTCATTTTGGACATTGGGATATTTTGCCGGATTGACTGGGATAATACCATAAGGGTTCGCCAGATCAGCGCCACCCTCACAGAGGATATCAAGATCTACCGCGGGGGTTTTACCGTATTTATATTTAATGTAGGTACCACGATCTGTCAGGGTATATCCCTGTTTTTCTTCTGCAAAGGTAATAGTTTTACCCATACCCTGACCAATCGACATATACCAGCTGTCGGAATCAGCAGGAGTCTTGAAAGTAATTTCTTTTTCTTTGCCTTTGCTAATTATTTTCTGTGTCTTGGTGTCAAGAGCAACGCCTGATTTCGCCCAGAGTGCCTGTTCTTTGGTGTGCGTACCGCTATCATCACCACGGGAAACAAAGATAGCTTTCGCTTCGTCAATCTTTTTCAGAGCCTGACCGGCATCGGACATTCCTTTTATTCCGGCAGGATCAGCATCCGGGCCGATAATAACAAAGTCATTGTGCATTACCGGATAGCGCTTGGTGCCAAAACCATCGGCGACAAATTTATCCTCACGCCCCCTGGCATGGACAAAGATCACATCAACATTGCCATCTTCTCCATCCCGTATTGCAGCGCCGGTACCTTTGGCGATGACTTTAACTTCAATTCCGGTATCTTTAGTAAATTCCGGCAGCAGGACATCGAGCAACCCGGAAGACTGGGTACTGGTTGTAGTGGACATTTTCAGAACCTTATCCGAAGCACCAGCACTTCCACCCATCATTCCTACTAAACAAAAAACTCCCAACCACACTAACGCTTTCTTCATACTTTACTCCTCCGTTTTGAAATTATCAGGAAATAACATTTTCCCACACAGCGATACATCATACCCTTCGAAAGTGCCTGCCAACTGTCTAAATGACTCATCATGGAGCAGGCCGATAAAGCTCTGAATAGTCCGTTCAAAAAAACGTTCTCTTAAAATAAGCAGGTCAAATCTTTCCCAGCGAAGCGGCACAAAATCAAGTCCTAACACCCCCGCAACTGCCCTGATGGCGGGAGCGGTATCAACGCCACCGGCAAAGACTTCCAGACCGGCATCAAGATGACGGGAAACTTCTTTATAATAGCCGTTAATCTGTCCGGCGGAAATTTCCGATTTAGCAATTTCGTAGTCAAGGAGCAATCGGGTGCCGGTACCCAACGGACGATTGACCATAGTGACATCTTTTCTCGCCAGATCAGCGACACCGGTGATTCCTTTCGGATTGCCTTTTTGCACCAGCAGTCCCTGTTGCCTTCGGCTGAAATTGACAAAGACCGGCGCCTTCTCAAGCTCCTGATCGGCAAAATCAAAATTATATTCTTCCTTATCATCCTGAAGCAGATGGCAAACCCCGATATGACAGATACCGCGCCTCAGGCTTTTCAGGCCACCCATACTGCCAAGATTGGCAAAAAAACCAACTGACCTCGGATCTTTTGCGTGAAAAAGAGAAAGTGTCTTCTGAAAGAGCAGGTCGTCACTGCCTGCCAGCAATAGAATGCCCTCATCCACCAAAGGACTCCCTAACACCGGCTTTCGATAGTTAAGGATATTCATCTCCAGCCAATCCTCAACCAGTCTCCTCGGAAAAAGCCACTTACCGGTAATTTTGGTTGCCGGCAACCCTTTTTCATTGACCAGAGAATAGACCATCTTTTCATTGACATGAAGGAGTTGTGCGACTTCTTTTGTGGAAAGAAATTTTCCGTTCTGAATCCCGTTCATCGTGCTCTTCTTTCTCCTAGAGATACATACTGTATTGAGTGAAATGAAATGTCGAAGCTAAACAATTTTTTTCAACCTTAGCCACCTTTTCCCTTTATACTGCCCAATACTAACCAATACTAACAAGCTGTCGCTTTTCTGCGCTCACCAGTATTGCATTAATCCCTGCAAGACAGCCATCCGGGCCTTTCAACAAAAAACTCCACAATTTCAAACAGTAGCGCAATTTTCTTGTTTTTTCAATTAAGTTCAATGTATTATGAGATTGATGTTGCCACGACAAAATGCCTGTATACTACCCCAAAATTACAAGGAACTACGGCTCGTCCACATCCATGAATCAACGCAGCACAATGCAGACATCACTTCAGGAGGAAACGCCATTGTTCGAATCTCTTGCAGAGCAGCACAGCCACCAGTCGATCCTCATTGAGGTGCTGCAAACTGCTCTTGAACCAAATCCACTCAAGAAGAAATTCGGTCTCATTCTCGATTACCTCCTCTCACTGCCCCACCTGCAATTTGGCCCTAAAGCTGCGCTGTTTTTAGTGGAACATGATTCAGAGTCCCTGAACCTTATAGTCTCGAAAGGCTTTCCCTTTCTGAATGCCATCGTCTGCAAAGATACCAAATTTGGCCTCTGCCACTGCGGACAAGTGGCCAGAACCGGTAAAATTACATTTTTCAGTGCCCCACCTCCCCTGCTTGATATGGCTGGAGCACCCCGGCCTTTTGCCGGCAACTACTGTATACCCATTATTAAAGATGGCCAAGCCCTCGGAATCTTCACCTTCTACGTTCAGAGAACCCACCAGCCTTCTGCGGAAACTGAACGGCTTCTCGGAGCAGTGGCCAATATTTTTGCGGTGATGATCGAAAGTCAGCAAATGGATCAACAACTCATTCAGTTAGTTAATGATCTCCGGGAATCGATCATTAGTTTGCGGGATGAGAAAAAATTTTCCGAATCCATCATTCAGGGACTGCACCACGGCCTGCTGGTTGTCGATCTCGACGGCAGAGTCCGAAAGAGTAATTCTGTCGCCCAATCTATCTTCAAACCTCTTACCGAATTGATTGAAGGTCAGTTTCTCACCGAGGTTTTCGGCAGTGATGCGGCCGAGCAACTGCTGACTACAGCGCCGTCGGAATCCGACCAGTTCGACCGGGATCTCTCTTTTGTAACTCCCAGCGGCGAAAAAAAAATCATCGGCTTTTCCAATGTTAGCCGTGAAGACGCCATGGGCAGAAAAATTGGCGTCATCATCTCCCTGGCGGATATTTCTGAATTGAAATATGTCCGTAAAGAAATGGAGAAGATGAACAGACTTTCGACGATTGCCGAAATTGCCTCGGCGGTGGCCCATGAGGTCCGGAATCCTCTGGCAGGCATAAAAATAATGGCCCAATCCATTGAAGAAGAGGCAAAAGATAATAGCGAGCAACTGGAGTGTGCCCAACGGATTACCCGGCAAGTTGATCGATTAAACGAACTTCTCAGTGATTTTTTCTCTTATGCCCGCCCCGCAGAACCCAATAAAGCCCCTACTTCACTGGAAGCCATCATCACCGAAACCAGGCCACTCATCAATAGCCGACTGACCAAGAACCATATTTCACTGCATGAGGATATCAGCAGTGACTTGCCCAAAATTATCGCCGACCCACATCAGCTCCAACAGGTTTTCCTCAATCTCTTTCTCAATGCAATCGATGCCATAAAACAACAGGGCCGAATCGACATCAGCGCCAACTTCCCTGACGTCAACCAGCTCCAGAAATACAGAAAGGATTATCCAGCTCTACTGAAAAACTTACCCTATGTTGTCGTCCATTTCACCGACAATGGCACAGGAATGTCCCCGGCGACTGCCGAACAGGTATTTGAGCCTTTCTTTACCACCAAAACATCAGGTGCCGGCCTTGGCCTTTCTATAGTCTACCGGACCCTGAAAGAAAACGACGCAGCGATTGTACTGAAAAGTGCAGAGGGAAAAGGAACAACCTTCACCATTTTTTTAAGGGCGGATGTGTAAATGAGTGCAGTCCTCATCGTCGATGATCAGGAAGATTTACGTTTCTCATTGGCCAATATAGTTCAAAAGCAGGGATACAATGTTACCACGGCGGCAAACGGCAAGGATGCTCTCGATATCCTGCGCTCGTCAGTGATTGATCTGGTCTTCCTCGACATCGGTCTGCCGGACGGCAGCGGCATTGATCTCATCCACACCATAAAAGAGATAGAAGATGATATCGATATCGTCATGCTCACCGGCATCAACGAGGCTAAAACCGCAGTAAAATCTCTCCGGGCCGGAGCGGTGGACTATATCGTAAAACCTTTTGATATCATAGAATTTAAGGCAATCCTCAACCGAATCCTCAAGGCTCGGCTGATGGGCAAAAGAGCAACCTTAGAACATCGGGATATGGGGATCGACGCCATCATCGGCAACAGTCCGCCGATGATACGGGTCAAAAAGGCCATCACCAGGAGTTCCGAAGTTGAATCCCCCGTACTGATCACCGGTGAGACAGGCACTGGCAAGGAGTTGGCGGCAAGGGCAATCCACGAAAGCCGGCCCGGCCAGAAGGGTGTCTTCGTTAAAGTCGACTGCGGGACCCTCTCTTCGAACCTGATTGAATCCGAGCTGTTCGGTTATGAAAAAGGCGCTTTCACCGACGCAAGAAATGACAAAAAAGGACTCGTCGAGGTTGCCAGCGGCGGCACACTGTTCCTTGATGAAATAGGCAATCTGCCGATAGAACTGCAACCAAAACTGCTCAGACTGATTGAGGATTCAACCTTTAGACGGGTCGGCGGCCTGAAAGATATACGGGTGAAAATCCGGATTATTGCGGCCACTAATATTGACATCGAAGAACAGATTGATCAGGGAACGTTCCGGGAGGATCTCTACTATAGACTCAATGTCATTGCCATCCCCCTTCCACCACTCCGGGACCGCGGTGAAGACATTCTGCTCCTCGCCGACTATTTTCTCCACGATCTGCAAAAGGATTTAAAAAAGGATTTCCACGGTTTTACCCCCGAAGCCCGGACGAAAATGTTGACCCATGACTGGCAGGGAAATATCCGGGAGCTACGAAATTTCATAGAACGGGAGGTTATTTTTACCCAGGGAGGCTGGGTCAGCATGGTCGTTCTGGCGCCAAACCAGCAAACATCTGCCACAGCGAAAAGCGATAAGAATCTGCTCAGTCTGAAGGATATGGAGCAGCAATACATCCAAAAAGTATTGAACAGTGTCAACAACAATAAATCGAAGGCGGCGCGCATCCTGGGTATTTCCAGAACAACCCTGCGAGACAAGCTCTAACTTGTTTCAAGACGGCAATAGACTGGTCAGCAACTGACCAACTGACCAGTTACTGACCACCACATCGCGCCAGTCACTTTGGATGACATTGTCGACTATCTGTTATTTTCCCCTCAGTTCAATCGCTTAGCATCAGCCACAATTTTACTGCCCCATATGGCCCATCCTTTGCTAAAACATTTCATAGAGCCAGGATATTTCCATCTGGCCATCAAGATTTATTAGATAAATCTCAACCCAACTACATTTTCTCATGTCCGGGTGGGGTTATAACATGGTGAAACTATGAAAAGAGTGCTGGTTGTTGACGATGAAGAGGATATGCTCTGGATGTTGCAGAGAAATCTTAACAAGGGAATGCCGGATGTCGAAATAGTCGCTGCAAAATCTGCTGAAGAGGCCTTGGCAATTCTCAGCGATCAACCGGCAAACCTCGTTATCACCGACATTAACATGCCGGGAATGAACGGGCTTGACCTCCTTATAGAAATTACCAATCGCTTTCCGCAGACAGGCGTCATTATCATGACCGCCTACCCATCAAACGCCTATGAAAATGAGGCAATGATGAGCGGCAGCCTGCGCTTTATCGAAAAACCTTTCGATATCAATGAAGTACGGGCAATTGTCAAGGAAGCGCTCAAGGAAAACGAAGGCTTCCAGGGAACGGTTGACGGTATCGCCTTGATTGACATCGTCCAGTTCAATGGTCTCTCTCAGGCGACTGCGGCATTGAAGGTGACAACCGGCGACAAAGAAGGGATGATCTTCTTCAAAGATGGCGCGGTCGTTCACGCCATGTGTGAAGAGACGACAGGCGAGAGTGCTTTTTTCACCATTCTAGGTTTTAATGGTGGCTCTCTACAAAATATACGGGGCGTACAACCACCAATCGTCAGCATTCACAAAAGCATTGAAAGTCTCCTCTTTGAGGCAGCACTGAAAAGCGACGAAAAATCGGCTGCCGAAGCAAATTCCCGCACCGATCCTCCTTCGGATGACTCTAACGCCGAAGACGTAGAGGACGTAGAAGACGAACTGATCCTGCAAACAGCACCGGAAGCAGAAGCGGATGTGGATAGTGCTGAACCAAATACTACCGAAACACCGGAAGATGAATCGACAATCTTAACAGAGGATTTTAGAATGACCGAAATTCAGAGTATTTTAGCAGAATTTACTAACATTGAAGGCGTCCATACCGCTTGTCTGGTTGGCCGGGACGGATTTTTACTGGACAGTCTCACCCGGGCAGGGGTTGATGCGGAGATGATGGCTGCTATTGCTTCTTCTGGGTTCGGAGCGGCTAAATCCATGGGCAATCAACTTGGTCAGGGTGATCTACGGATGTCCATGTTCGAGTTTGACAATGGACCGGTTATGTTCGCTCCAATTGGTGAGGACGCTATCCTGGTTATCGTTGCGGAGAAGGAAACAAACCTCGGCTGGATTAGAAGCAGCATCAAAAAGAATTCTGCTAAAATTCTGGAAGCAGCCTCCTTGTAACAAAAAACGGCCTGATTACTTACCCTTTAGAGGTGAGTAACCAGGCCGTTTTATTTTGAAGCTACTAAAGTTTGATTAAAAATTCTTTTCAAAATACGTGGCAAAACCAGCGAATTGTGTCTCATATTTTTTTATCAGCTGCCTCGCTTTGGCAAGCCATTCCTCTTTTGTGGTCATCACGAAGATAAAAAACGGCTGCTTGTCATCATGCCGAATGATAAAATGATAGTTGCTCGTGGTGATAAGGATATCCTCAACAATCTCATCATCGGCCAGCAAGTTGATGGCCTTGGCGTTGGATTTTACAATTGAAGCCAGATACGCGGCGGCAATGGCCGGTTCAACATCCTCTCTCCGGCTGACTTCGGCAATGGACATCCCGTCTTCTACGGTTACCACAGCGGCAGCAAGTATCCCCGGAAGTTCCCTCGACATCTGATCGATTAGATTCTGAAGTAATTTTATCATCTGATATCCTGCATAAACTATTGATTGGCAAAGAACCACCTTCAAATACCTGTTGAAAATGAGTATACCATTTGCTTTAGTCAATTTGAAATAATTTCTAATTACTACTCATGATGTGGCCAGCGGAAAACCCTGAATTATTGGCCACGGGGAGAATAAATGCGGGCTGTAATTCAAAGAGTAAGCCGGGCATCGGTGAAAATTGACAACAGAATCAATGGTGAGATTCGCCATGGATTGGTTGTTCTGCTCGGCATCCGAAGGGGGGATTCGCGTACCGATCTGCAATGGCTGGCGGAGAAAATCGTCAATCTCCGGATATTTGAAGATCATGAAGGCAAAATGAACAGGTCACTTGCAGACATTGATGGTGAAATGCTTATCGTTTCGCAATTCACATTGTACGGCGACTGTCGCAAAGGGAGAAGACCCGGATTTTCGTCGGCGGCCCCTCCGGAAATTGCCGAGCCACTCTACCGGCAATTTATTGAAGAAGTCAAAAATAGACAAATCAGAGTTGCCACCGGTATCTTTCAGGCTACTATGGAAATCGAGATGATCAATGACGGCCCAGTCACCCTGCTCCTCGACTCCGAAAAACAATTTTGATGATTATTCACTCAGCATAAGGATTTTACATGACATTTACTCCAGGCTCCACTTATTCCGGCTTTACTCTCAAAACCCGCCAATTTATTCAGGAAATTGATTCTGAAGTCTATGTCTTTGAACATAGCCTGCTCAAATGCCCACTGCTGGCGATCAAAAATAGCGACACCAATAAAACATTTTCCGCAGCCTTCAATACCATCCCCACCGACTCAACCGGGGTCGCCCATATTCTAGAACATTCGGTACTTATGGGATCAAAAAAATATCCGGTGAAAGATGTCTTTGGCGAGATCAACAAAGGCGGACTCACCACATTTTTAAACGCCATGACCGGGGCCGATATCACCTACTACCCCTTTGCCACCAGGAATTTGAAAGAATATTTCAACATAATGGATGTCTACTGCGATGTGGTCTTTAATCCGCTGCTGGCTCGATCGACTTTTGAACAGGAAGGCTGGCATTATCACCAGGAAAGCCCGGATGAACCGCTGAAGTTCCAAGGCGTAGTGTACAACGAGATGAAAGGTGCCTTTTCCGATCCCATCCGCTTTCTTTTTCATCACATCTTTGGCGGTCTCATGCCCGGCTCAACCTATGCCCATGAATCCGGAGGTGATCCGAAAAACATACCCGATCTCAGCTATGAACAGTTCTGCGACTTCCATAAAAAACATTACCATCCCTCCAACGGCTTCTTTTTCGTCTATGGCGATGCCCCGCTGGAAGACGAACTTGAATTTCTCCAGCAAAGATTTTTTGCCGCCTATGATAAGCCCGTTCCCCAGGCGGTCATTGAAAAAGGCAGCCTGCCCACAGAGCCGGTGTTCATAACTGACAGGTATGCCGTTGACTCAACTGATACCACCGGAAAAACTTTTCTGGCCGTTGGCACCAATGTCTCCACCGTGACCGAGCGTGAAGAAAGCAGCGCCTTCCAGATCATTGCCAACATCCTCTTCAACTCCGACGGTTCACCCTTAAAAAATGCGATTATTTCCAGTGGACTCTGTAAAGACTTCGGCGGCTTTTATCTGGCGACCTCATCTTTCAGGACCCTGATGGTCACCTATCTTGTCGGCAGCGAACCTGAGCATCGCGACAGTTTTCTCAAGCTTTACCGCAGTTCTCTGGAAAAAATGGTCAAAGAGGGCCTCGACCGGGATCTGGTTCTCGCCGAACTGAATAAATTTGAGTTCAGCTTCCGCGAGGAGGCGAGTAAACCCCAGCGCGGCCTGGACCTCATCGGTAAGGCGATGATCGGGCTTAAATATGACACAGACCCCATTGCCCAATTGATGAGCGAAGAACTCATCAAGACTCTCCGCCATAAGGCACTCAACGACGGCTACTTTGAAGAACTGATTAAAAAATACCTGCTCGATAACCCGTCAACCGTCACCGTGACCCTGGTACCCGACTCTAAAAAACAGCAGGAAGGGCTGGCCGAAGAGCAACAACGACTGGCTGCTTATGATGCGACGGTGTCTGAACAAGAGAGACAAAAACGGATCGAACGAACACAAGAATTGATGCAGGAACAGCAGCAGCCAAATAGTCTTGAAACACTCTCTCTGCTGCCGCAGCTAACCCTCTCCGACCTGGCAACCAAGATTGATTTCCACACCGCCCTGCCAACGGAGATGTTTGGTCAGGAGGTACTGGTCAGTGAGTTGACCACCAACCACATCTCGTATATCGATGTCGGCTTTGACGTCTCCTGTTTGCCGCCCGAACTGCTGCCCTTCCTCGACCTCTTCGGCACAATTGTCACGGAAATAGGCACCAAAAGGCTCAACTATCAGCAGTTCGCCAAAGAAATTGCCACCTGCACCGGCGCTTTTTCTCATTCGCTGACCAGCTACACCAAAAGACGGCAACAGGAAACAACCCGGCCTGTTTTTTGGCTTCAGCTAAAATGTCTACCGGCTTACCTGGAAAAAGCCCTGCAGCTGCTGGCTGAAATTTTTGCCTCTGTCTCTTTTGAGGACAGGGCCAGGGTTCGTGAAATAGTCGGCCGGGAATTTGCCTGGGCCGAACATGCCGTGCACAGTGAAGGATACAATCTGCCCGCCACCCGCGTCTTCGCCCATTTAAGTGAGGCTGGCAGATATAATGAGATGTTCAACGGGGTCACTTCATATCTGGCGACCAAGGATCTGGCCCTCAATTATGAAAAGAAGGAAGAACAATTCTTAGCGGCCTTAAAAACCATTGCGACTCTGCTCTTTAACAAAAACAACCTGCTGTTTGGCGTCACCGCAGAGGCTCAGGAGCTCGCTCACCTGGCAAAAGCCGGTAGCTGCATTATCGATGCCCTGCCTGACACCCCGGTCAAATCCTATTCTCTGCCGGAGCTACCGCTGGCCAACCACGAGGCCTTCATCACCTCGGCGGAAGTCGTCTATGCCGTTCAGGGTGGCAATCTGTTGCCAGGTGGATTGGGATATAACGGTCACTTCGAAGTTCTGAAAACCTATCTTTCCAGAGACTATCTCTGGAACACCGTCCGGCAACTCGGCGGGGCCTACGGTTGTTTCATTCAATTTGGCCAAATAAGCGGCAATCTGGCTTTTGTCAGTTATCGCGATCCTCAGGTGCAGAAGACCTACGATGCCTACAATGGCGTGCCGGCTATTGTTGCCGCCCTTGATCTGCCGGAAAAAGTTATGGAACAGCTGATCATAGGGACCTATGGCAGCTTCGACCCACTGCGAAGTTCTGCCGCCAAAGGTGCAAACGCCAGAAACGATTATTTCAACGGTATCGACGTGGAATATAAACAACAGCGACTGACGGAAATCACCTCCACCACCTCCGCCGATCTGCGCAGTTTTGCTCCGGCTTTTGCCGACATGATGCCTCGAAGTTATCGATCAATTATCGGTAACCGCACCAAAATAGAAGCTGACAAGTCTCTCTTTGAGAGCCTCACCGAACTGTAATCTCAAGCAGGTCAATCCTTCTCCGGGCTCTCCAGCCAGGAGAAGGATTACCAGGCAGCCATGTCTCCGGCTCTTGTAATTTGTTACAATCCTACTATAATACGGCGGCTAAAGAGAGAGGTCTCGAGCAGCCTTCGTAGAATCGAAGGCCTCCCAAGCGTATCTCCCTTACTTCCAGAATTAATCAATTTATCAATTTCCCAAGGAGAAAAGAATGCAATACTCTTCTGAAGTTAAGGAAATGTGCCGCGTGGCTCAAGGGACAAATCATGGTCCCGCCCCGATCCCGCAAGAAGGTGCATGGACTCAGGCCAGAGAGATAAAAGATATCAGCGGGCTCACCCATGGCATTGGCTGGTGTGCTCCGCAGCAAGGCGCCTGCAAACTGACCCTCAACATAAAAAGCGGCATCATTGAGGAAGCTCTGGTCGAGACCATCGGCTGTACCGGCATGTCCCACTCCGCCGCCATGGCTTCGGAGATCCTGCCAGGCAAGACTATTCTTGAAGCCCTCAACACAGATCTGGTCTGTGACGCGATTAACGTCGCAATGAGAGAACTCTTTTTGCAAATAGTCTATGGCCGCAGCCAATCGGCTTTCTCTGAAGGGGGCTTACCCATTGGTGCAGGCCTGGAAGATCTTGGTAAGGGACTCCGCTCGGTTTGCGGCACCATGTATGGCACCAGCGCTAAAGGTCCGAGATACCTGGAGATGGCTGAGGGCTATGTAACGAAAATCGCCCTCGACAAGAACGATGAAATCATCGGCTATGCCTTTGTCAACCTTGGTAAAATGATGGACTCCATCAAAAAGGGTGTAGCGGCCGATCAGGCATTGAAGGACGCATCAGGAACCTACGGCAGATTTGATGATGCCGTTAAAACAATTGATCCACGAAAGGAATAGGAGAAGAACCATGGCACTGTTTGAAAGTTATGACAGGCGGATCAACCAGATTATTCCTGTCCTGGAAAAATACGGCTTAAAATCTCTCGAAGACGCCAGGGAGGTCTGCCAAAGTTATGATATAGATGTGGCAAAGATCGTCAGAGGCGTCCAGCCCATCTGTTTTGAAAATGCCATCTGGGCATACACCCTCGGAGCAGCCATCGCCATTAAAAAAGGCCAGACCAAGGCCTCGGATATCGCCTCAACGCTTGGCGAAGGGTTGCAGGCTTTTTGTATTCCCGGATCCGTGGCCGACGATCGCAAGGTCGGCATCGGCCACGGCAACCTTGCCGCCATGCTGCTGAGAGAAGAAACGAAATGCTTTGCCTTTCTGGCCGGCCATGAGTCCTTTGCCGCGGCAGAAGGCGCCATCGGCATCGCCAGATCCGCCAACCGGGTCCGCGAGACGCCACTACGGGTCATCCTTAACGGACTTGGTAAAGATGCTGCCAAAATCATTTCGCGGATCAACGGCTTTACCTATGTGCAGACCAGCTTTGACTACGCGACCGGCAAACTGAGCGTGGTGGGTGAAACAGCATATTCCGAAGGAGAGCGTGGCAAAGTACGATGTTTTGGTGCCGACGACGTCCGTGAGGGAGTCGCCATCAACCACATGGAAGGTGTTGATGTCTCGATCACCGGCAACTCCACCAACCCCACCCGTTTCCAGCACCCTGTAGCCGGAACCTATAAAAAAGAATGCCTGCTTCAGGGCAAAAAATACTTCTCGGTGGCATCCGGCGGCGGCACCGGCCGTACCCTCCATCCAGACAATATGGGGGCAGGACCGGCCTCCTATGGTATGACCGACACCATGGGCCGTATGCACTCGGACGCCCAGTTCGCCGGTTCATCCTCCGTTCCGGCCCATGTGGAGATGATGGGGCTTATCGGCATGGGTAACAATCCTATGGTTGGAGCCTCCGTCTCCGTGGCCGTAGCTCTTGAACAAGCGGCCAAATAAGAGACGTGATTGATATTTTCCCGCGGCACCTGTCTTAAAAGCAAGAAGACCATTGCCTTCCCGGTAATGGTCTCCTTGTGCCCTTCTATCCTTTGATAATTTTAGGCAGGAGCATTTGATGGATAGGGGTAATTGATCTTGGATTCTGATAATTGGCCCCAACAAAAGCCTGAATGTACTTGCGCAGGTCAGGTAACGATACGATTTCATCGACAAAGCCATTCATCGCACAGAAGGCTGGACGTGATTTATCCTGATAATCCTTGATCATCTGGTTCATCTTTTCGAGAACCGGCTCAAGGCTGTTACCCGCAGCCTCCTCCTTCACCAGTCGCCGTGCATAGGAGGCGGCGGCGGCTGTCTCACCGTGCATGACATAGATCTCGGTCATCGGTGTGCCAAGGGTAAAGGCGTTGTTGTTATTCGCCTGGGGCCCACACATGATGTAATGAGCGGCGGCAGAGCCTTTACGCAGAACAACGCACATCATTGACAGCTCGGTCTGCTCAATCGAATAAACCAGGGACTGGCCAAGAGAGAGCAGTTCCGCCTCTTCCGCCATATCGCCAACATCAATCCCGGATGTATCCTGTAGCCAAATTATAGGCAGGTTATCCCGCCCACAAAGCGTGACGAATTCACCCTGCTTGATCAGCCCTTCACGATAGTGTTTGCCACCAACCGCGAAATAGGTGTCGTTGGCATATTTCGGATACCCCGGGAAAAAGCCCTGATTATTGCCGATAAAGGCTACGGGAAAACCATCAACCTTGACAAGTCCGGTAAAAACCTCAGGACCATAGTCGGGTCGATATTCCATAAACTCGCTATTGTCAGTGAGGCGCGCAAGAATCTGTTTGGCATCATATTGACGCTTCTGATTGACGGGAAGAAGCCTATTGAGATCTTCGGCAGGAAATTTTGGCGCGGCCGGTGCAGCAACCCTAAACATGGTAGGATCGTAGGCAGGCATCATCTTCATATAATTCTTGATGCCATCCAATACCCCCTGCTCGGTGTCATGAACCTCACGAAAGTATGCAGTTTTGTCAAAATGGGTTTCGACCCGGCCGGGACTCTTTGCCTTGAATCCTTTGGTGGCTTCGATCAGCGACTTCGCCGCTTCAACATCGAAATGTCCTTTTGGATTCATCCCACCAACGATACCGGCCCCGCCAACGGCAATATTGGCATCCTGGTGAGCCAGCAATATTGTCGGACTTATGCCCTGGTATCCACCACCTGCCGGATTTGTGCCATAAATGGCATTCAGAATGGGAACCCCAAGGTGGTTAAGGTCCGCATGACGAAAAAAAGGAGTACCACTCGACCGCCTGCCAGCGTACACCGTCTCTTGCTCCATCAGCTTGACCCCGCTGCAATTTGTCAACCAGACCAGAGGGACGTTGAGACGTTTCGCCATATCGGTGACCATGAGGATATTCTCTGATTGCCCCGATATCCATGCACCGGCCATGACCTTGTTATCAAAGCCAATGATCACCGCCCACTTACCGCATATTTTGCCGATGCCATTCACAACTCCGGTGCATCCTTCCTCATTGTCCCGAGGATTATACAGCGTATGAAGAGGGCACCATGTACCGGCGTCGACCAGATAGTCCAGGCGATCATAAATGGTCATTCCGCCGCGGTCATGGATTTTTTGGGCAGGAATACCGGCGTTTGCAACCCGCTCAACTTCTTTGGCAATAATCTGTTCCTGCTCCCTGACCAATTCAACATTTTCCTGTGTCCGTGTGATATCAGCATCACTCAGAGCAGTGCCAATTTCGGGCATGCTCTCAAAATATGGACGTAATGGTGTTTGGATGCGTGACATACATATCTCCTTATCCTTCGACTTAAAATCCGCTAAATGCCTCTTTTTGTGCGCTATCACCGATTGTGCTTAACGGTTTTCCGTATCGCCAAGAGCGATACCGGCAATAATCGTTTTCTGAATATTACTGGTCCCTTCAACAACGCGTAGCGACTGGGCGTCACGCAAAAAACGTTCCGCAGGGAATTCGGTGGAAAAACCGTAACTGCCAAAAATCTTCATTGTTTCGCTGGCAGCATGAACGGCAGCCTCCGAGGCAAACAATTTGGCCATCGAGGTCTGGTATTGATTGGGCATCCCCTGATCCTTCAACCAGGCCGCCTGATAAACAAGCAGCTTGGCCGCCTCATGTTCGGCAACCATGTCTGCAATCTGGGATTGGATCATCTGATAGCTGCCGATCTTTTTGCCGAACTGAGTTCGCTCATTGGCATAATCGATGGCAGCCGCAATGGCTCCGCCGCCGATACCAAGTGCGCCTGAAGCACAGCTGACCCTGGTGTTATTGAGTTGGAACATGCAAATCTTAAAGCCCTGGCCGACTTCACCCAAAACTGAATCTTTGGGAATCCTGGCCTGGGTAAAGGCAATCTCGCCGGTTGGAGAACAATGAAGCCCCAGCTTGGTTTCGATCGGAGCAGTGACAATGCCTTCGTTGTCTTTCAGATTGACGATAAAGCAAGTCATACCTTTATATTTTGCACTCCTGTCGGTAAAGGCATAGACCAAACCCCAATCACCCACGTGGGCGTTTGAGATCCACATCTTCTGGCCATTCAATTCCCAATGATCGCCACGATCTGTGGCCGTCGTCCCCATGCCGGCTACATCTGAACCCGAATTTGGTTCAGTGATGGCGAAAAAGCCTAAAGAATCTCCTTGAACCCATCCTGGAATAAAGCGATCTTTCTGCTCCTTGGTACCGAACGTATTGACAGTGATCGCCGGACCGATATTTTGCATATTGAGGGGCACCCGCCAGGAGCCGCTTACCTTTGCCAACTGTTCGCCGAGGAGAACCGACTCGAAAAACCCACAGCCATTGCCACCGTATTCTTCCGGGATTGCACAGCCGAAGAAGCCGAGATCCCCCATTTTTTTAACCAGTTCAGGGCGAAACTTATGATCTCTCTCATCTTCTTTCAGGGTTGGCAGAATTTCTTTTTCGGCAAAATCCTTGGCCATATCCTGCATCATCTTCTGTTCGTCGGTTAATTTGAATTGCATTGTTTTCTCCTTTTTCGGTATATTTTTGTTACTAAAGAACCAATTTGTGTGGATCGACCTTTTCACGTAATATCGTCAACTCCTTTTCGGTGGGCGGCACTGCCTCGCTTGCCCGTGAAACATCCACTGTGAATTCCATATTATCTAAAATATCTTGAGGAGTTACCCCAGGATAGTTATAAGCAAGGTACATTTCTTTGGTGTCATCATCGAAATACATAATACCAAGGTTGGTGATAACGGCCGTAGGTCCGCCAGGCAAAAGCCCTGCCCGCTCCCTGGCTCCCGGCCCATCGAGATAGCCGGGACTGGTCAGATAATCCAACTTGACCGGAAACTTTCGTTTTTCGTGCTGCATGAAAATCAGACAACGGGGCACAAAGGAGGCAACATCACAGGCACCACCGCTGCCAGAAAAACGAGTTTTGGGTTGAAAGTAATCACCAATACAGGTCGAATTCAGATTGCCAAACTTATCCACCTGCGCCGAGCCTAAGATACCGATCACCCGGTTGCCGGTTTTGCGATTTTGCATTGTGGCAAAGGCCTCAAGTAAACCGCTGTTGGAAGCCGCTCCATACATGACACGAGGATCGGCCACAGCCATGGGAATTTCTTCAAGCTTTGAGTCAATCGCCCCTGTTTCAAAAAAGATTATGCTGCCAGGAGCATTAATTTGTTTGGCAGCCATAGCTGCAACCATAGAAATACCTGTTCCGCAAAAAACAATATCGCCGTCGCGAATCTCCCGTGCGGCCATGATCGTCATCATTTCTTTTAAAGTATAATCCATTGCTTCATCTCTCCTGAGTGCAACTTATCGTCTGTCCAGGCCGGTAGCATATCCTGTTATTTTATCAGCGGTAATATTCTCCAGTTGTCCTTTCCCAACAAGATTCAATAGACCTTGATGGTCTTTGACACCGTAGACAAACCTGGTCAGGTATTCTTTATACAATTTATCATCTTTGGCGAAATGACTATGCTGCCTCAAATACATCGGATCATAATCGTAATAATTATGACATGCAGACGGGTAGGCCCCAAAGGGCACATGAACCACAGCATCAACATGGATAAAAGGGATCGGATTATGCTCCGGCTTTTCTCTTAGTTGCTCCGTATCGACAATTTCTTCGCAGGTTACGATCACGCTCTTTGCCGCTTTCACCTGATCGACATCAGCAAAATTCAATCCTTCAATTCTGCAGGTGCCATGCTTGTCGGCCTTCTGAACATGGATGATGGTCACATCAGGATTAATTGCCGGAACCAAAATGACCTTTGTGGCAGCTCCCCAGTTACCGAATGGATTTTCAATAATTTCCAGTTTTTTGTTTGGCAATTTCGGGTCCTCTGCCCTCATCTCCTCTGAAAATCCCCACTTATCAACTATATCTGTACCAAAGCCTGATAGCGTGGAGGCAAATGGCACCCCCATGGCACCGGCATGAAAACGCAGTGACATCTGATAGTTTGAGTAATCTTCGACAAGAATCTCTTTCCTTTGAGCAGCCGCTCTAAATCGGATGCATGTTGGCGCTGCTTTGCCATTGCCGCCATAGGCAATTTCAAGCTTCGAGATACAGCCTGCACCGATGAGTTCATCAACCCCTGTGCCGTTCGAATGAGCATAACAATGGAGATTCTTTTTTCCCTGCCGCATGATCTCATATACTGCGGCCATGGGATTTCGATTGACGGTGAATCCACCGATCGAAATATGACAACCGTCGATAACATACCTGGTGATTGCCGCCTCAAGCGTCATGACTTTTTCTAGGTGAAACTCCATTGACTTAACTCCCTGATGAAAAAAATGTACTCGGTGCCTTAGAAAGGTGTAGACTCATTAGATAAGTCTAGCAATATGAATGCCAAGAGCATTTAATCCCCTATCGCTTTGCACTTACGCGAATAATCAGCATTACGGGGACAAAAACAGCGTGGAAGAAATGTAGGGCAGGAACTACAGAAATCAATAGAACAAGCACTAAAGCACTGACAAATGACTTGTTTTACGTGTTTTTCGAAAAAGTGTAGGAGATAGCCGACACTGCAGGGAATTACCTACACATCAAGCCGTTGGCCTAATCGAGGCAGGCAGGCTCTATGTTATGCTTTCACCACCAGAGGCCACCGTTTGAATTTTATTGAGTTTATCGTATAGAGATGTCCGGTGAATTCCTAAGATTTCTGCCGCCTTCGTTTTATTGCCCTGAACCGATTGCAGGACATTTTCAATAACCTTTTTTTCCGTCTCTTCAAGTATTTGCTTTAGATTGCCCGCTAACAAACAATCGTTTTCCGGCGGTCCTTGATCTTTGCAGAGACGAATCTGCTCAGGCAGATCATGGGGCATAATCAGATTGCCCTTGGCGATAATGGAGGCCTTTTCCATAACATTTCTCAGCTCCCGAACGTTGCCAGGCCAAGAGTAGTGTTTCATTAACTCCAAAGCCTCGTCAGATATTCCCGAAGGGCCCCAGGAAATTTCAGATTTGAGCTGAGATAATAGATAATTTGCCAGCAGAGGTATGTCCTCAGTCATCTGCCTCAGGCTTGGGGCCTGGATATTAAAAACATTAATTCGGAAAAAAAGGTCTATCCTGAACTTATCTTCTTTTATAAGTTCACTGAGATTACGATTGGTTGCCGCTATAAGTCGAAAATCCAGAGGTATGGTTTTTGTCCCGCCAAGCCGCTCCACCGTCCGCTCCTGAAGAACCCTCAGGAGTTTAGCCTGCATCGGCAGGGGGAGTTCGCCGATCTCGTCGAGTAAAATAGTCCCACCATTGGCCATTTCAAATTTGCCAACCTTGCCTTTTGATCGCGCACCGGTAAACGCACCGTGTTCATAGCCGAAGAGCTCGCTTTCGAAAAGTTCCGGCGGAATGGAGGCGCAGTTGACCTTGACAAAGGGCTGATGAGCCCGCTGACTCGACTGATGAATAAAATAGGCAATAACCTCCTTCCCCGTCCCCGATTCGCCGGTAATCAGGATGGTCGAAGTCGTTTTCGCCGCCAGCAGACATTTTTCCTTGATATCTCGAATGGGAGCGGATTCGCCGATGATAATATTCCCGCCCTTAAGCTGACTTAGCTGATTTTGATAATATCGCAGTTGTCCATCGAGGAGTTCGAACTTTTTCTGAAGATCCCAAAGCCTGGTGACCTCGTTCAACATTCCTTTCCCAACAGCACCAATGAGATTCCCCTCGAAATCTTTAAGGGGAATCCTGGAGATAAGCTGCTGGCGCCCGGCAATATGCAACATATCGCCGATTCTGGCCTTACCGTCTTTGAGTATTTCATGCAAATGAGTACCTTCGACCACCTCAGTGACATGTCTTCCGATGGCGTCATCACCATCAATGCCGAGATATTGCTCACTGTAACGACTTATAAATTTAATGACGCCATCTGTACCTATTACAATGGGACATTCATAGGGGTTATCTATAAGAGCGTAGATATATTCTTCACCGAGACGGTTTAGTTTTTCCTTATATTCAGCGAGTTCATCCATATCGTGTTTCTAACTGTTGACGTACTTTTTTCTTACAGTTATCGATTATTAGTTTGGGTCAGATGCAGTCATCTCATGAATTTTTGCTTTGGCCTTCTCCAGCCATTTCTTTGATGTGTCCTTGGTTGTCTGCCAAAATCCCTTACTCTTTTCCACCGTCCCCTCGGCCACATCACTGGAGACTTCTTTGGTTTTGCCGACGATTTCAGAGCTTTTCTTCTTGGTTTTATCCCAGGTTTCTGCCCCTTTTTCCGTAGCCTCATGGACAACTTCAGTGGTTTTCACCTTGGTCTTTTGCCAGGTCTCTTCAGAAGCTTGACCGACTGCTTTAGCGGCCTCGCTGATCTCCTTGCCAGCAGCATCCCATTTACCGGGCTCCTCTTTCGCCGAAACGTAGGAAGAGAGAATACATACACAGCCTAAGGTTATGGCTACTGCATAAAGAGCACTCCTGTAATTCTTCATATACTCACTCCATTTGCCTCGAATATTATAGTGGCTTATTACATCGGGGGGGCATACTGAAGTCCGCCCTTACTCCAGAGATTATTCAAGCCCCGCTCTATCTTCAGGGTAGATTTGGAACCCACATTTCGGTCAAAGACCTCGCCATAGTTTCCCACCTGTCGTATTATCTGAACGGCCCAGTCGTTTTTTAAACCAAGACCTGTTCCTCCGGCCCCCACCAAGCCAAACATTTTTTTTACGGCGAGGATATCACTCACTGCCATTTCTTCAATATTTGCCGAAGTCACCCCCAACTCTTCCGCATTTATCATGGCATAAAGCGACCATTTAACAATATTCAGCCAGTCGACGTCATCCTGCCGAACAACCGGGCCAAGAGGTTCTTTGGCTATAACTTCGGGGAGCACCAGGGCACTGTCTGGGGCGGCAAGGCCCAGCCGCAGTCCATACAATTGCGATTTCTGCATGGAAATTAAGTTACAGTCCTCTCTTTTAAATCCCTTCACCGCAAGATCAAAAGTGGCATAAGGGACAATTCGGAACTCGATCTTGTTTCTTTCAAAATAATCTGTAAGATTAGGCTCGAAACCAGACTCGACAGGACTACAAACCTCAACCGAGCTCAATTCCTGCAAATGACCTACATTCAGCTTTTTGGCAATCAATACGCCCTGGCCGTCGTAGTAACTGACCCCGGCAAAATCAACCGCAAGAGCAGAATCACGGGTAAAGTTCCAGGTTGAGTGGCGGGAGAGCATGTCCACCTCCCCGGAAAGAAGAGCGGTGAAGGCCTCGTTTTCGGCAAGCGGCACGAAGTCTACCTTGGCAGCATCGCCTAGTGTTGCCGCGGCCACTGCCCGACAGAGATCCACATCAAGTCCGGTCCATTTACCTTCAGCATCGATACTGGAAAAACCGGGGGATCCCGTTGAAACACCGCACAGTAAGAAACCGCGTTGCACAACTTCTTCCTTGGTGTAGGCCTCGGCAAAACCTGCCCAAAGGCTTATTGCCAGCAATGCGGCTATCCAAATATTTATTTTCATAACAATGGCTTACTACTATTTTCGAAGTTTATAATGGACCAGGAACGGGCCAATCAAAATGCACTCAAAGCATACCAGCCCGCCAACGGATTGTCTATCGAAAGGAAACCAGGCGAAAGACAACACTTCTGATGATATCTTTTTCCATTTCCCTTCAAGGATATACTTGATACATTAGCCCTACCAGCTACGCCCCCTTCCTTTTCGCGCGTCGAAGGTTAAATTAATTCCGGTTGAAAACTTTGCAAAAAAAACAATCCCGAACGGCTCGATTTACTGCTATTGAAACACTCTGCAAACTTTACCAGAGTCGCTCACCGGTCAAGCCACTTTTTGATCGCGTGGTACACCAGTACAGTCTACCCACCAACGAACGAAACCTTGCCATGCAACTGGTCTACGGTGTCCTGCGCCATCGCCAATACCTGGATAGAATCTTGGAAATCCTTTCAAAAACACCGGTACGAAAACTTGACCCCTTCGTGCATCAAGCGCTGGCGGTCGGGTTATACCAACTTTTTTTTCTGGAACGGATACCGGAATCGGCCGCCGTCAATGAGGTTGTGGAAAGCTGCAAGGCGGCAAAAATCCCTCAAAGGCTTCATGGCTTTGTTAACGGTATTCTGCGGCAATCCATTCGGCAGAAAACACATCTTGCGAGTAAGGCTCTTACTGATTCCACCGGCAAACCAGTTCTCAACCACCCGGACTGGCTCACCAAAAGATGGCGACAAAATTTCGGTGACAAAGCAACCGAGACTATCTGCCAGGCGAATAACAATGAACCTACGCTGGTCGTACGAGTAAACAGCTCGAAACTAGACAGAGACCAATTCTGCCAGGCCTTGACAGCAGCAGGTACCCCATACAAATTGGGGACATATTCCCCGGATGCAGTAATTCTGCCCGACTTCCATGGCTCGATAGCTACGATACCAGGTTACACCGAGGGCTTTTTTCAGGTACAGGACGAGGCTGCCCAACTGGCCACCTACCTGCTTGGTCCTTTTCGCCCGCAAACCAGATATCTCGACGGCTGCGCCGGGCTTGGCGGCAAGACCTCGCATCTCCTCCAGTTGGCAAAGCAGCAGGGGCTGGAGATCCATGCGGTTGAGCCGGAACGCCACCGATTCACCAAGCTGCACGAGAACATCGCCCGCCTCTTTCCGGGACTTGATCCTCTTATTCATGAAGGCGACCTCCAGCAGTTTTTTTCCCTGCATAACGATCTTTTTTTTGACGGAATCCTCATCGACGCGCCCTGCTCCGGCACCGGCGTCACCGGACGACACCCGGATATCCGCTGGAACAGGCGCCCCGAAGAACTTTTACGGTATCAGCATGAGCAACGAACCCTGCTTTCACTCGCCGCAGAGCGTGTCCAGCCACAGGGTTTACTGGTATATGCCACCTGTTCACTTGAGCCTGAAGAGAATCAGCACGTGGTCAATGATTTCTTACAAAGCCACCAGGATTTCGACCTCACCGACTGCGCTCCGTACCTTCCGGAAGCCGCTCGTTGTTTTGTTAAAGACAATTTTTTTGTGCCCCATCCTTCCGAAACAATAGACGGTTTCTTTGCTGCGCGAATGCAACGAAAGTCCAGATTTTAACAGGTTTTTCTTTGCCATCGGCCAAGGTCTGTTGTACATTCTCCCCATCCGCAAAGGAGAACCCAATTTTGTTCTACAACACTATAAAACCCTCACCTGCAACGCATGCAGGTTTACTCAACTAAGGACGCGTATCATGGCAGAAATTAAAAGTACAATGCAGATGGTGCTCGAGCGCGCCGAAAGAATGGCCGCTGGGGCAAAACCGGAAGTCGACAACGAAGAACTTATCAAAAAGGGAATGCGACTGGCCGCCGATTACCTCAATCAGAAGGAGACAGACCTTGCCCAGCTGCTTGGCGAACAATCTCCCCAAGACCAGCCATCGGTAAAAAAAGGTATTGCCCAGACTCTGCTCAGAAATATCGTCCTGCCCCGTGATGAACAGTTAGAGGCATCGGGTAAACTTGCCCTACGGGCCTTTCTCTCTCTTGGCGGGAAAAATCATGAAATCCAAACAATATGCCAGGAATTGACCCAGATACTTGAGCAATATGGCCAACATAAAGAACAGATGACCCAGCAGCTTGAAGATGCCATCAAGGCTCAGATAGAACAGCAGCAGATGAGCCAGGGTCTGAAAGGTCAACCACCCGTTAACCCGGCAATGCACCCGAAATACCGCGAAGAATTGGCGAGAATGTTGACCAGCCTCAACAATCAGTATAATGATGCCATGAATCAGCGCAAGGAAATGATTCTCCAGCTTTTCTCACCCGCGTCCTGATAATCAGCAATCACTGTACCGACACCTGCAACGACAAGGGGAATGATGGATTACCAACAGCGGATAGCAAAACTTCAGGAAAAGCTCAGAAGAAAAAAAGTTGGCGGCCTGCTGATCACGAGGCCCGAAAACCGACGCTATCTTTGTGGTTATAGGGGCGGGGACCATGGTATTGAAGAAACCTCGGGACTGCTGTTGGTTCCGGCCAAAGGCAAAGTACATCTCCTCACCGATTTTCGATTCAAGATCCAGGCCAAGCAGGATGTCCCCTGGGCCGAAACAGTCATCTACCCCAAAGGAGTCCTGAACCTGCTTGGCCAGCTGCTTCCCGACCTGGCCATCACCTCTCTTGCCTTTGAGAGCGATTACACCCTGCATTCCTTTGCCGGGAAGATGACGGCAACACTTGCAAAAATTAATATAAAGACTGTACCCACCGAAGGTCTAGTGGAAACAATGCGGGAAATAAAAGACGAGGAAGAGATTAATCTCATCCGTCGTTCAGTTCGTCTCAACGAAGAAGTCTTCGTCGAAATCCACAGCACCCTCAGTGACTTTTCCACAGAAATTGATATCGCCCTGGCCATTGAAACAACCATGCGCCGCAAGGGAGCCGAAAAGCCAAGCTTTGACACCATTGTTGCCAGTGGCAAAAACGGCGCCCTGCCCCATGCAATGCCCGGCACCAGTCCGCTGGAAAAAGATGGATCGCTCACCATCGACATGGGCCTCATCCTCAACGGCTATTGCTCGGATATGACCCGCAATCTCGTGGTGGGCAAGCCAGGGGAAAAATACACAAAACTCCATAGACTGGTACGAAAAGCCCAATTGGCCGGAGCCGCGGCAATTCGGGCCGGAGTGCGATGTTGTGATGCTGATAAAGCCGCCCGAGATGTCATTGCTGACGCTGGCTACGGCGATTATTTCGGCCATTCCCTGGGCCACGGGGTTGGTCTTGCCATTCACGAGCAGCCGAGACTCTCCTCCCGAAGTACGAAAAAATTACAAGCCGGCATGATCGTCACCGTTGAACCGGGGATCTATATCCCCGGCTGGGGTGGCATCAGACTTGAGAATATGTATGTCGTGCGGGAAGACTGCTGTGAAAACCTTAACAGTGACAGCACCTGGCTCGATATCTGAAATCGGTAAAAATATACAAAACCACAGTCAGCTCTATTCGCTGATTTTCCGCTGATTTTCTTTATAAGGATTACAAGTTAATGCGACAATTCGTTATCGATGAACTCTCCCCGATGGAGCGCGACAATATCGACTCCTACCTGAAGCGATCTCTCAAGCGAGGGCCCATGATCGGCTTGTACTGGTTACAACTCACCGACGACCTGCTTTCGCCAACCCAACGGGAGCACAAGGAACATGGCCCTTTCCATCTGGCCGTAGAACTGACCAACACCGCGGTAAAATTCGAGCTTTTGGTGCGGAGCCAGATTAACCTGCACTGCAGTTGCATCGCCCACGCCACCCCCATTCAGCGCCAGTTTGTCCTCGATTTTATTGATCGAATGGTAACAGAAGAATTAATCAGGTCCTAATGACAGCAAAGGCAGCCTGAAGCTCGTCTACCCTGGCCGCGATGTCAGGGGCAGCAACAATCTCTGTCACCAGACAGATGGTTTTTGCCCCCCGCTGAATGACCTGGTCGATATTCTGCAATTTAATGCCGCCGATGGCCACAAAGGGCAGGGAAATATTTTTTACCACCCAGTCGAGATAGTCAAAGCCAACCACGTCGCAGACATCTTCTTTGGTCCGGGTGGCAAAGATGGGGCCGACACCGATATAGTCGGCACCGGCGAGCACCGCTTCTTGAGCCTGCTCGGGGGAATGGGTGGAAAGCCCAACTATTTTGTCACTACCGAGGAGCTTTCTTACCTCAGCCACCGGCAGATCGTCCTGACCAACATGAACGCCGTCTGCATCCACCAGTAAAGCCACATCCACATAGTCGTTAACGATAAAAGTGACTCCGGCCGCACGGGTCAAAGCACGAATCTGTCGGCATTCTTCCAGAATTGTCCTGTAGCTTTTTGCAGACCTCTTCTCCCGGTACTGGATAATTTTGATACCACCTTTAATCATCTGTTCAACCACCTGGACATTAGTCCGTCCATCCGAAAATTTTTCGACGGTGATACCGTATAATCCAGCTGACAGGCCCTTACTACTTCCCTCGTAATCAGTCATTATATCCACCCATTTTTAGAACAAAATCCGCCATCATGGCGGCGATTACATAAATCTTCGGGCCATAGAGACTATCCGACCGAAAATCTGTTTGGAAATCGCCAATTATAGTACAGTTGCCAAGTCTATGAATCCGGATTGCTGCCATATCTCTACCGGCTATCCCTGATGCCGAAATGACCGGCACACCAGTATCGGCAAAGGTTTCCACCAGCAGCTTTTTGGACTGCTGATCGTCAAAACCCTCCACCAAAAGTTGACAGTCGCCAAACGTCTCGAGCATATTTTCTGCCGTCAGTCGCAAGTTGGTGGTCTCAATCATTGCATTCGGAACGATACGCAGCAGGTTTTCCCGCAGCATATCGACCTTACAACCGCCAATTTGATCAACAAAATAGAATTGTCGATTCAGGTTGGACAGTTCCACCTGGTCAAAATCTACCAGACTAAGCGAGTTACAACCGGCCCGAACAAGATGCGCGGCCACATTCGAGCCGATACCGCCGGCTCCGGCAATCCCTACCCTCATCAGATCATATCCCAGTCTTTGTATACAGGCTGATAACCAGCATCACGAATTGCCTGGACAACCTCGTCGACACTTCGTTCATCGGTTATTTCAAACTGCGGTGTACCGATGTCCTGCCGCTCACCATAACCACCAACTCCGGTACATGAACCAGCGGAAAAACGAGTAGTCCCCAATCGGATAAGGTTATCACGAAAGGCTGCACTCTCTCTGGTTGAAACCGTGATACCGGCCCGTGGCAAAAAGCATCGCAGAGCTGTCATAAACTGAACAAAGGTTCGGTCGTCGGCCTCAAACTCTGCGTGATAATTCCCTTCCGCCGGATTCATTCGTGGCAGGGAAAGACTGATTTCCGTCTGCAGATATTTATCATCGAGATATTTGGCATGCAGTCCGCAAAAGAACGCCTCGCTCCGCACCTCGCCAAGACCGAGCAGCGGGCCAATATTTACCATACGCAAACCAGCGCGCGCCGCCCGTTCAGGGGCGTCCAGCCGGTATCGAAAATCGGTTTTTCTACCCGCCTTATGGACAAGCCCATAGCGATCTTCATCGTAAACCTCATGAAAGAGCGTCACGCCATCAGCCCCTGCCACTTGCAGTCGCTGATAGCCATCCTCGTCCAACGGGAAGATCTCAATTGCCACCGAGGCGAAATGTTTTTTCAGTAGCCGGACCGCATCTTTAAGATAGTCCATGGGAGTTACTCCCGGAGCCTCACCGGTTAGTACGAGCACATGTCGCATGCCTGTCGCAGCGATTGCTTTGGCCTCAATTTCAATCTCCGCAAGACCCAGTTTTTTGCGCTTGATGTCATTCCCTCGATGAAAACCACAGTAAATACATTGATTGCTGCAAAAGTTAGAGATATAGAGCGGAATAAAGAGTTGTATCGTGCGGCCAAAATATTGATTCGTCAGCTTGTGGGCTTTCCTGGCCAGTGGTTCTAGATAAGCCAAGGCCGCAGGACTTAAAAGTGTCAAAAAGTCGTTTTCTGAGAGCTTTTCTTTAGCAATCGCTGCTTCCACCCGACCTGGAGTCACCTGGTCAAAAAAGGACTGAAAATCAAAATCCTTGTATCGCACAATCTCACTATAAAATGACATGGTATTAATTCCACTCCCCTCAATCTAAGAAACCGGTTAACGGCGATGAAGCTTGGGCCACAGCACTCTCTTCACCTATTCTGGCGAGATAGGCAAGTCGTCCCGCCCGGACCGCAAGGGAGAAAGCCAGACCCATCATCGCCGGATCTTCTGCCGTAGCTATGGCGGTGTTGACGAGAACTGCGTCAGCACCCATTTCCATCGCTTCCGCAGCTTGAGATGGCCTGCCGATACCAGCATCAACCACCACCGGGACTTTGCAGTTTTCAATGAGGAGCGCTATCAGCGATTTTGTTTCAAGCCCTCGGTTGGTGCCGATTGGGGACCCAAGCGGCATTATGGCGGCCGCACCGGCATCCTCTAATTTCTTGGCCAGCGTCAGATCTGGAAGCACGTAGGGCAAAACGATAAAATCCTCCCGTGCCAAAATCTCCGTGGCTCTGAGGGTTTCGTAATTGTCGGGCATGAGGTACTTCATATCGGTGATCACTTCGATCTTAATGAAGTTGCCACAACCTGCTTCTCTCGCAATACAAGCGATGCGCACAGCTTCCTCAGCGGTACGGGCGCCTGAGGTATTTGGCAGCAGGACCACATTTTCCGGGATAAAATCGAGGATATTTTCATTTTTTCCCTCGCTGTCAATTCGACGCAACGCCACCGTAATCATCTCGGATTCGCTCGCTGCGAGCATCTTTGGAATCCAGTTTTTCGCAGCAAACTTCCCTGTACCGGTAAAAAGACGGCTGGTAAAACCGTGTCCACCAATTTTCAATTGTTCATCCTGCATTGGCTCAACCTCCTCCAACAAAATTCAATAATTCAAGAACATCTCCATGTTTCAGCAGCGCACCGCTCCAATCTGCCTGTTTAACGATCCGGCCATTACACTCCACAACCAAAGATGCAGCAACCAGCCCTTTTCTAGCGACTAATGTTTCAATCGTACACTCTTGCAGCCGTTCATCTCTTCCGTTGACACGGACTTCAATTTCCATAGTTCTTTCTGTCAGCAAAAAGCAAAAAAAAACCGCCTCCCCTAAAATACGGGAAAGCGGCATCTGGCCATTCTTAATGCTTCGAACCTCGGTTCCAAGCAGGCCGCTTCCCTTCGCCGGCATTACCCGGATCAGGTTCATAGGGTTGGATTTACTCCTCTCAGCATTCACTGCACCCCTAGCGATACAAACTTTCTTATTCGACTCAGCCCAATTTGTCAACGCATGAAATTTTAACGGGTTCGCCAATTACCCTGTTTCTTTACCTGTAAGAAATTATCCAGATGCCCATGTTAGTCTCTATAAAGTTACGTTTTTCTCAATTGAACGAGAACCGAAGAATTTGCTGGAGGAAAAATGCTTTCAGGATATCTTAAATGGTGGGAATCATTCCCCTCAATGCTTAGGAAAATCGGCTGGCTGCTTTTTTGCTGCTTTATATTATCTACAGCATCGTCCTATGCCTCAGAGCTGATGCTGCCTGAGGTTTATCATGAACAGACGGATGTTACCGGCTGGTTGATGAGTGAAAAACTCGATGGGGTGCGCGGCTATTGGGACGGCAAAAAACTACTGTCAAAAAACGGCACTGTTTTTCATCCTCCAGCAGCCTTTATCCGTGGCCTGCCACCCTTTCCGTTGGAGGGGGAACTCTGGAGTGGACGCGGTGGTTTTGAACAGACCGTGTCAATCGTCAAGAAACAGCAGCCGCATACTGGCTGGTTACAGCTCAAATTTGCCATCTTCGATGTGCCAAAAGTACCGGGTGGCTTTACCGAACGAATTGCCAAAGCCGACGAATGGTTTGCCGTGCATCCTTCTGCATACGCTTTTGTTATCCGGCAAACGACGGTCCACGACCAGACCCAGCTACAACAGGAATTGCAGCGGATAGAAAAACTCGGGGGTGAAGGATTGATTGTCCGTAAGCCCCATGCACTTTACACTGCCGGACGCAGCATGGAGATTCTCAAGGTGAAAAACTTTCAGGATGCCGAGGCAAAGGTGGTGGCCCATCTGCCAGGCAAGGGAAGAAATGAGGGGCGACTTGGCTCTCTGTTGGTTGAATTGGATGACAGCAGGCAATTCAGAATCGGCAGCGGTTTCAGTGATATTGACAGACAGTCGCCACCACCAATCGGTGCGATTATCACCTTCAAATATTATGGGAGATATCAGTCTGGAATTCCCAAATTTCCATCATTTTTACGCATTCGGCTCGATCAGGATTTATAGAAAAAAACGCCTTTAAGACAGGATTTACTTCAGACACATTCGACGTGTCTTGATCTGGCCATTAATGCCTACTAATTAATCCACTTATCTTTAATTTTCTCTAACTCTCCTTCGTCACGCATGGACCTGATTGTATCATCGAATGCTGGAATCAGGTCACGAAATTGCGAATCTTTCCGAATAAGAAGATGAAATTGGATAGGAGAGACAGGTGCATCGATTGAGATGATGTGATCCAAATCACTATTTTTAACAACTTCTGTTTTTCTGATATTCTTTATTGTATTCAACACCATAAATTCATCCTGCACAAAGACATCACCTCTGTGTGCGGCCAGCATTTTACATACTGAGGTAAGATTCGGTGACCATTGAACATCGTATTGGCTGAGATTTTTTTCTGCCCAGCCATCACCTATATAATCCAGAATTTTGAATCCTTTGAGATCAGACAAAGATTTAATTGATCTAATTTGGTCAATTTTTGGATTATCCAGCTGGGTAAATATTTTATATTTCATCACAAAAACAGGTTCCTGACTCGGCTCCAGATATTTCAGACGGCGTTGGGTGGGAATCGTTATCAGTGCATCGGCCTTCTTTGTTTTGACCAGCATCTGTGCTCTTGTCCATGGATAAACTTCATACTTGAGCGGTATACCCATACGCTTGAAAGCAAGCTCGACAATGTCGTAAAAAATTCCATCTGGCCTGTTTTCCGAATTGGCGAAGACATAGGGGGCGGCGTCCATATCATCGGCAACGAAGAATATATTTTCTCCGCAAAATGCTGTCGACACATAAACAAATAATAAAATGACAATCACCTTGCTTATCCTAGCGACAATGCTACTCACTACTCCCCTCATTTATTCAATAAGCCAATAGCTTGCAGAAATTTATCCACAAAAGAAATATTTTATCAATTACTCTATATATTTGCCAATCAAACTATGTTCTCGCTTAATTTCTTTGATAAATTTCTCGAAATGTTTCATACGAATTATTGAACGAATAACCAAGTACCCCCCTAAAATGACTAAAAGAACATTGATCGCCGCCAATGGGATGATAAAATGGAGAACAGCAAGGGCATCATAATATTTAGAAGTTGCTATCAGAAAACTCATAACCGACAGAGGTAAAGCCAAAACCGCTATACCTGTTCGCATAAGAGCTAAAGCTGTACGCTTCTCTGCCAAAAGCAGCTGGACTTCATTGATTGCCGTTGAATCAACTTTGTTTGTATCGTCGGTCATCTCTGTTCCTACTATATATTCCCTACCTTGATCCTAATGTTCAACTGAGTATCGCGTCCATATCCAGACACTTACAATAAAAGGGAGCATACCATGAAGCAGATAGAAGTAAAACGATTTAAGTCTCTCAACCAGCGACACCTGAAATAGTTACCTAGCCTCCTCCGAACGAAGGAAACTGACGTGAAACATCTGTATCAAGCCTTCGAGCATAACCGGAATTTCCGTATCAAGGTCAATCCACTGAGGGGCTAACAGCAAATTATCGATTAGCCCGGTGATAAAGGCTATGGCGGCAAGACTCCCCAGCCGCACATCGAAATTCTTTGCCAACTGCCCCTGCCTGACCGCATTTCGCAGGACAATTTCAGTTTTTTGCTGCCCTGCAAGAAGGTGATTGACTCTCTGAGAATATTGGGGGCCCGCACCTTCCACCGTTTCACATCTATTCAGGAGAATCTGCAGGAGCTGCACCCGGCGGGGATTATTTTTCAGACTTTGAAAAAAAGCGATATGCGTCTGCTGCAAGGTGCCGAGCGGATCGGGTGCATCAGGATTTTCATTTATCCGGTCAAGAGGTTCGAATGGCAGAAGGATCTGCTCCCACAGAGCGCCAAGCAGATCTTCCTTATTTCTAAAATGCCAGTAAATTGCCCCCCTGGTGACACCAGCGGCTTTGGCAATATTGGCAAGTGTGCTGCCGGAAACGCCACGAACAGAGAAAACCTGCACGGCTGCGTCTAAGATGGCTTCACGGGTCTTCAAAGCCTCTTCTTTAGTTTTTCTAGCCATAGTGCGCTTCTCCCTATTCGGTAAATTCTTTCCAACCGCCGCCAAGAACCTTGTAGAGGTTTACCTGATTCTCCAACTGAGCAAGTTTGAGAACAAGATATTCCTGTCTCGACTTATAAAGTGACCGCTGTGCATCCAATAGGGTTAGAAAACTATCCACACCTTCCTGATAACGACTTCTGGCAAAACGAAAATATTGTTCATTTGCCTCAAGATTGGCCTTTTGGGCAAACACCTGTTGATCGTAGGTTTCTATGCCGACCAATGAGTCCGACACTTCCTGAAACGCTGTCTGGATTGCTTTTTCATACCGGGCAACAAAAATATCTTTTTGAATTTTGGCGACATCGAGTTCAGCCTTGAGTTTTCCCGCGGTAAATATCGGCACACTGATAGCTGGGGAGAACAGTGAGGCCCCGGAGTTCCCATCAAAAAGATTGGAAATCTTCGGGTTGATCACCCCGGCAGTGGCGGTGAGACTAACAGTTGGGAAAAATGCTGCCCTGGCTGCCCCGATATTGGCATTTGCACCTTTCAGTTCATGCTCCGCAGCCATAATATCCGGCCGTTGCAGTAAGACATTCGATGAAAGATTCGGGGGCAAAACCGCAAGAGGTTCGACATTCGTGAGGAGTCTTTTCTCGCTCACCAGACTATCCGGCAGCATTGTTCCAGCGAGCACATTCAAAGAATTGAAATCCTGGGCCACCCGCCTCTGGTACATAGCCAGATTTGCCTTCACTGTTTCGAGACTTGTTCGTGCCTGAGCCAGATCCAGTTCGTTGGCAATGCCGCCCTTTACACGCTGCTCAACAAGTGCGTAGGACTCTTGTTCAACTTTTTTGGTGTCTTCAGAGATCTTCAACAGTTCACGATCAGTCAGCCAGGTCAGATAGGATCTGGCAATTTCAGCAATCAAGCTGATCGTCGCACTTTTCTGCGTCTCCTCCATGGCCAGGTATTGTTCCAGGGCCTGGTCCTTGAGATTTCGAATGCGACCGTAAAGATCAAGTTCATACGAGGTAATTCCCACATCCAGCGCATAGGTTTCTGATGTGCTGTTTCCGGCTCCACCGAGGGTTGTCTGCTTTCTTCCATACCCCGACCCCGTCACACTCGGAAACTGTGCGGATCGCTGGATACGATATTGCGCCTGGTACGATTCCACATTAAGTGCCGTCTCACGCAGATCACGGTTATTCTGCAACGCCGTCTTAATGAGTTGCTGCAAGACGGGATCGACGAATACATCGTGCCAGCCGAGATCAGAAACATATTTTACCTGCTCATCGCCCTCCGCTGCCGGAAGCTCAGCGAGGTATCTGTTTGCAAAGGTATTCGCCACCGGCATCTCCGGTTGCTGATATTTTGGCGTCAGCGCACAGCCACTCAAAACGACACACAGGGCGCTGACAAAAAGGTTTTTATATTGCATATTCATAACCATCAACACTCCTTGGCCAAGGCAACGTCATTCTGCCTTGCCTGGCGTGTTCGGAACAGTCGCATAACGGCGACAAAAAAGAGCGGAATAAAAAAGACAGCCAATACCGTGGCAGACAGCATACCGCCAAAAACACCGGTACCGATCGCATGCCTACTGTTGGCACCGGCTCCGGTGCTGATCGCCAGCGGCAAAACGCCCAACATAAAAGCAAAAGACGTCATCAAAATTGGCCGAAGCCGCATCCGGCATGCCTCGACCGTTGCCGTAATGAGATCATTTCCCTCATCATAAAGGGATTTTGCAAACTCAACGATCAGGATAGCATTTTTAGCTGAGAGACCTATGGTTGTCAGCAATCCCACCTGGAAGTACACATCGTTTTCCATCCCGCGCAGATAGGCAGCTCCCAGCGCACCAAGCACCCCGAGAGGTATAGCTAACATTACGGAAAAAGGTATTGACCAACTCTCATAGAGAGCTGCCAAGCAGAGAAAAACGACCAGAATCGAGATTGCATAAAGTGCCGGGGCCTGCGACCCCGACTGAACCTCTTGAAAAGAGCTGCCGGTCCACTCATAACCTACACCTGCCGGCAGTTGTGAAACGAGCCTTTTTATCGCCGCCATGGCATCACCACTTGATTTCCCCGGAGCAGCCTCTCCCTGGATTTCCACAGCAGGGTTACCGTTAAACCGCTCCAACCTTGGCGAACCAAAGCTCCAATGGCCAGTGGTAAATGTTGAAAACGGAACCATGTCCCCACCACTGTTTCTGACATACCACTGTTCAATATCTTCAGGCTGCATGCGGTATGGCGCATCAGCCTGAAGATAGACCTTCTTGATCCGGCCATTGTGCACAAAGTCATTCACATAGTTTGAACCCCAGGCAGTGGAAAGAGTTGTATTTATAGCACTGACAGAAATTCCCAGCGCCATGGCTTTCTCAAAGTCTATATCCACATTGTATTGGGGGGTGTCTTCCATGCCGTTAGGACGAACACGGGCAAGATCGGGATCTTGTGCCGCCATGCCGAGCAGCTGATTTCTCGCCTCTATCAATTTTTCGTGTCCGATACCACCACGATCCTCCAGGTAAAAATCAAAACCGGTTGATGTGCCAAGCCCCATTATTGCCGGAAGATTAAAGGCGTAGATCTGTGCCTCTTTAATCGTAGAGAAGTAGCCCATGGCTCTGCCGATAATCGCATTAACAGACTGTCCCTTGCCTTTTCGTTCGCTCCAGTCCTTCATCTGCACAAAAACCATCCCCATATTCTGTCCGGTTCCGGCAAAGCTGAATCCTGCAACAGTAAAAGCTGTATTGACGTTCTCTTTTTCCTGAATTAGGTAATAATCCAGTACCTTACTAAGGACTTTCTGGGTTCGCTGTTGGGTAGCACCTGTTGGCAACTGCACCATCGACAGGAAAACGCCCTGATCCTCGGTGGGAAGAAACGAGGTGGGCAATTTGGTAAACAGAAAGACCATGCCGCCGGCGAGCAAAAGATAGATCAAGCCGAACCGGCCCGTGCGTTTGAGCATATAGGCGACGCCACGGCTGTATCGTCCTGTATTGCGAGTGAACATTCGATTAAACCAGCCAAAGAAACCACCCTTCTCGTGTTGCTTGCCAGCTTTTACCGGCTTCAGCATCGTTGCGCAAAGAGCCGGAGTGAGGACCAGAGCAACTATAACTGAGAGTGCCATTGCCGAAACGATGGTCAACGAGAACTGACGGTAGATGACCCCGGTGGAACCACCAAAGAAGGCCATTGGCACAAAAACTGCCGAAAGCACCAGAGCGATACCAACCAATGCACTGGTAATTTGTTTCATCGATTTTTTTGTTGCCTCCAGAGGCGACAATCCTTCGGTTTCCATGATTCGTTCGACGTTTTCAACCACAACGATGGCATCATCAACTAAAAGCCCAATCGCCAGCACTAAGCCGAACATGGTTAGGGTGTTAATGGAAAAGCCAAAGGCAGCCAATACGCCGAAGGTACCAAGCAGAACCACCGGTACAGCAATTGTCGGGATGAGGGTTGCCCGAAAATTCTGCAAAAAGAGGAACATCACCAGAAAGACCAGTACAATAGCCTCAATCAAAGTGTGTGCGACCTCTTCGATTGATATTTTGACAAACGTTGTCGTATCGTATGGATAGACAATTTCAAGACCTGCCGGGAAATAGGGTTGCAACTCGGCCAGTTTGTCACGGATAGCCTGAGCTGTATCAAGAGCATTTGCCCCTGCAGCCAAATTTATACCCATACCGGCAGCAGGTTTACCATTGAAATTCGATACGGAGCTATAGCTTTCACCGCCAATCTCAATCCGCGCCACATCCCGCAAACGTACCTGCGAACCATCGATATTGACCTTGAGCAAAATATTGGCAAACTCCTCAGGGGTGTTCATCATAGTCTGCGCCATCATGCTGGCACTTACCTGTTGACCAGCAACCGAAGGCGTTCCACCTAAATCCCCCACAGCCACCTGGTTATTCTGGGCCGCAATGGCGGAACTGACATCACCGGGAGTCAGCTGGTAGCTGTTGAGTTTATTCGGGTCAAGCCAGATACGCATGGCATACTGACTACCGAATATATTGATACTACCAACCCCTTTTGTACGACTGAGAGGATCTTTCAAAGTAGAGACCATAAAGTCAGAGAGATCGTTTTTGTCCATGCTGCCATCAGACGAAATCAACCCGACAATCATCAGGATTGTTGAATTGGACTTAGCGACCTGCAGTCCCTGCTGCTGGACCTCCTGCGGGATCTGGCTTATGACCTGTTGCAGTTTGTTCTGAACCTGCACCTGAGCGATATCAGGGTCTGTTCCCGCCTGGAAGGTGAGGGTAATCGAGACATTGCCGGTGGAGGAACTCTGCGAACTCATATAGAGCAGGTTATCGATGCCGTTCATATTCTGCTCGATGACCTGCGTTACACTGTCTTCAATTGTTTTTGCTGATGCACCTGGGTAGGTTGCAGAAATACTCACCGATGGCGGAGCAATTTCCGGATATTGAGAAATAGGCAGGCGCATGATGGACAATGCCCCAGCCAGCATAATAACGATTGCGATGACCCATGCAAAAATAGGTCGATTAATAAAAAATGCTGCCATAATCTACTCCGTTTTACCAGCAGGGGTCGCCGGTTGTGTTTTCTGGTTAACCTGTCCCAATAACTGCCCCTGTTGTTCAGCAACCTTGACGGTAACACCAGGTTTGATTTTCTGAAAACCTGCGGTAATAAGTTTCTCACCACCAACTAGACCAGCATTGACCAGAACCTTGTCCCCCATGTGCCGACCACTCTGGATAATCCGGCTCTCAACTTTGGATTCTTTATCAACCAGCATCACCAAGGCCTCACCTTTTCTGTTACGACTGATACTGGCCGCAGGAATGAGAATGGCATCCTGTTGCATGCCATTGGAGACGAGGGCACGGACAAACATTCCCGGCAATAATTCCTGATCGGGATTAGCGACAATGGCCCGCAGCGTGACTGTTCCTGTTGATTGATCCACCGTGACATCGGAAAATTCAAGTGAGCCTGTCTGCTCATATTCAGAACCATCCTCAAAGAGAATTCTGACATTCGATTTGGCGACTTCTTTATCGTCAAGTTTGCCGGCAGATAAGTTCTTTTTCAACCGACGCAATTCGTTGCTCGATTTTGTAACATCGACATAAAGAGGATCAAGCTGCTGAATAGTCGCCAAAGCCGTATTCTGCTGAGCCGTGACCAGTGCTCCTTCGGAAACCATCGACATGCCGATCCGCCCGCTGATAGGAGCTGTCACCCGGGTATAATCAAGATCTATGCGGGCGCTGTTTAAAGCAGCCTCGGCAGCCGCCACATCAGCCACTGCCTGCTTCCAGGCCGCCTCAAACTCGACCTGATCCAACTCGCTGACCGCTTTTGTGCGGACCAATGAACCATACCGTTCAGCCTTCAGTTTAGCGGAATGCTCAATGGCTTTCGCCTTGGCAAGCGCTGCTTTAGCGCTGTCGAATTTCGCCTGACAAACAGCAGGATCGATCTGATATAGAAGCTCCCCAGCTTTGACGACACTCCCTTCGGTAAAGACCCGTTTTTTGATAATGCCGTTTACCTGCGGCCGAACCTCTGCAACCCTGTAAGCTGCCGTTCGTCCAGGCAATTCCACGACAATCTCAGTCGGCTGAGTCGTGAGGGTGACGGCGTCAACCTCCACCGGGCCCCGCGGAGCCCTTGCCTGCTGGGCCTCTTTTGTGCACCCCCCAAGAACGAGTCCGGTGAGTACAACCGCCAGAACAAAAATATTTTTATCTATAATTTTAATCACTTTGACACCCTTAAGTTTTTTTCTGATACATTCTGCGACGCATACATGCTTCATTTATTCCATAATCAAGACGACACTTATACATACACTCATGAATGTTTGCTAGTTTTATTTCCATCTACAGCATTTTTTTGCATCTGAAGTTTTTTACTAAGCCATCTTAAATGAGGACTTTTTACTATTTTACCAAAGGTGAACATGGTGGAATAAGGGCAAAATCATTCGGAACCACTATTGCTAAGATCACAAATCAAGCTTGACATGGTCAAGTGTGGTCATAATAATAAAACGCTCACCTGCAGAGCGCCAATAGTCGTTTATAAAAAGGGCCCCGGCTTTTCTCCGGCTTACCAGGATTGAATGATCTGTGAGGCCATTTTTTATTTCGGCCAACACCAGAACTATTAACATTTTACTCTAATAGGAACGCATTATGTCTGAGTTCAAAAACGTCACTGTAATTAAGCAAGCAAGTATTTATTTTGATGGGAAGGTTACCAGCCGCTCGGTTATTTTCCCAGATGGTTCCCGGAAAACACTCGGAATAATGCAGCCAGGAAAGTATGAGTTTAGTACGGCTGATAAAGAAATTATGGAGATCCTTTCTGGAAATCTTGAGGTGCTGATAACAGAGACAGAAGGATGGAAAACAATTAAAGGTGGAGACAATTTTGAGGTGCCCGCCAACTCAAAATTCAGCCTCAACGTCACAAGCCTCGTTGATTACTGTTGTTCTTATATAAAATAAGGAAGAGATGGGGCAAAGGGCATAATCCGACAGACTCCTTGAGTTTTTTAACAAGTCGAGTGAAAGAGGCCGCCCACCGCAAGCCCCTTTTCAGCGTAGTCGTTATAGAGCTGAATTCCTTTTTTGGTATTGGCAACAACCACTTCTATAGATTGAGCTCTCAAGGTGTCAACAATGGCTTGCGGCACCTTGAGTCTCTTCATCCTGCCGCTGGTCAAAACCACCACCCGACAACCATGGGCTATTAACTCCTGCACATCACCCGGCTGTATGCCCGCGCTGTGCCCGGTTCCGTATTCCGACCAATCCCAGGGCCTGCCGCCACCGGGCCATAGTTTGAAATCCTTTCCCCTGCCAATCCTTTCAATTTCCATCCTGCCCCAGCCGGAAGAAAGAATTAGGGGTGAAGCGGCTATGAATTGTTCCATCTCAGTCTCCCTTTGTAATGCTGTACTGCTTTATTGGATCGTTGTAAAAAGGGCATAAATTCTACCTTGGCAATAAACCACCGAAGGTTTTACTTTGGCCGGTGAGTCCCTCGGTAAAGGTGATGTTCTTCCCTGTTTCCACCCCTTCCTGGTAAGTGTTGCGATACACTTTTGCCCCACTCCTCGGCGCTTTTCTCAGTCGGGGAAAGCGCATCCCGACAAAATGCTCAAGCTGTTTTTGCTCCGCGACAACCAGAGCCCCCACCCCGGCCTCGACGGGGAAATCCCCTTCCCCCTTCCTCTGCTCCGCCAGTTTCTGGTGAAAACCCCGCAACATCCCGAGATAGTAGCTGTTTTTTTCGGTCCTCGTCGACCCTTTAAATCGGTGCCGATTCAAAGACCAGAGCGACGCCAGCTGATTTTCGAGGAAATGATAGCAATATTCGGCGATAGTCACATTCTCCTTAGTACCAAGAAGTTCAATGGTTTTATAGGTTTCATTGCGCAAAGGGTCGTAGAGACTGGCCAGGACCACCCGCACAAAGAAAAAATCGTGCAGAATAGTACAGATACGTCGTTGATAACTCTCTATCCGTTTTCTTTTTCTGTCAATTATGCCAAAACCATAGCGATATTGTTTATCGCTGCCAAGATCCTGAATATGGTGTTTTGCGATCAGCTCATTGGCTTTCTGCATGGCCAGGGCGGCCTCATGTTCATTGGATGACTGGGAAAGGGCCAGGAGTTTTGATACTTTGGCCAGACATTCCCGTCCTTTGGCGGTGATATTTGACAGGCTGGTCGCCTGTTCCACCATCTCCACCACCACGGCCCCGGCACGGCGATATTCCGGCAGAACCCCCAACAGCTCGCAGGCCTGCTGGAAGGCTTCGCCATGGGGCGGGCCATCCATTCGAAACTGTTCGGTGCAGAACTGATGAGCCATTTCATGTTTCAGTACCTGCATGGTAACCGACCAGGAATACTGCAAAATCAGATGGCGGCTGAGACGCAGGGTTCTGGTGTCTGCACACCAGGCACCAAACTCTTTTTTGGCATCGGAGATCTCAAAAACCGGGGGCTTTAACTGCAGGCCGTAGGTCATACAGATCTCTTCAAACTCAAGTTGCAACTGCTGGAGCCAGAGATGCTGCAGGCTCTCTATGTTTGGATTTCCGGTCATTGCTGTCCTTTTTTTTCTTTTGATCTTACTAATCGTTCAACTGCAAAAAACATAACTTTGATTACCTTATCCCTCAAGGGGGCTCGGCCATAATCTCGCGTTTCTTCCAACTTGCTGAGCCCACCACATATTGTATTGATATGTAATTCCCTTTGTCGCGAGGATCTTCGGTGTTATAATTCAGCCACATTAGATTTGACCTTTTTCTGACATTATCGATTTATAATACCCACTATCCACCAAAGGCTCTACAATGAAAAACGTGTTTTTACTCTTTATCCTATGCGCCCTTACCGCCTGTGCCACCAGCCCTACCGGACGTTCACAGCTGATGCTCGTCTCTCCCGACCAAGCCATCAGTTCCTCTCGTGAGGCTTATGTTCAAACCCTTTTGCCCCTGCAAAAGGAGGGGAAAGTTGACTCCAATCCGGCCACATCTCAGCGAATCAGGCTAATCACCGGCCGAATCGTCGCTCAGGCCATACTCCTCTACCCTCATACCAAAAGCTGGGACTGGAGTATCAAGGTAATCGATGACCCTGACATGGTTAATGCCTGGTGTATGGCCGGAGGCAAGATGGCCATTTATACCGGCCTGATCAATAAGCTGCATGCCACCGACGATGAGTTAGCCGAGGTCATGGGTCATGAAATCTCCCACGCTCTGGCCAATCATACTGCAGAACGTATGTCCATCGCCCTGGCCACGCAACTGGGCCTATCCGGCGTGGCCATTGCCGCGGGAGACAGTGCCTACAAAGGAGCTATCCTGAGCGGCAGCTCTCTGGCCGCAGCGACTGCCATAACCCTGCCAAACAGCAGAACTTCCGAGTCGGAAGCCGACCAGATGGGCATTGAACTGGCGGCACGGGCTGGCTATGATCCCTTTGCGGCGGTAACACTCTGGCAAAAAATGGCCAAGGTTGGCGGAGAAGGTCCGCCACAGTTCCTCAGCACCCACCCATCTCCGGCGAATCGTCTGGAAAAACTCAGGGTTCTTGCGCAACAGATGATGCCTTATTATCTCAATAAAGCTCCGCGGCCGGTCTATCAGTTCCGATAGTTTCGACTTCACATTTCCTCTGCCTGTGACGAACCAATGCTGATAGCAACCACCCATAAAAACACCGACTTCGACGGACTGGCCTCGGTTATTGCCGCGACCCTTCTTTATCCCGGCTGCGTCGGTGTGGTGCCGAAGATGACCAACAAGAATGTGGACCAGTTTCTCTCCACCCACAAGACGGCCTTCAATCTCATCCTGCCCCACGAGGTGGACCATGACGAGGTCACAAAACTCATCGTCGTCGATACCGACCAGTGGCAGCGTTTGGATCGCCTGGACAAGCTGGCAACACGGCATAATCTCGAGATTGATCTCTGGGATCACCATATGATGGGAACCGGCGACATCTCCGCCACCTGGTCGTGCAAGGAGCAGATCGGATCAACAGTGACGCTTTTCGTTCGGGAAATGCAAAAGCGCAAGCTGAAACTCACCCCTCTCGATTCTACGGTTATGTTGATAGGTCTTTACGAAGATACAGGTCACCTCTCCTATCCGTCAACCACCGCCGAAGATGCCCGGGCCGCAGCATATCTCCTCGAGAACCGGGCCGACCTCAATGTTGCCGCTTTTTTTCTCAACCCGCCCTATGAAGAGAACCAGAAAGAAATTCTTTTTGAGATGATGAAGGAGACGGAAAAATTCAACATCAATGGCAACTCCATCGGTTTTAACTGTATCTGTCTCGATAAAAAAGTTACCAACCTGGCAGCAGTCGTCAACATGTACCGGAAAATTGTCAATGTTGACGCCTTGTTTGTTATCTTTACCAGCGACAACAGAAATACCATCATTGGTCGAAGCGGAGCAGAAAATGTCCATATCGGTCAGGCTCTGGCCGGTTTAGGTGGCGGAGGTCACGCAGGAGCAGGGTCAGCATCGGTGAAAAGTAGCGAGATGTCGCCTCAACAGATTAAGGAACATATAATTGCAGCTCTCACATCAAACAGAATAGAGAGCGCTCGTGTCTCTGACGTCATGTCCTTTCCTGTCATCTCCGTTACACCAGAAACGCCTATGCGGGACGTCCAGGCCCTGATGGCCAAGGAAAAAATCCGAGGCATCCTGGTCATGGAAGACGACAAGATCCATGGCATTATCGTCCTCTGGGATCTCAAACGGGTGAAGAAAGATCAGCACTGGGACAGTCCGGTCAAGGCCTTTATGGCCAGAGACATTATCACCATAGATCCTGGCGCCTCCCCATCGTCTGCGGCGGGGATAATGATAGAAAAGGATGTGGGTTATCTTCCTGTGGTGGAAGATGATAAAGTGATAGGCATTGTTACCCGGACCGATATTCTCACCTACTATTACGATCTCCTGCCAGAATAGGAGCCTGTCGGAGTATGCCCTTTTTCCCCATCTCTGCGTTATTTTGAAAAAATAACGCAGAGATGGGAAAACAACAAAAAAATTATTGACTTCACAAAGCCATTCTGCTAGAAAAGCACTTCTTCATGAGGAAAAATGAGCGGGAATAACTCAGTGGTAGAGTGCAACCTTGCCAAGGTTGACGTCGCGAGTTCGAATCTCGTTTCCCGCTCCATTTTTTATTTTTTGTTTTTCTTTTATTCAGACAAGTCTTCCTGCCTCATCCTCCGAAAACTGTCATCTCTACACCAAGTATCAACTCCCCTGCTTAAAGCAGATTCGTTTAACTTCATCAAAGGTCGAGACGAAGTAAGGTGTAATACCTGCCTTGATATGGTCAGGCAGCATTTCAAAATCCTCCTGATTATCCTTTGGCAGAATGACCTCCTGCACCTTAGCCCGTTTTGAGGCGATCATCTTTTCCTTCACCCCGCCAATCGGCATAACCAGACCAGTGAGCGTTAATTCCCCGGTCATGGCCAGGTTCGGGCGTATCGGTTGATCCATGACTATCGAATAGATCGAGCAGGCCATGGTAATACCGGCCGATGGCCCATCTTTGGGCGTTGCCCCCGCCGGCACATGCAAATGCACCAGGTTTTTATTAAAGAACTCTGTCCCCTCGCTATTGCCCCTCATCAAAGAACGAACATAATTGTAGGCAATTTCCGATGATTCGACCATGACCTGCCCCAGTTGGCCGGTCTGCTTAAAGCCCGGCTGGCCGGTAGGAATTGGCACTGACTCGATATGCAGCGTCGCCCCACCCATGCTGGTATAGGCAAGGCCGGTAATAACACCGATTCGGGGCTTTTTAAAGGCCTGTTCTTCGGAAAAATATCTTTTACCGAGCAACTCCTTCAAATCATCTTTATGAATGCGAATATTCTGATCTGGATTTTCGATGATCTTGCTCACCGTCTTCCTGAGAATTTTTTTAATGCTGTTTTCCAGACCGCGCACCCCCGCCTCCCGGGCATAGCCATCAACAATCGCCGAGACCAGGGCCTTTGAAAGGGTGATTTGTTTAGAGCTCAGACCATGTTCCTTAAGCTGCTTCGGAATGAGGTGTCTCTTGGCGATTTCGACTTTTTCTTCCAAAATATATCCCGGCAGCTGGATAACCTCCATCCTGTCCATCAGCGCAGCGGGGATGGTGTCGAGCTGGTTGGCTGTACAGATAAAAAATATCTTAGACAGATCAAAACGGACATCGAGATAATGATCAAGAAAATCCCGGTTCTGCTCAGGATCAAGCACCTCAAGCAAGGCCGAGGCGGGATCTCCCTGAAAACTGGCACCAATCTTGTCAATCTCATCAAGCATGATGACTGGATTGGACGTCTTGCAGACCTTGATGGCCTGGACAAATTTTCCGGGCATTGCTCCGATGTAAGTACGCCGATGGCCTTTTATTTCTGCCTCATCACGCATGCCACCAAGCGAAAACCGATAAAATTCCCGCCCAAGACTTTGCGCCACCGACCTGCCTATCGAGGTCTTACCAACACCAGGTGGGCCCTGTAAGAGCAGGATTGTTCCGGACAGATCACCTTTGATTATGCCAACGGATATCAGCTCCAGAATTCGATTTTTCACATCTTCGAGGCCGTAATGGTCCCGATCAAGAATTCTCGCCGCTTTTTTTAAATCGTAGCTGTCTTTTGAGTACATACCCCAGGGGAGAATGGTCAACCAGTCGAGGTAGGTCCGGGTGAGATTGAACTCTGGGGAAGATGCGCCTAGAAGCTTGAGTTTTTCCAGCTCTTCTTTTATCTTGTCCCGCGCTTCATCAGAGAGCACCAGCTTTTTGAGTCGCTTTTGATATTTTTCTATCTCTGCCTGGGTATCATCTTTGGCCAGTCCCAGTTCTTTTTTGATCTCCTGCAATTGCTGCTTGAGGAAAAATTCCCGCTGTTGCTTGGAAAGTTGCTCTTCAATCCGCTTTGAAATCTTGGCCTTGAGCTTGGAAATCTCCACCTCGTTTTTCAGAAGAATCAACACCATCTCGAGTCTCTTACGCACATCGTAGGTTTCCAGGACTTTTTGGATTTCAGTCCCGGAGGAGGTGGTCATGGAGGCCGCAAAATCAGCCAATGATCCTGGATCACTCAGATTAATTCTCTCAATGAGCAGACTTAACCCCTCTTTAAACAAGGGGTTCAAATTCACCAGTTCTTTGATGCAATCAATTATCGCCACCGAATAGGCTTTCAATTCATCGGTGTTTTCCTGGATACTCTCAAACCAATACTTGACATCGGCCGTGTAAACAACACCCTTTTTCTGCAAACCTACTACATCAAACCTTTCCAGAGCCTGCACCAACACCTGCAAGGGCTCACCCTGTTTAAGCGGCGATACCTGGATGACCCGGGCAACCGATCCTACCTTAAAAAAGTCATCAATACTCTGCGCCACATGGGCAAGGCCATCTTCTTTTGGTTTTTGCAGGATAAGACCAAAATAAAGCGGAACATTCTGGTTGACATGCTTCATGATAGCCTGTTGCAGAACGGTATCATCAACGATAATCGGCCCCATCATCTTTGGGAACATGGGACGATCATGCAAGGGAATGACCATCAATTGATCTGGCAACAGGTCTTTCGCCAACACAAGTGACTTTTCAGTTTTATTTTCCTTCTCATCACCCGGAGATTCAATTCCATCCGGGGTTAAAACGGTCGTTTCTTCGGCCATTATTTTCCTCCTGTCGACTTTAATCTGAAATACTGACCCCGGTAAATGGTAAATTAGCCGGGATAAGTACCTTCACGAAATTCATTCTTAAAAAACAAGAAATGAATTTCTAAGGTACTTTAATTTATTTTTGCTTCTATCTTTGTCTCTTTGATTTCATACATTTCAAAAGTAAGATACTTATCATGCACTGAAAACCTAACCCTAATAAATAGGAATTTAGTTGGCATAACTGCCCTTAATCGATTATTAATATAGATAACCATTTGCAACTAAAAGCAAACAACTTTCCAAAATATTACTAAAAAATCACAGACATCGGTCATCAAAACGACCCATCGTTTGTCGCCTTTGTTGACCTCCCCGGAACAGGCATTACATTTCTCAAATTACACATTGTATTTTTATGGATGGTAAACCAATATAAACAAAATAAATGACAATCAAAGGATACTCCATGACCTATACAATCCACCCTGTGACGTTTGAAGAAGAATTTAAAAACTGCCCACTTTGCAACTACCGTGACGGCTTTCATTCGATGCTCAAACGTGACGGAGACGAGATCAGGCTCCTTTTTATTTGTCCCGCTTGTCACGAGGTGTTTGATCTTGACCAAACCCTAAAATAATCCACGCTAAGCATTGAAGCAAAAATTTCATATCATAAAACCCTGTCTACCTAAAAATTATGAATATTATTGAAGCACTTCAACAGCGAAAATCGGTTCGTGCCTTTCTGGACAAACCGGTTCCCAGGGAAAAAATCATCAAGATTTTGCAGGCTGCACGCCATGCACCATCAGGAACCAACGCCCAGCCATGGCAGGTTGCAGTGGTCACCGGCAAGAAAAAAGCCGAACTCACAGAGGCAATGGAAACCGCCTTCCGTGAGGATGGGGTCGGCGCCATGGACTACACCTATTACCCGCTTGAATGGAATGAGCCCTACAAGAAACGGCGTGTCTCCTGCGGGGCCCAACTCTATTCTGCTCTCAACATTCAAAGGCGGGACAAGGAGGGAAGACTCAGGCAATGGATGGCTAATTACCGTGCCTTTGACGCCCCGGCCATTTTGTTTTTCTTTCTTGATTCTGTCATGAAAAAAGGATCTTTTCTCGACTACGGCATGTTTATTCAATCGGTGATGCTGGCAGCTCTCGAAGAAGGTCTGGCAACCTGTCCCCAGGCAGCCCTCGGCCAATACCCGGCCTTAATAAAGGATGCTCTGGGGTACAGTCATGATACGATACTTATCTGCGGCATGGCACTTGGCTATGAAGATAAGGAAGCCCCTGTCAATAATTACCGAACCCCCAGGGAGGAGGTAGAAACTTTTACCCAATTCTTTGAATAAATAATGTCATTTTTTAAAAACAGGAGAGATACATGTTCACCGTTGGTGATATCCGTAATATAGCAATACAAATTGAAAAAAACGGGGAAGAAACATATCGCAATGCCAGTAAGGCAGCCAATGACCCCAAAGTTGCAGAAATACTTGCCTGGATGGCAGAAGAAGAGAAACAACACGCCAACTGGTTTACCAACCTTCGATCCAGCAAACCCCTTACTTCCGAACAGCAGGAAATAGAGGCCGTTGGCCGTACCCTGCTCCAGGACATGATCAAGGGGAACAACTTTTTAATAGATGAAAATGAACTTCAGAAGGCAAAAAGCGTCAAAGAGGTATTGGCCCAGGCAAGAACATTCGAATTAGATACCATCCTCTTCTATGAATTTCTCATAGGCTTTCTCGATGACGAGGAGGTCGAACAACAACTGAGAGATATTATCGAAGAAGAACGCAACCATATCGAGCAACTCCAACGACTGGAAGAGCAGCAGGGTTGCGATTACTGTGGCTCGTGTGATTCCTGTGATGCCACCTCCTCCCGTTGAGTCTCTCTCTTATGAAATAATCCAACATGGTGTAATTATGTCCCAAACAAAACATGCCTGGCGTCTCTTCATCTTTTTCCTTTTGCTGTTTCTACTCCAAACACCATTGCTGATAGCCGCAGAACTCCTGCCGCTGACTAAAGGACAGACGGTTTATATCCCCGCCTATTCACATATATATCATGGCAACAAAGAGACTCCGCTGTTACTTTCCGTGACCCTCAGCATCCGGAACGTTGACCTCAGCAGATCGTTTACCGTAACCGATGTCAACTACCATGAGACCGAAGGGCCCCTTGTGAAAAAATATCTCACCGAACCGATTACCATCGGCCCCCTCGGATCGAAACGCTTCATCGTGCCGCAACGGGATAACACTGGCGGCTCAGGCGCAAACTTCATCGTCAAATGGCATTCGGAACAACCGATAAACCCGCCGATATTCGAGTCGGTCATGATCGGCACCCAGTCACAGCTCGGTATCTCGTTTACCTCAAGAGGCCAGGCGGTGCAGGAATAACATGCGGCACAGCTCTCTTCTGGACAGACAGCGGTTCGTGCCTATTGTACCTACATCTTTATCAAATTTCTTTCTACTTACCCACAACAGCCAATACTATTACTAATGTGAGGAAACCATGATTAGTCAGGATTTCGTAAAACAGTTAAACGTTGATGGCGTATCCTACAGCTATTTTGACATACAGGAACTTGCCAAGAAAGGACTGGGGAATATAGACCGACTGCCCTACTCTATTCGCATCCTTGTGGAAAACCTGCTTAGAAAACTTGATGGGAAGATCGTTTCAGAAAAGGATCTTCGGGCCATAACTGCCTGGCAGAAAAGCTACAATGCACCGGTAGAAATCCCCTATCATCCCGCCCGGGTCCTGATGCAGGATTTCACAGGAGTCCCTGCGGTGGTCGACCTTGCCGCCATGCGGGATGCCGTCAAAAAACTTGGTGGCGATCCGGCGAAGGTCAATCCAAGAGTACCGGTTGAACTGGTTGCCGACCATTCGGTTCAAGTGGATTTTTCCGGTACCAGTCTCAGTCTGACCAATAATGTCGCCAAGGAATATGAGCGCAACAGCGAGCGGTATTCTCTACTCAAATGGGCGCAAAAATGTTTTGATAACTTCAGGGTCGTACCACCCAATTCCGGCATCTGCCATCAGGTCAATCTCGAGCATCTGGGGCGGGTGACGATCACCGAACGTATTGGCGACATCACCTTTGCCTATCCGGATACCGTAGTGGGACTTGATTCGCACACACCGATGATTAACGGCATTGGCGTCATGGGTTGGGGAGTGGGCGGCATTGAAGCCGAGGCAGTCATGCTTGGCCAACCCTACTATATGTCCATCCCAGAAGTTATAGGGGTGCGACTTACCGGAGAATTACCGGCCGGCATCACTGCCACAGATCTGGTTCTGACCCTGACGGAACTCCTCCGAAAGCACAAGGTGGTTGAAAAATTTGTCGAATACTTTGGCCCCGGCATGCAGAGTCTCTCTATCCCCGACCGTGCCACCATCTCTAATATGACTCCGGAGTATGGCGCGACCCTTGGTTACTTTCCCATTGACGAGAAAACAATTGAATACCTGACACTCACAGGTCGCACAAGCCAGGCGGCCATCGCCGAGGCAGTTGCCAAGGCAAGCGGACTTTTTTACAGTGAAGCTGAAACCATAGAATACACGACAGTCATCGATTTTGATCTGACGACAGTTGAACCATCTCTGGCCGGACCAGCAAGGCCCCAGGACAGAATTCCCCTCTCCGGGATGCGGTCGGCCTATGAAGATATCCTCGGCTGCAATTTTGAACGGGACAGCAGTCCCACCGCAGTATCGACCTTTATTGATGAATCTGGCTGCGAAACCCGCCGGGATGATACCTGCCAGGTGGCGGCCAAGAGAGATATTGAAATCGTTTTCAATGGCAAGCCAGTAAAAATCAGTGACGGCAGTGTGGTTATTGCCGCCATAACTTCGTGTACCAACACCTCTAATCCCCATGTGCTTATCGGCGCTGGCTTGATGGCAAAAGAGGCGGTAAAACGCGGCTTGAAGGTTCCCGACTATGTCAAAACGTCCTTTGCCCCGGGCTCTAAAGTTGTCAGCAATTATCTTGGCCAAACCGGCCTCATGCCCTACTTTGAGGCACTTGGGTTTCATATTGCCGCCTTTGGCTGCACCACCTGCATTGGCAATAGCGGGCCTTTAAACCCGGCACTTGAAAAGGTCATCAAAGATAACAATCTGAACGTTGCCGCAGTTCTTTCCGGCAATAGGAACTTTGAGGCTCGCATCCACCAGCAGATCAAATCGAACTTTCTGGCCTCACCGATGCTGGTCCTGGCCTTCGCCCTGGCCGGCCGCGCGGATATCGATCTAACCTCTGCCCCTCTCTCCATGGACCCCAATGGCCAACCCGTTTACCTGAAGGATCTCTGGCCAACCAATGAAGCTATAGATTCTCTGGTGAAGCAGTATGTGACCCAGGAGGCCTTTACCCAGGAATATAGCCACATCTTTGAAGGTGACGCCTTTTGGAAAGGCCTTAAGGTCTCTGAAAGTACCACCTACGATTGGGATGAAAAATCGACCTATATCAAAAATCCACCCTATTTTGACAATTTTACCGATGTCCCCGCGCCGCCGAAGGACATTGTCGGGGCAAGAACCTTCCTCCTTCTCGGGGATAGTGTCACCACCGACCACATCTCCCCAGCCGGAGCTATCCCGAAAGAGTATCCAGCCGGCCGTTATCTGATCGAACAGGGTATCGAACCGGCCCAGTTCAATTCCTACGGCTCCAGACGAGGCAACCACGAAGTCATGATGCGGGGAACCTTTGGTAATATCCGCATTAAAAATAAGATGGTGGCTCCCAAGGAAGGAGCGTACGCCGTTAAATTGCCGGAAAATACTGAGATGTATAACTATGAGGCGGCGATGAAGTATCTTCAGGAAGAGACCCCGCTCATTGTCCTTGGCGGTAAAGAATACGGCACCGGATCTTCACGTGACTGGGCAGCAAAAGGCACCATGCTGCTCGGCGTCAAAGCTGTCATTGCCGAATCCTATGAAAGGATTCATCGTAATAATCTGGTGGGAATGGGAGCCTTACCCCTCGTTTTCAAAACGGGAGAAAACATTAGCTCTCTGGGGCTGGATGGTACGGAAATCTATTCAATTTTAGGACTCGCGGACATCAGTCCAGGAAAAACATTGCAGGTTACCGCAACAAGACAGGATGGTACCAAGTTCAGCTTCGAAGTTATCGCCCGCCTTGACACGGAAGTAGACGTCATTTATTTCCGCCACGGTGGCATTCTGCCATATGTCCTACGGCAGATGATGAAAGAATAGCCACAACTGTAGGTACCAGAAAAAACTCTTCAACGAAGAACCCCCTGAATCAAGAACTTGATTCAGGGGTTTCTTCGTTATTGATGAAGCAATTGAGCAGAGATTACTCAACGATATCAAATAATCTTTTTAACTCAGGTTTACGCTCAAGAATCAGTTTCTTTATTTCTGGAACCTTGACGTGATCGGGATGGGTTTTTATGAAATCATACGCTTTTACGTAATTACTTTCCACCAGTTCCTCGATCATTTCTAATGTTTTCGGATGATCAGGCGCGACATCAAGAATAAAAATTATGGCATTGGGCGTCAATTTTTTGATAGCTGAACTTTTCGTGATGTTATAAATCCCATCAAAAATACTTTGCACCTGGGGATGATCCATTTTTTCCTGCAAAAGCAGTATGGAAATATTCGGATCCCTGTCAAACATAGCTTTGATGATTTTTTTCGAATAGACATTATCCGGATTCGCGGTGACAAAATCATAGGCATTCGTCAGATTTTTTACAGCCAGAGCTGTGGTCAACTCTTCAGTCAGCGGATGGTCGGGGATGATTTTGAGTATACGAGCGATAACATCTGACTGCAGTTCCTGAATATAATCCGGTTCAAGCGCATACATTCCCTTGATTATAGACTGAGTGCCGGCATGACCAGGCATTCGATCCAAAACCTTTACAGCGCTTGCATAACTCAATCCCTTGAGAGCCTGTCCATGAGTAGAATACATTTGGCCCACCAGGATTTCCGCCTGGGGACTGTCTGGATATCGTTCGATAAATTCAAAGGCCCGATCAAAGTCCCACCCGGATAACTGGCCGGGATTTCTTTTCACGGCTTCAAATTCTTCCATCATCTGGTGCATCTCGTCCTCAGACGGCGGCGTCTGCCCTTCTGTACTCTCGGCCTGTGCTCCTGACACTTTTGCCCGAAGCTTTCCAAAAAGCCCACCACTCGATTTTGATTTTTCTTTTTTCATATCCTCAATCCACTTCAGAGAGTTACTTTGCCCTCAACGCACCCAAGCCAAAGAAAAACTTTCCCCTGACCAGGCAATTCGATATACACCAACGCAGATGACGTTATACTATAATCCGAGATGACTTGCAAACCACTGTTTGCATGGAAATGTCAGAGGTTAAGGTATTTCCTTGAACCTTGACAAAAGCCTCTGATCTGTTCAACATGTCTCTGGTTGATGACAGCCACTATCATTGTCACCATCTTTCACCTTCAACAGAGGAAGAACACTCATGGGAAATTTAGGAGTTGTTGATTTATTGCGGTCATACATTCAGCAAGGTACTCGCCCCGACAAATCTACATATAAAAAGATACTCTTTGCTGATGTATTTGAAATCGCAAGAAAAACCAGACTATCATTACGACTCGTTGAATGTGCCGCATTGGAGGCAGGGATAGTTCCCGAACGATACAGCCGTAATCAGAAATCGTTTTCCAACAAAGACCAACTCCGCTTGCTAAATTCCCGGGTGGCAATCATCGGACTGGGCGGTTTGGGTGGAACGGTGACTGAAATCCTGGCCCGAATAGGCATCGGTCAACTGACACTTGTGGACGGAGACTGTTTTGATGAAAGTAATCTTAATCGACAAATTTTGAGCAAAGCTGCCAATATTGGTCATTCAAAGTGTGAGGCTGCAAAGCTCCGGGTTGGGGAAATCAATCCTGCTATCGAGGTTCAGGCAATAGCGGAATTTTTCAGGGCAGACAACGGACAGGCTATTTTACGCGGCGTTCAATTGGCAATCGACTGTCTGGATAACATTGCCGACCGTTTTGTGCTTGAGGCCGCGTGTAAAAGCTGTTCAATTCCAATGGTTTCGGCGGCTATTGGTGGCAGCAGTGGCCAGGCGACGGTTATTTTTCCGGAAGATCCCGGACTCAAGGATATTTACGGTGCACCGGAAAAGGCACCCAAAAGAGGTGCTGAAGCATCAATGGGAACCCTGGCTTTTGGCGCTGTGTATATGGCAGCAGTTGAATGCGCTGAGGTGACGACCATTTTACTCAACAGACCCGCAGAACTCAGAAACAAACTCTTTATGGCAGAGGTAAGTGATCACACCACAGAACTCTTCAGCCTGCCGGGGCTGGCTGAAGAAGGTGAGAAAGAGAACTTGAAAAAATCGTAAAGAGTCCTGATTCGAGATGGCTAAGTAAAAAACTTCAGATGCGAGGCGTACGATTTTTCTATCATCTCGGCGTTAAAGTACGTCGTAATGATAGAAAAAGCGCAACAATGAAGCAGGTGAAGAGTTTTTACGAGGCCATCAAACTTTATTTGATGTCCAGGTTATAAAAGGTGTTGATATGGTCCTTTTTGGCTTTAACGGGCTTGGCATATACAACCTCTTTTAAGCCAAATGTCTGCATTAGCCGATCCGCTGTTTTCCGCCGAAGTTCCCCATCAGTTTGCAGGCCGCCACTGAGATTACCGAGGGTGGCCACGCCATCAAGGACGTCCACCGTTGCCCGTGGAGAAATGCTGACAATCTTGGCATGGATATTGGCAACTAAAGTCTTCGCCTTCAGCCGTGCCAGTGACTCCGGAGTGGCATTGAATCGTCCCTTTTTAACCATGTTCTCCAAAACATCGACAACATCATCGACTGTCATGGTATCGATATGCAGGACCATGTCATAAAGATTACAATTAAAGGTATCTTTGCCGTAGAGAGCAAGGCTCCATTTATTTCGTTCACTATCATCTTTTTTCAACATGTACCGAGCTTCTTCTGCTGAACAGTTCTCCCTTTTCATCTCTTCTTTTACCCGATCTTCCATGTTGGCAATGATCCGCACCTTAAAGGCATGAGAGATATCCTGCAGGAAAAAATGACCGGCCAAGCCGTGATAAACGACATTGTCTTTGGCCATATGATTGAGAAAAGCAGCATTGAAGTAACTAATATACCGTTCTTTCCCATGACTGAAACGCTCAAGGATGGAAGGTGTGTCGCGCAGTGCCTTCACCAGTTTGATTTCCGGAATGGAAAATTCTTCACAGGTTTCCAGCAAAATATCTCTGGAAACGCATGAATATCCAAGACGTTTGGCCAGGGCTTCTGCCACTTCCTTGCCCCGGCTGTAGGATCCTCTTGAAATAGTTATAATTGCCACAGTGATCTCCCTGAAGTTTGAAGATAGGTTATTGACGCGCAGACCAGCGAGGTTTTTTTCCGCACCACCCCTCAGTCAAGATTTTTTTGTTTACTCCCAATGAAAAGGAAGAAAGCCGGGACTCAATTCAGTATCCCCCTAAGGGGTGTAAGAACCCTGGCACAGATTGGATTCTGGTAAAATACAAAAAAACAATCTGTAAAGCACTAATTACGTTGTACACTTTTTCAACGGAAGTAAACACACCCATTAAACTTTTATTTAAAATAATTTAACAAAGCATGCAGGGTGGTTAAAGGATGGGGAGGACACCCGGGAATATAGAGATCCACAGGGATAATACTGTTCAGGTCGCCAAGGATCTCACTGCTTCCGTAAAAAGGGCCTCCGGAAATAGAACAGCTGCCACTGGCGATGACGACCTTGGGAGACGGGATCGCCTCAAAGGTGGTGATGAGGGCCGATTTCATGTTTTTTGAAATGGGACCGGTAACATGTATCCCATCTGCGTGTCGCGGGGAAGCGACAAAATCAATACCAAATCTGGCCAGATCGAAAAAAGGGGTGCCAAGAACGTTGGTGTCCGCTTCGCAGGCATTGCAACCGGCTGCCGACACCTGGCGTAACTGGAGGGAGCGGCCGAAGAGTTTACGAAAATGTTTTTTGGAGTGTTCGGCGAGTACCGGCAAAGAGCCATCGCAAAGCAGCGCTTCCCTTGTCGCGGTGCCCATACCAAAATCCTGGCTGAAAGTGACAAAGGCTCCTTCTGATACATTCTCACAACGTCCACAGAATGTGCATTTACCGAGATCGATTTTTTTGTCTTTCCCAATAATGGCGTCCTGAGGACAGATCGCCTCACAGAGACTGATAATCGATGGATCACAGTCACTGTTGATCTTTGGCAGCCCTCGGAAGCGCTTGTAAAGATGTATCGGCTCTTTCGGGTAGCTGGTTGTCTTGCAACCCTGTTCGATTCTGTTTTTGATGATTTTCAACATATGATGTTACCTTCGTTATTCCTGTTGGAGACTGTCCACTAATGCTCAAAAAAACGCTATTATTGAGATGGCTAAGTAAAAATCTTCATATGCGAGGCGTAAGATTTTTTACGACGCCATTAAAGATCAAAACCGCAGTAAGAGAGGTTAAAGCTCTTATTGCAAAGAGGGAAATCAGATATTTCCTGGTTCCTCAGCGACATCGCCAGCCCCGTCCAGTTATGAAAGGACGGATCCTTTATCTTGTACCGCTCGATCTTACCCTTGCCATCGGTCAAAAGACAGTGCGACAACTCACCCCGCCATCCCTCATTTATGGTCACAACGAAGGCATCCGGCTCCAGAGACAATTCCTGCATTGTGGTCTTCGAACTCAGTTCCCCCGATCTGCTCAGCAATGTTTTGATCAGATGCATCGAATGCATGATCTCTTCACGGCGTACGGTGGCCCGGCTGTTCACATCGCCATTGATGACTTCGTTTCTATTGGCGGGCAGCGGTCCATAAGCCTCGGTGGGAAAGGAGACCCGCGCATCATATTCAATACCGGAAGCCCGGCCGCTGTAGCCCACCAGACCGAGATCCTCGGCCATCTCTTTTGAAACGGTACCGGTATTTTCAAATCGAGCCTGTACCGTATGGGCGGTAAAGAGCAGGTCACAGACGTGTCTGATTTCCGGCTCTAACTCTTTCAATTTGTCGTCGATTATTTTCACCTGTTCGGCGTTCATGATCTTCGACACCCCACCCGGCAGCACCAGGCTTTTACCAAACCTGTTGCCGCAGAGGACCTGCAAAAGATTCAAGAACTCACCTCGGATCCTGCCAAAATAGGCGGCAGGAGGATTAAAAGCAACATCACCACTCAGGGCACCAAGATCGCCAATATGGTTGGCAATACGTTCCAGTTCCAGAGCTATCGAACGAACCACCTTGGAGCCGGGGTCAACGGAGAGTCCGGCCATGGATTCCAGGGCCTGGCAACAGCAGAGATTATGGCCGACACTGGTATCGCCGGCAATCCCTTCACAGATAATTGGCAAACGTTTCAGTGGAACTTCGGTCAACAGATTTTCAACCCCGCGATGCTGATAGCCCAGCTGAATTTCAAGAGAAAAGACTTCTTCTCCGGCACATTGAAAACGAAAGTGTCCAGGCTCGATAATACCGGCATGAACCGGGCCGACGGCAACCTCATGGATAGCCTCACCCTCCACCTGAAAATAAGAGTAATTACCAGGAATATCTTCGTCATAATTATTGCCAAAAACATCCGGGGCCTGGCGATAATTAGCATGGTAGCGAACCATTTTCAGCCACGGGTGATTCAGCGGGGTAATACCGTATTGTTCGGCTATTTCCCGCTCAAACATATGAAATTTTTCACTACAGGCCATGGTGAGTGACCGATATTCTTCCCCAACCTCCGTGCTCAAAACATAGAGGTTTTTATTGCGGACAACGGCCAGCAGCCTGTTTTTACCATCTTCGACAAAGGCGAAGAACTGGACTACGAAACCATTATTACGAACAAATTCTGCCAGTAATTCCGCAAACCGGTTAAAGGGAACATTGGGAATGGCTGATCGTTTGATCAGTTCGCCGTTCTCTATCTGCAGGAGGTTATCCATGAATCGTGCCTCCGATTATTTTTATTGTATTCATTATGGTATTGTACATCGCACTTGGCATCCAGACGCAGAGCGTAATTGATGCAAGCAACAAGATATAAGGTGGAACGATACGGAGCCAGTTCTCCTTGCCGGCAGGCGCTTCCTGCTCCTGGCCGCCAAAAGACATATCGGTGACAATCTGCGCCGCACCAGCCAAAACCAGCAACAAACTAAACATAAAAAGAATTGCACTGATTGGATGTCCGGTCTGAAAGGCACCTATCAGGATAAATAACTCACTGATAAAAATACCAAATGGCGGCAGACCTGAGATCCCGACAAAGCCCGCAAAAAAAGATAGAAATGTTTTTGGAAAATATTTGATCAAGCCGCCGATCCGATCGACCAGCTTGGTATTAAAACCAAGCAGGACATTTCCGGCGGAGAGGAACAACGAAGACTTAATGAGAGAATGATGAATCATATGTAATATCGCGCCATAGAGGGCAAAACCACCGATGCCGACACCGAAGGCGATGATCCCCATGTTCTCTATACTGGAATAGGCAAGCATTCTTTTGTAATCAGGCTGCCGCAAAATAAATACTCCAGCGACAAACATGGAGAGCAGGCCAAAACCAATCAGGATGTTGCCGGAAAATTCTCCCAGACCGGCCAGATACATCAAGGTATGGACCTTATAGATGCCAAGGAAAGCACAGTTAAGCAGTGCCCCTGACAACAGAGCGGAGGCAGGACTTGGCGCCTGACTATGGGCATCGGGAAGCCAGGTATGCATGGGAGCAAGCCCCATCTTGGTGCCAAAACCAATCACCACAAAGATAAAGCCTACCTTCAGCCACATGGGGTCCAACTGCATGGCGACCTGATTAAGGGAAGTGAAACTGAGAGAGATATCGACTTCGGCAATATCAATCGACAGGGTGATAAAAAAGCAACCGAGCAGGGCCAGAGCAATCCCCACAGAGCACACCAGAACATATTTCCAGGTAGCTTCAAGTGCCTCTTTAGACCTATGCACGAAGATAAGCGGCGCACTCACCAGAGTGGTTGCCTCAATGGCAATCCACAACACAATCGGATGGTCGGCCAGGGTTACCATACTCATGGTGCCAAGAAACAGCAGCATACAACCTGGAAAAATCGGTTCATCGTTCAAGCCCGTTTCCTGCATATAACGTATCGCATAGAATGAAATACACAAAAAGATAAACGAGGTTACCAGGAGGACCAGCATCCCCTCCGGCGTCTGGGCAAAAAAAGTTTCAGCATACACCGGCAATTTCCCGAACCAGGCCATCAGGGTGAGCTGAAGATGCAGAACAGCAGCAACAATCAGCATGCTCCGCCCGAGATAGGGAGGCACAACCAAGGTGACAAGGCCGGTCAACATTGGCAGTAAAAAAATGAGTTCTAACATTTTCAGTCCTTTAATCGATTAAGAAGATCGGTATCTATATCATCGAAGGCATGATTGATATTATGCAGAATAATTCCCATGATCATGACCCCCACGAGCAGATCGAGCAGCACGCCGAATTCAACAACATTGATGGTGTGAGAATGCTTGGTAAGGGCCGTTCCAATGAGATATATACCATTTTCCAACATCAGATAGCCGATGACCTGGGTTATGGCCTTTCTCCGACTCATCATAAGAAAAAAACCGGCTGACATGGTGGTAATGGCCGTTGTCAACAAGAGTTCGTGCCCCCTGGGCATGGTCAGATGCAGTCTGTCGGTGATAAAGACCGACAGTAATATGATAATCAAACCGGCAAAAAGAGAGGCATGATAACCAATAATCGGTTCAATCTCTCTCGTTATTGTCATACGACTGAGTGCCACATAGAGTAGGCCTGGAATAAGAAAACCTTTTATCAGGATCATGACCTGAAAAAGAATCAGACCACCGCTGCCCATACTGCTGTGATGCTCAAGCAGGAGAGGAAGAAGAGATGCCATAATCCCCTGCACCGCCATAATCTTGACTAGAGAGATCAGCCGGTTAGACGCCAGTGAAAAAAGCACGGAAAGCAGAATAACGACCAGGACAATATCAATTATGTTTTTCATCAGATAAATCCCATGGTAAGAATTGCCGCGAAAACCACCAGGACACTGGAGGTCAATACAAACTTTGGTACCAGACTCATCTTGAACCTGGCCATCATTGACTCAACCAGACCAATGGCCATGTACACCACCACCATCACCCCGTAAAAGATTGGCAGATTCCACAACCCGTTGGCGGGGTTAAACGGGCAGAGAATCGAGGTAAGAAAAGCCGAATAAAAAAACAGTTTATAAAAAGAACCAAGTTCTATCAGGGCAAGATCAGGGCCACTGTGATCAAGGATCATCACCTCATGAATCATGGTTAGTTCCAGGTGAGTCGCCGGATCATCGACGGGAACCCTTGAGTTTTCAGTGAGCAGCACCATAAACAGGGCAACAATGACCAGTAAAAGAAGCGCACCTGCCGGACCCGTCAAACTAATCGGTGTCGCACCGGTAAAATAATCGCCAAAACTGAGCGCGCCGGTCATTCGATAAAAGAGGATCAGAATGGCAAAAATGGAGGCTTCGGCCAGGGTGCCGAAAAAGGCTTCACGGGCGGCGCCCATGCCTTCAAAGGGCGATCCTGTATCAAGGGCAGCAGCGATGGTAAAGAACCGCCCCGTGGCGAAAATATAAAACAGTATCAGAACGTCTCCATGAAAAGACACCACCGGAGCGATGCCCGCCAAGGGGAAAAACAGCAAAATCATGATTCCCCCGGTGCAGGAAACAAGTGGCCCCATTTTGAAAATGAAACTGGTGGTGGTGCTGTAGACAGATCCTTTACGGAAAAGCTTCATCAAGGTGTAATACTTGATCAGCAGCGGGGGACCTTTCTTCCCGGCAAACAGGGCCTTCACCTTTAAAATAATACCAGGGAACAAAGGCGCTGATAACAGTGCGATACTAAGTGATAAAAAAGATTCCATACTCATTCCTTTAAACATCAAGCCAAGATTTTATCGTCATATAAATAAGAGCAGCAATAAAATGAGAATCGCCACAATGATATAGCCAATATAGAGCTGGACATTTCCATGTTGTATCCAGCGAAGTTTCCCTAAGAGAGTAAAAAGCGGCAGGGCTATACCATGATTCATACCAACCTCGCCAATATCATCGACCCGGCTCGCATAGCTGGTCTGGCCCGGAAAGATCTTCTTCAATCGAACACTCGTCTCCCGAATAAAAACAAAGGGACGGAAGAAATCGACCACGCTCCGGGCATAGGAGACTCCGGTATACTGTATTCTTGTGGTGGCGCGGGTAAAACCACAGCCCCAGGTAGGTCCTGCGGTAACATCCTTGCCCCAATAAAGAAGCTTTCTGCAAAGAACCACAAAAAAGAAAATCCCCAGAAAAAGCCGAGAGCCAAGAGCAAGATTCGCACCGATAGTCTCAACCAGCAGAGTATCGACCTGACCGAGATTAGTTATATCTGTCAAACCGTTAAAAGCAAGTTCGATAAAACTGGCCGGAAAGATACCGATGACAATACATGCGCCGGCCAGAAGGAACATCGGAATCGCCATGGCCACACCGCCCTCTTTCACCCGCTGCGCCTTTTGGCTACGAGGCTCACCAAGGAAAGCAATCCCCACCACCTTAGTGAAACAAAAAGTAGCCAATCCACCAATGACCGCCAGAGAGATGATCGCCATCATCGACAGCAGCAACGTCGAATGGTTGTACGTCAACCCCTGGAAGGCGGCAAAATAGATTAAAAACTCACTGACAAAGCCATTAAGAGGCGGCAGACCGGAGATCGACACGGAACCAACCAGAAAGGTTTTCCCGGTGACTGGCATCCTTTTCATCAGGCCGCCCAACTGATCGATCTGACTGGTGCCGGTCTGCTTGATCACCGCCCCGGCGCCAAGAAATAACAGGGTTTTGAAAAAGGAGTGGTTCAGCACATGCAAAAGACAACCGGCGAAACCAAAGCCTGCCATGACCGTGTTTTCCTCGGCAACCCCAACCATACCAAGGCCGGCACCCATAAGAATGATGCCGATATTTTCCACACTTGAATAGGCGAGCAATTTTTTTATGTTGTTTTTGCTGATAGCATACAACACACCCAGCACCCCGGAAATCATGCCAAAAACAAGCACCGCCTGACCGATACGAATGTCTGTTGCGCCAAGGAGGAAGTAGATTCTAAGAATTCCATAGACACCCATTTTTATCATGACGCCCGACATGATTGCCGAAATATGACTCGGTGCGGCGGGATGGGCATGGGGCAACCAGATATGGAGAGGAAAAACACCAGCCTTTGAACCAAAACCAAAAAAGGCCAGAAAAAAGACAACCAGTTTGGTGTACTCCGGGATGGTTGCGATCTGGCTGAAAGCAAAACTACCGGTATGGCTGAAGATAACCCCGAAGGCGGCTAATATAAGCAAGGCCCCAGCCTGGGCGAACAGGAAATAGAGATACCCGGCGGTTCTGGTTGTGGATTTCTCATAGTCATACATGACAAGGCAATAGGAAGAAATCGACATAAGCTCCCAGACCAAAGCAAACGCCAGCATGTTCGAGGCGGTTGTAACCAGGGCCATAGAGACGATAAGGATATTGGTGAAGAAATAACTGATTGCCGTCCGAAAGGATTTCTCGCGGCGTTCGAAATAACAAAAACTGTAAAGGGCCGCCAGGGGACAGATGAGAAAAATTGGCAGCAGGAAAAAGAAGGTGAGCGAATCGAAAGTAAAGGAGAGAGTATATGTATGCAACCAGGACCAGGACCAGGCCAGAATCTCGGGACCCTCGATAGCCGAAAGAACAGCATACATGCCAAAGAGACAACCGATTGTGGTTACACCAATATAGAGGCACTTAGTCAGCACAAATTGACGGTACGTCAAAAGGGGTATTGCTCCTCCCGCGACGATAATTGCAAGGGCTAGTAAAAAAGGATTCATCGGTTTTTGATAGTAATTTTTTTCTTGTTGTCCGCTGTACCAGGCAAACCGGTTTATACCGAAATTCCTTTTCAGAGGCGAGTTTTTACACCGGGCGCAATGCCCATAACATCAATACATTACATACAGTCATTCGACTTCAGCAAGAGAAATCGGACAACTTTTAAAAGGCTTGCCAGGATGAGGCATTTTGTCTCAAAGCCACTATACCAGGCATTGCTTCTCCTGGGCCATCAGGGCGACAAACAAATCATCCTGTTCCAGCTGATCCTTATCCTCTTGTTGTGTCCCTCCGTGCTGCCAATAAGAAGCCCACGGTACAAAATAGCGTTGCCCTCTTCCTTTGAAAGCCGCCACGTCGATATCCAAGCCAGCAATGCAAAGCAGATTTTCAGTGTCTTTCTGCCCATGAGTACTCAGCACATCATCTACGGTTCGGGAAAATTCACTTTGCAAATGAATAAGCGCTGCCCGCAACTGGGGATTAGCGTTGGTCACTATGCAATTCATGGCTGGCAGAAGTGTTTCGGCAAAGGCACTGTTCCTGCCGTCCAGCTGTTTCGGCTCGACGAATTCAAAAAAATCTTTAGTGAGAAATTTACCGATCCTCTGAATCCTCCCCTTTTGCCAGGGAAAATTGCTATCGCGGAGAAGCTGGACAAAATGAGGCGAAAGCTGATACGAAACTAATGGTTTGGACACCCGGAGAGGGGTATTAAGACCATTTTCATCGGACTCAGCAATTTTATCTAAATGAATCTTCAGCTTCCTGCCATCGCTCCTCGCCTCGCTTTTTATAAATTCTGATGGCAGGGTAACGAGATACTGCCCTTCCTCATTACAACTGAGGTAAATATGTTTCTGAGCGAATTGATACTCTAGAAGATAGGGAGCAATAAAATTGGATACCGTAGCTTCCGCCCGGTGGTCAGCCCTTTCATGAATGAGCGGACGCGGTAATCCACTGTATCCACCCCAACTCGTTTCATAAGGAACTTTGGCCGAGAGAATTATGATGGAATCGTTGCCAGGGAGGGCTCTGTTTTTGCCAACCAGAAAAGGATCAGGATTAACGACAGAGTTTGTGTCTGAAGCCTCCATGAGTTCAGGCAGTATGACAATTGGTTTTTTAAAGCCGAGGGATAAACAATAGTTTTTTAACCGCGGCAGAAACTCCATGTAAGGGATAATCCGCCCTTTAATGTTGCAGGACGGTTTTCTACCAGCGTGGATGGAAGGGGAAAGCGAGTTTTTTGCTGAAAGATATGATGACATTTTTATTCAACTCCCATGGCAGATGTGAAGGTAAATCTCACTCCTCAAACGTAAACCCATACCATTTCAGTGAATCGTCGCCACTCTCAGGAATATAGGCAACTTCACTGTTCTCAATTTGGCCATGCAGTTCCTTCATCCAGGAAAGAGCCTGATTTTTCGAAAAGAACGGTCCCACTTCCGTCAGCGACGTAATATCGAGCATTCGATACTTGTGGAAGTTGGTCACGTCCTCTTTATTTTGAAAAATTCCTATTATTATTCTCACCGTGGATATCCCGGAAATTGCTTATTCTCTGTTCCTGATCCTCCCAGGCCTTCATTGCTCAAGTTATTAAAGCACATACCGTGCCACTTCTTGGCGAGACACATATCATCCCAATATTATTGAATTTTATTATTGTATTTTATTATTTAAGCCTATTCTGAGTGGGGTATCTCAACCCAGTGTTAAAAAGGATATACCAAAAACAGAGCGAAACCTGCTTGCTGGACACTCGTCGTCAGAATATCGGCGCTTTGAACATTTCGGAGCAGACTATACGTATTTAGTTAATATTATTATACAAATCACAAACTATCAGTTTGTGAATAGCGGGAGGATGAAACGGTGCGGGACGCCGATTGGGGCAAAATGCCCCAGGTGGGTATTCTGCCCCACCCATAAAAAAAGGAACGTTTGCCGAATTGTGGTGGAAATGAGGAGGGGATTTAATCGATCAGTTTTTGCAGTTTTCGATACAGCGTTTTACGATCAATTTGCAGAATCTGGGCCGCAACGGATTGGTTCCCCTGGGCCGTTTTAAGGACATGGGCAATATACCGCTTGCTCATCTCCTCAAGGGGTATTAACTCCATCGGGTTGTCCGTTTCAAGAAAAAGGGCGCTGCCGGTATGCTTTCTTATTTTTTGAGGCAAATCTTCCGGGACAACCTTATCAAAGAGGGTCATGGCCACCCCATGTTCCATTGCATTTCGGAGTTCCCGGACATTGCCCGGCCATTCATAGCCGAGCAGTCTTTTCCCTGTGGACTCAGCCAGCCCCGTCACCTTCTTGCCCTGTTTGTTGGCAAAATCCTTAATGAATTTGCCGGCAAGGAGCAGAATATCCGCCCCACGCGCCCGCAGGGGAGGAATGTTCAAGGTAATGACATTCAGCCGATAGTATAAATCTTCACGAAACGAACCCTCGGCAACGGCCCGATCAATATCAATATTGGTGGCGGCTATGACACGGACATCAACAGTTTTTTCATCGTTGCCGCCAACTGGACGCACCCTGCGCTCTTCAAGGACCCGCAACAGTTTAGGTTGCAAAGAAAGAGGAATATCGCCAATTTCATCAAGAAAGAGCGTCCCACCATCCGCCTCCAGCAAGAGCCCTTTTCGGTCCTGCCAGGCATCGGTAAAGGCCCCTTTGACATGGCCAAAGAGTTCACTCTCCAGCAAATTATCGGGAAGCGCAGAGCAGTTTATCGCCACAAAGGGTTTATCCTTTCGCCGACTGTATTCATGCAATGCCCTGGCAGAGATTTCCTTCCCTGAACCACTCTCGCCGGTGATAAGCACTGAGGTCTCGGTATCGGCAATGCGCTCCAGACGGGAGAAGAGATCTTTCATCACCGCACTCTCACCGAGCAGGCCGGAGAAGGTGTGAATGTTTTCAAAGGCCTCACTCAACACCTGTACCTGTTGCTTCAGCCGCCGGTGGTCCACAGCCCGTTGAAGGGCAACAGCCAGGATATCCATATCCAGCGGCTTGGTAATAAAATCATAGGCGCCGACCCGGATTGCTTCGATGGCCGTTTCCATGGAGCCAAAGGCGGTCATCATTATCACCGGGATTTCCTGCCACTTCTCGACCACCTCCCGGCAGACCTGCATCCCGCTGACATCCGGCAGATTTATATCGGTCAGAATAACATCTGGCTGCTCGCGATCGATTGCCGCCACCCCTTCCAGCCCACCGACACAGGCACAGGTGGTAAAGCCACGTCTAGCCAGCCCGACCTCCAGCATCTCGCCCATATCTTTGTCATCTTCAACGATGAGAATGTGTCCAATCATGTGTCAATTCTCCTCTAATCTCAAAAAGATGGAAAAGCGGGCACCTCTTGGCCGACGATTCTCCACTTCAATCCAGCCGCCTTGTTCTTCGAGAAGTTCGCGGGCGATGGAGAGACCGAGGCCCGTCCCCAGGCCTATCTGTTTGGTGGTGAAAAAGGGCGTAAAGATCTCCTGGAGATGTGCTTCAGGAATCCCTTCTCCTTCATCGATCACGTCGATTCGCAGAAATTCCCTGATCTGGTCGTCGGTATGAATCATCGATTTGAGTTTGGTGTTGGAGATTTCAACAAGTACATTCTTGTCCTTCGGTGTTGCCTGAATTGAGTTCATAATAACATTCATAAACACCTGTTGCATCTGATGCGGATCCATGCGACACATCATCTGCGTTTCCGGGGCAATGTTTAAAGCAAGAGCAATCCCCTGCTTGGCCGCAATTGGTGACAGGAGATGAAAAACCTGATTAATAATGACATCGACACTCTCCAGAGTTCTCGGATGTGATTTTCTCTTTCTGGAATAATCGAGTAACTGTCGAATAATCAAAGTTATTCGTTCGGCTTGCGTCTTAATGATCTTGGCACAATTCACTATCTCATCGTGCTCCAAGGGCTCGGAAATGATCATTTTTGCCCTTCCGTCCACAACATTGAGCGGTGTGCCGATTTCATGGGCGATTCCGGCGGCTATCTGCCCCACCGTTGATAGTTTCTCAGTGTGCCGGAGCTGTTCCAGTGTTTTCAGGCGGGCAAGATTCTCAAAATGAATTTTCTCTTTTGCGATCAATAACCTGGTGCACATATTATTCATAATCCTGCCCAGTCCGACCAGCTCGTCATCGCCCTTTATTTCCAGATCCGGTGCCAGATTGCCCTTACCAATCTCGATCGCTTTTCTGGAAAGTTTTTCCAAAGGCCCTCTTATTTTTATATGAATAAAAAAATAGACTATTATGCCACTGATCAGAGCAAGCAGCGTGGTAATGAACAGAGAACGGTACAACATTCTTTGGGTAAATTTAGCCCGTAATTCAAGAGTCTGGGTGAGTTGTATTGCCCCAGGCCGATCCCCTGGAATCGTCACAGGCATTAAGGTGTACCGTTGCTTCTGCCGGTGCTTATCGAGGGCAAAAAAGGAAACCTGATGCTCTGGATCAGCTGTTTTCAGAATTTCGATTTCGGGAATATCCTTGCCGAATATTTCAGAAAGCTCATCCTGCCAAACCCAATTGATGGTGATTAAATGGTCAGCTCGATTGGCATCTTCAATCAACCGGAGAGCTTTTTCCTGACCACTCTCCTGCCAGGTGTGGGAAATCATCCCTGAGACAATCCAGGCGATCTGCCTGGCATTATCAGCCATATCTATATCAAACTGTTCTAATTCAGTTTCATAGCTCAGATTGCCATCGATCAACAACATACTGATGATACCAACAAGCAAGTAGGTGTATATCTTTGAAAACAGTTTCATAACTCAAAAAAAGTTTATTACATTTCAGAATTCCAGAGTATCGGTGGCTTTAAAGCCCAGACTCTTTTCCAGCTTTGGGTAAATAGCTGCCAAAAGATCTTCCCGGCCAAGATAGGGACAGAATCCATCGTAAGGAAACTCCTGGCATTGCCGCGGTCGTGCCATATGGATCGAACACCGCTTGCTCAGCTTTCCACCGAGCAGGAAGATGCAGGAGCCATCATCTTTGACCTTGAAAGTATTCCGTTTCTCAATAAATCTCCTCCGCACCTCTCCATCAGTGAGCTGAAAGTGGCGGGCGATCCTGTTAATATCGATAGCGTCAACAAAGAGAACCGAACCCGGCAGCCGATAACAGCAGAAGCCGGGACAAAAGTTGCAAAATGCTTTATTCGTCACAGGTGCTGGAGCTGGTCTTTGACAATTCAAATTCTATCACCCCAGAATAATCTGTGAAGAAGCATTTTTTCTCAAATCGAGACATTTCGGAAAAAGAGTACAGTCGAAGAAATGCCCCGGAGACTCTTTTCAGAACGTCCTTTGCGGCATGCTTTTGAAAAACAGGTGCAGCTAAATGCTTCAATATCATTGATGATATAATAGACTCTTGCCAAGCTTGTCAAACCGAAACAATCTTCGACAAAATTATTATGGAGACAACAATCTTTCAGGGCTATAATCAATCGAAGTTCCCAGAGCCTTTTACAAATCACACTAAAAACAAAGCGAAATAAGCTAGTTGAGCACCAGACAGCAGTTATGCCGACCACCCACTATATCATTGAACCGGCCACTCCGGCCGACGTAGATCAGCTCGCGGCCCTTGAACAACATATCTTCATGACCGATCACCGTTCCCGGAAAAATTTAAGGTATCTGATCCAACATACGACTGTTATTGTCGCAAGAGCCGAAAAAATTAGGGAAATAGTCGGATATGCGATTCTACTGGGCCGAAAAGGCAGTCGCAAAAAACGCATCTACTCACTCGGAGTAACTTTAGCTGCCAGAAAGAGAGGTATCGGCTCGAAATTAGTCCACACTCTCGAGACAATTGCAGGGCTTGCCGACTGTACGCTACTCACTCTGGAGGTACACGACAGGAATAAAGCGGCTATCGACTTTTACCATACATACGGTTTCAAGCAGTGTGGCTTCCGATATGGATATTACGAGGATGGCGGCCACGCAATTCTGATGCAGAAAAGCCTGGTCGATGGCCACAGAACATGAGGTGGTCATAAAATCCGGTATTCCCCTCAGCCTATCTTGCCAAACTTCAGTTTAGACACATAGTTTTTCAGGTCAATTTCCGCATCCATGCGACCTACGACTTACGACCTTTTGCTGATTTACTTTTGCGGATTTATACAACCTGTTTTCAAAACTCATGTCTAATGGAGATATCTTATGAGTATGCTCTTTTCACCCCTTGAACTGCGGGAAATCACTTTCCGCAATCGGATATTCGTCTCACCCATGTGCCAATATTCAAGCCACGACGGATTGGCAGACAACTGGCATCTCGTCCATCTTGGCAGTCGTGCTGTTGGCGGCGCCGGGCTGGTTATGGTGGAAGCAACCGCCGTCAATCCTGAAGGCCGAATCAGCCCCCACGACAGCGGTCTATGGAATGATGCACAGCTTGAAGCTTTCGCCCCGATTGCCCGTTTCATAACCGAGCAGGGGTCAGTCCCGGCTATTCAACTGTCCCATGCAGGTCGCAAGGCATCCTGCAGCGCGCCTTGGCAAGGTGGCACTCCCCTCAAGATCGAAGATGGAGGCTGGCAAACGCTGGCACCAAGTGCCCTGCCCTTTAGCTCCGGCCACCCTCTGCCGCTGGCTTTGACCAAAGAACAATTGGATGCTATTGAGGCTGATTTTATTAGCGCCACAAAGAGAGCGTATGCCGCCGGATTTAAGGTTGTGGAAGTACACATGGCTCATGGTTACCTCCTCCACGAGTTCCTTTCCCCCTTGGCAAATAAACGGCAGGACGATTATGGCGGAAGCCTGGAAAACAGGCTACGGTTCCCACTGCGAATAGCCCGGGCCGTTCGCAAGGAGTGGCCGGAGAGCTTACCATTATTTGTGCGGATTTCCGCCACAGATTGGCTGCCAGACGGTTGGGATATCGAGCAATCGGTTACCTTATCCAAACAACTCAAGGAATACGGGGTGGACCTTATTGATTGTTCCTCCGGCTTTGCCGTGCCAAATGAGCCCGTTCCCTTCGGCCCAGGTTTCCAGGTCCCTTTTGCGGCAAGGATTCGCGCCGAAACCGGGATTGGTACCGGTGCCGTTGGTTTTATTACCGATCCCGCGCAAGCCGAGCAAATTGTTGCCAACGGCCAGGCCGATGTAGTATTTCTGGCCCGGCAGCTGCTTCGCGACCCATACTGGCCGCTCCACGCCGCGCAGGCTTTACGGGTTGAGCCAGCCTGGCCGAATCAGTATTTACGGGCCAAATAAATATTGATGGCTAAGGAAAAACTCCTCACCTGCTTCGTTGTTGCGCCTTTTCTATCATTACGACGTACTCTAGTACGCCGAAATGATAGAAAAACCTTACGCCTCGCATCTGAAGTTTTTTCCTTAGCCATCTCAGCCTAGAACTTTTTACAATTTTATCAATATTTTCATACAGTTGAATTTTAACTCAATAAACCGGTCATAGCACAATTTATCGATATGCAGGAAACCACTTCGCCCAATCGACCCGTTATCATTATAGCCGCCCTTCTGGCCCTTTTTCTGGGCGCCATGGATGCCCTGATCGTCAGTGCGGCAATGCCTTCCATTGTCACGGATCTTGGCGGTCTGACCCTCTATAGCTGGGTCTATTCCGCCTACTTTCTGGCACGCGCAGTTTCCCTGCCGGTATTTGGTAAACTGGCCGACCGGTTCTCCACCAGAGGGCTCTTCCTCTTCTCCATCACAGTTTTTCTCTTTGCTTCGCTCACTGCCGGTATTGCCCCCTCTATGTTTGTGCTCATCGGTGCCCGGGCGTTTCAGGGGATCGGAGCAGGAGGTATATTTGCCCTGGTGTATATCGTCCTTTCGGAGATATCGCCCCCAGGCGAGCGCGGCAAAACCCTGTCGCTGGCCAGTTCGGTCTGGGGTATTTCGTCGATCATCGGTCCAACCTTGGGTGGCGTCATCGTCACCTATGTTTCCTGGCGATGGATTTTTTTCCTTAATGTGCCGCTGGCGCTTGCTTCCCTTGTAACAATCGGCCGTTACCTGCCAGGTCAGGTCCGCTGTCCGAAGACGGTCCAACTGGATATAGCCGGAATCACCTGCCTTTCCGGATTTATCCTCTGCTTTTTGACAATTTTCATCATTGGTGGACGGGAGTACGGCTGGCTGTCCGGTGAGATATTAGGCCTCTCGGCATTGTCGATGATTTTTGCCGGTCTTTTTGTCTTCGTTGAAAGACGGGCGGCCGATCCTGTGCTCGATTTGCGCTTTTTTCGCCGGCCAGTCTTTGCCCTCGGCAACGCCGCGGCCTTCTGCGCCAGCTTTGCTATTTTTTCACTCTTTGCCTACGTGCCACTCTTTATCGAAGGGGCACTGGCCAAAACACCCATGCAGGTGGGACTGACCATGCTCTCCATGAGCCTTGGCTGGTCGATGGGTTCTCTTGTACTTGGCCGATTAATTGACGGCACAGGCAGCAAATGGGCGGCCATTTCAGGGGGATTGATGTTGGTCACCAGTTGCGGAGCTATGCTGTTCTTTAGCCCACAGACCTCTTTGACTGTCTGCTTTGTGGTCTTTCTTCTGGCCGGCACCGGCATGGGTTTTGTCACCCTCTCCACCATGCTACTGGTGCAAGCGGATCTTTCCAAGATCAACCTGGGAGTGGCAACGTCTTTTCACCAGTTCTCCAGAACCCTGGGCGGCACCATCGGAGTTGGTATCTGCGGTGGTGTTGTGACCACCGGACTGCTCAATAATCTGCAACAATCCTCTGCCATGATTCCATCGGCGGTTATGGATTCTCTGCACAAAAGTATAGAGAATATCTTTCGCGAGGAATTCAGGCAGATGCTGAATAAGCAGAGTGAAGCTCTGCTCTCATTGGCGGTATCGAATGCAATGTCGACCGTCTTTGCGATCATTTTCGGAGCGACGCTGCTCTGCCTTGTTTGCACTGTATTGTTACGCAAAAAAATAAAGTGAGACCATTGACATTCTGCACGATTGGGACGAAAATATATCAAAACAAGGAATGATTGACCGATACATAAAATAGCCTCAATCCCTTATTTCAGGGTGTTACAGACCGGGCTCCATTTTAATTTATTATTTTTAACAGACGACTAAAAAAAAGATGTTGCTCAAGCTGTTTAAATAAAGTATGTACGCAAAATCAACTCTACTTACATGCATTGCCATACGGCGCATGAACACTCATTCCTGAGAAGAATTCCCACAATTCACTTATTGTCACATCCGACAAGAAAAAAACAACACACATAAAGACTGAAATTTAATGATGGAGCTTCACCTTGGAGCTGCTTTACAAACTGTAACATTTCAATCTCAATTATTTTAAAAAGGGTCATTATCATGAAAGCACAAACAGTTTTCCTCGAGGATCAAGAAGAACCTCCAGACGGTAGAAAAAATTCAACCTGTCTCCCTTCTGCACAAACCGATGTTTACTCCTTCCGCCAACGCTACTTCCCGAAAGCCACTGAAGAAAACTGGCAAGACTGGCACTGGCAGCTCCGACACCGTATAACCACCCTCAAACAACTTGAGACAATGTTTCAGTTGTCTGACAATGAACGTAAAGGTTTCCAATTTCAAAACACAGCCCTGCCGCTGGCCATTACCCCATACTATGCCAGCCTGATCGACCCGGAAAACCCTGACCAATCTATTAGGCGCGGAATGGTTCCCGTTGCCAGTGAGCTTCTGGTTTCGCCTGGCGAAGCACGTGATCCACTTGGGGAGGACGGCCACAGCCCTGTCAAAGGCATAGTGCACCGATATCCTGACCGGGTGCTCTTTCTGGTCACCGACTACTGCTCAAGCTACTGCCGCTACTGCACCCGGTCCCGCATGGTCGGAAGACGCAAAAAAGGCGGGATGAAGCAATGGCAGCAGGCCATTAATTATATAGCCAGCAACAAAGAAATCAGAGATGTGCTCATCTCCGGTGGCGACCCCCTGACTCTTGCCGATGAGCAGCTGGATTGGATTCTCAGCAAACTGCGGGAAATTCCTCATGTTGAGGTGATTCGTATCGGCACCAAAGCGCCCATGGTCCTGCCCCAGAGGATTACGCCCGAACTCGTGGCAATGCTGAAGAAACATCACCCTCTATGGATGAGTATCCACTGCATGCACCCGGATGAATTGACGCCGGAAGCACGAAAGGCCTGTACCATGCTTGCCGATGCAGGGATTCCGCTCGGCAGCCAAACTGTCCTCCTGGCAGGGATCAATGACAATGTCGAGACAATGCGCAGCCTTATGCATGGCCTGATGAAGATTCGGATCAAACCATATTACCTGTATCAATGCGACCCCATTATGGGCTCATCACATTTCAGAACTCCGGTCTCAAAAGGTCTTGAAATATATCAAGGTCTGCGCGGCCATACAACCGGTTACGCTGTACCAACCTATGTCATTGACGCCCCGGGAGGGGGAGGAAAGATTCCGCTCATTCCCGAGACAGTGGTTGGCCGTGACGGCAGCGACCTGTTGATCAGAAACTACGAAGGCAATGTCTACCGTTATCCCGATACACCGGCTTGCACCCCAGGAACTGCACAGTGTGAGGATTGCCAATGCGAATAGGGATGACCTACGATCTGCGGGATGATTACCTGGCTGCAGGGATGAGCGCTGAAGAGACCGCAGAATTCGACAAAATCGGGACCATAGAGGCTATTGAAGACGTCATCCGTGAACTGGGGCATGAACCGGTGCGCATCGGTAATGTCACCAGCCTGGTTCAACACCTTGCCAAGAACGAACGGTGGGATCTGGTTTTTAATATTGCAGAAGGATTGTATGGTCTTGGCCGGGAGGCACAGGTCCCGGCCCTGCTCGACGCCTATCAAATCCCCTATGTCTTTTCCGGACCACTCGTCCAGGCAGTTACCCTACACAAGGGGATCGCCAAGCACGTGGTACGGGATAGCGGCTTGCCGACCCCTGACTTTGCCGTGGTCAACAGCGAAAGGGATATTGCAGGTATCGACCTGCCATATCCTCTGTTTGCCAAACCAGTGGCCGAAGGCACTGGCAAAGGCGTCACAGCTGCGTCTAAGATCAGTGACCCGAAGATGCTGCACGCGACCTGCAAAGAATTACTGGCAACGTTTAAACAACCGGTTCTGGTGGAGACCTTTCTGCCGGGCAGGGAATTTACCGTGGGCATCGTCGGCAATGGCGCCGAGGCCCGGTCAATTGGTATTTTGGAAGTGGTCCTGCTGGAGAATTCCGAGGCGGATGTCTACTCCTATCATAACAAGGCCTTTTTTGAAAACCTGGTGGAATACCGGGTGGTGGACGACCCTGAGGCAAAAGAAGCAATAGAGGTCGCCCTGGCCTGCTATAGAGTGCTAGACTGCGCCGATGCCGGGCGGGTCGACTTACGCTCGGACAGCAAGGGAATGCCAAATTTTATCGAGATCAACTCCCTGGCTGGACTGAACCCGGAAATTTCCGATCTCAGCATCATGGCCCGCAGACATGGAATCGATTATCAACAACTTATCAGCATGATTATCGACGCCGCGATGCAAAGGGTGGGGATGAAGTGAAAAAAATTATAGGGCTCGTTTATAACGAGCCCATCCCCGAAGGTGAGACCAATTGGCAATCATCCGTCGATATCATGGCTCAGGTCGAGGCGATTGAGTCATCTCTTGTCGAACTCGGCCATACGGCGGTCCGTATTCCCTTTACCAGGGATTTGGGCCGCTTTGTCCGTGAAACAGAGAACGCCGGAATGTCGATGGCCTTTAACCTCTGCGAATCGGTGGATGATAATCCGCAGTTTGTGGCTCATCCAGCGGCCGTCCTGGAACTGCTGAACATTCCTTTTACCGGCTCCCCCGCCGCCGCCCTGATGTCCACCACAGACAAGCATCTGGTAAAGCTTGCCCTGCGGGCTGCTGGCCTGAACACCCCGGAGTCTCTTCTCTTTTCAGGAGAGACTCAGGTCAATTTTAGCCATATGCAATTTCCGGTGATCCTCAAACCTCAGTTTCAGGACGCCAGCATCGGTATCGATCAGGAATCGGTGATATCTGACTCCAATCGACTGCTTAGAGCCTTGAAGGAATTCTATAAGGAATACGGGCCAATTATCGCTGAAGAGTATATTGACGGCCGGGAATTCAATATTTCTCTTATCGGTACAGAGTCTCCCGAGGTGCTCCCGGCGGCGGAAATAGATTTCTCCGGATATCCTGACGACTTGTTCAAAATTGTCGGTTATCGGGCCAAATGGGAACCTGAATCGATTGAATACCAGGAATCAAGGCGGTCGTTTCCAACCCTGCCGGCTACCATGACCAGCCAAATGGCCGCGGTTTCAGCACAGTGCTATCAACTCTTCGGCCTGCGTGATTATGGTCGGGTCGACCTGCGGTTGAACCAAAGCGGCAAAGTGTATGTCCTTGAAATCAATGCCAACCCCTGCCTCAGCCCGGATGCCGGCTTTCCTGCGGCAGCAAAACAGAGCGGGCTTCATTATACGGCTATGGTTGAAAAACTTGTGGCCTTTGTCAACGCCAGGAGCAATAAAGTATGTTAGTTCGTCCCATCATGCCCGAGGACCGGGAGCAACTTATCCGGATTGTAAAGCTGCAAACAAACTTTCTCCAATGCGAAGTTGACATAGCCATCGAAGTGATTGATGCCACGTTTGACCCAAAAGAAGATTACCAGACCCTTGCCGCTTTTGATCAACAGCAACTCCTTGGTTTTATCAGCTTCGGCCCAATTCCACTCACCGTCAACCGTTTTGATATCTACTGGATTGCCGTTGATCCGGAAAACGGCAGGCACGGGATTGGCACAGTGCTTATACTTGAAATGGAGAAGAGGCTGAAACAGGCTGGTTCCGGCCATATCTATGTCGAAACTTCGTCAACAGAAGGATATGCCCCAGCCAGGTTGTTCTATGAAAAACATAACTACCAGCTGGTGAGCCAGTTAGATGATTTCTATCGGGACGGCGATGGCAGAATGATTTATCGAAAAATATACTGATATGTTTAGAATCAGACGAATATATGATAACGCTCTTGCCATCGACCAGGACGCCATTAATGAAGTACAGCGGATACTTCGACTGCAATTTGCGGATCTGCCGGAAGAAACTGTCTCCAGCCTGGCCAGGAAACTGGCCGATCCTCTCAAATACAGACTAAGAACCATCCTTTTTGTCGCCAACGACAATAGAGGAAGAATCAAGGGTTTTGCCATTCTGAACCACGCCCCGGATCTGCGTTTTTGCTATCTGGACTTCATTTCAGTGGACCTGATAACCACGGGTGGAATAGGCAGTGCCTTATACATTCGCGTACGCGATGAAGCAAAATCGCTTCAGGCGGTGGGTATATTTCTGGAGTGTCTGCCGGATGATCCTGCCTTATGCAGCGACAAAGCCATCCTCAAAGAAAACAAGGCCCGCCTGCGTTTTTACGAGCGTTTCGGTGTCTTGCCAATTATAAACACCGCTTACGAAACCCCACTAAAAGAAGGTGGTGAAAACCCGCCATACCTTCTTTTTGACGGCCTTGGGCTGACCAAAACACTGGAATGCGAATATGCCAAAAAAGTGGTTCATGCAATACTCACCAGGAAATACGGCAAGCTCTGTTCGGAAGAATACAATACCATGGTGATAGAGTCCTTTCGGGATGATCCAGTCAAGTTCAGAGCGCCCCGCTATGTAAAATCGGTGGAAAACATTGAACATCCACTGGCAGTATCTATTGATAAACGCATCGCTCTTATTATCAATGAAAACCACGACATCCATCATATCCACGAGCGTGGCTATGTTGAAGCTCCAGTGCGAATTTCGTCTATTCTGAAAGGCATCACACCCACCGGTCTCTTCGATACTATTGGCGCTCATCAATTCCCTGAAAAGTATATTAAAGCGGTGCACAAATCTGATTTTGTCGAATACCTCAAACGGATGTGCCAGACCATGGAAATTGGCAAATCGGTGTATCCTTATGTATTCCCTATCAGAAACGCCACAAAGCCGCCAAAAGAAATGCCGGTTCGGGCCGGATACTATTGCATCGACACCTTTACTCCACTTAACCGGAACGCTTACCCAGCCGCGAAAGGAGCTGTTGATTGTGCCCTGACTGCGGCGAGCCAGATTTTGGCAGGATACCGCATCAGCTATGCCCTGGTCCGGCCGCCAGGACACCATGCGGAGAGCAAAGTTTTCGGCGGTTTCTGTTACCTGAACTCCAGCGCTATAACAGCTAATTACCTCAGTGCCTATGGACGGGTTACAGTTCTTGATGTAGATTACCACCATGGCAACGGTACCCAGGATATCTTCTACCATCGCGACGATGTTCTGACACTTTCTATCCATGGCCACCCAAGTTTCGCCTATCCCTACTTCAGCGGGTTTTCAGAAGAAACCGGCGAAGGCAAAGGGTTGGGGTTTAACCGGAATTACCCAATGCCGGAAATACTCGACGGGGTGCAGTATCGGCAGGTTCTGGAACGGGCCCTGAAACGAATACGAAAATTCAAACCTCAGTTCCTTGTGCTGGCTCTTGGTTTAGATACCGTGCGTAACGACCCAACAGGGACCTGGTCCCTATCAGCCGCCGACCTGAAGCTAAATGGCCAGATGATTGGTGGCTTGCAGCTGCCGACAGTGGTGGTGCAGGAAGGAGGTTATCGCTCTCGGTCGCTTGGTGCCAATGCCCGCAATTTTTTCCTCGGTCTGTGGACAGGCATGCATGGTGAAGAGTAAAAGAGTAGATCTGGCCAGAAGCGGTAAATACAAACTATGATTATTCGGGATTTCAATGAAACTCATTCAGGCGAGGACAAGAGGAATTGGCGAAATGACGGAAAGCCAATGGTTCGATCTGAGCCCACAGCTGAATCTGTTTCATTTCCCTGAAAACAATGGCCATATATATGGCGAAAATTTTCTTCGAATCCTGCAAACCATAAATCCAACCTACGATATTCAAACAGTCAAACCCTTTGCGGACTTCCCGAAATACATCGAACAGAATGGATACCCCCGACACATCAATCCAACCAAACGGACTGTGGCTCTCGCGGTCTTTGCCGCCACTCCCGGCCTGGTAAGGGAACTCGCGTCCATAAATCCGTTGCTCTATGAGACGGATCGTATCGAAGTCGGCAGACGACTCGATTATTCCAGATGGATTAATTTCGTCGAACTGGCCGCCTCGACCCGCTGGAGCGAAATCGCCGGCGATTTGCAGATTCTGCTCGACAAGGTTCACCAACTGGCACCAAACTTTACCAGCCCTTTAACTGATATCATTGCCAACCTGAAACCAGCAACCAGAATAAAAAACGGGCTTCAGGATCAGCTGGAGCACTGGCTGAAAAACCTGCCATCGCAGATCCAAAGTGAATTCGACCAGCTCATAGAAACAACAACTTCAGCCGTCATGCGAGCTGACCATTTCCACACCGCCCGCCATAAAGTACGGGCCCGACTACCACTCTTTGTCCTCCTTGGCGGCTCATCTTCCGGTGCAGCTTCTCTTTACAACCTGATGCAAATAATCGCCGACAAGACAACCCCCGCAGGCCAGCAATCAAATGATGGTGCCCAAACATTTCTCGACGAGCTGAATGAACAACTGGCAACACTGCAATTTCAAGGCAAGACACTAACAATCGGCCGCTCTTCGGCGGACGTAGCACTAACCTTCGCAGGTGAACCGGTGCCAATATCGGCGGACGGGCCACAAACCTTACTCAATCAGTTGCAGGCGAAAGCATGTCTCGCCGTCGCGTTAAGCCGGGTTGTTTACCGAACCGAGCCGATATTGTTGCTCGCCGGACCCGAGCGAGCCCTCCCCTCTGCATTCCACGACGAACTTGCCAATTTTGTTACCCATATGTCAAGCACATGCCAATGCCTGTACAGCTTCAGTGAGATTGATATTTTCCCAGAAGATATTGTCGGCAGGCGTTACAGTGCAGCCGATCTCAGCATGTCGTAAGCATATCATAAAAGCAACAGTACCGGTAAACCGACCAGGCTGTCACCGATGCCGATGGACGGGCATGTTTTAACAGGGTATAGTGTTCAGCATAAGATACTTTTCAACCCTCCAGCTGGTAAAAATAACCGATGACTGATTTTGTTCTATCCCAGATCCTGATCGGGATCGCCATCTGCACCGACACTATCTCCTTTCAGTTTAAGGAACGAAGGCATATCGTCGCCTGCCTCCTGATTTCCTGTACCCTTATCTCTGTCCATTTTATGTTACTGAACCACTGGACGGCGGCCTGCCTCGGCCTAGTTGCAGCAGCTCGCTTTACTACCAGTCTGTTTTCCACCTCGAAGAAGGTGATGGCTTTTTTTATTATTGCCACAATAGTGACTTCGATATTCACCTATGAAGGAATATTATCTATTCTTGGCTGTACGGGAGGCATTTTCGGGACCGTTGCCTCTTTTTGCAAGGAAGATAAACTTCTCAGGCAGCTGATGCTGGTCGGCACCAGTCTGTGGATCATCCATAATTTCCTCGCCGGCTCTCCGGCGGCGGTACTGATGGAGGCAATTTTTATCAGCAGCAATCTCGTCGGGTATTTTCGATTTTATATACGACCAAAGCGACAGATTCTACACCCTTGAACCGCCATAGGAGCCTGTCCGAGAATGCCCTTTTGCCCAAACTTTTCGTTATTTTCATAAAAATAATGCTCGCAATATTAATTATATAGCTCCGCTTATTTTTATGAAAATGCCTCTATTTTAAACAAAATGCCTCTTCTCGGGCAAGCTCATAGCCTATTTCCCGCCTCACGGATTCAGTTTCAAAACAACCTATCCAAAAAAATCAGGCGAAATGATTTCCTCGCTTGCAATTATATCATTTTTCGCGATATTCTTAACGGGTAGCTATCGTTAACTGATCAATTTTGTTATAAATCAGGACATACGATGAAATGCAGCAGAAATACTCGACAGAAATAAAATCTTATGACTAAAAACTATAAACGCAGAAGATTTTTTATCAAAAAGGGTTTTCAGGGAAGATTGATCTTCGGTTGCTTCCTGTTTGTTACCGGTAGCGGTTTATTGTTTAATATGGTGCACAAAGAGATACTGACCACGAATTGGTCTTTGATCTTTCTCTGCACTGGCTTTGCAATGGTGATGGCATTACTCCTTTCCCACAGAATAGCCGGTCCTCTGTTTCGGTTTGAGTCGACCGTGGACAACATGAAAAAGGGAAATCTGGACAACATCATCTATCTTCGCGACAAAGATGAAGGACAAGAACTGGCAGAAAAAATCAACGAACTCAACAGACAACTGGCAAAATCATTTCGTGCAATCAGCCAGAACTCCAAGGCTCTCAATATTCTGCTCGAACAGGCATCAACACTTGACCTGCCCGAGAGAGAGAAAGAACAGCTTGCCAGCCTCTGCTGGTCCATGCAGGAACATAACCGCAAGATCACCAACGAAAGTAATTATTACAATTCATGGGACGAGTAATCAGCAATCCATACGCAGTCAGCCCGGAGAACAGGAAGATGGCCTGCTGACCAACTCCGTCAGGCGCCGAGACTCTTCAGATACCATTTGGCAGCCTTGTCCAGCCCTTTCACAACAGAGAATTCAGGTTCATAGCCAATCAAGTTCCTGGCCTTTGAAATATCGGCCAAAGAATGACGAACATCACCGGCTCTAAAATCGCGATATTGAGGCTTTGCATCTTTAGCTCGTTCATTGGCCACAACCACTCGCTCTTTAATGAGCTGGTACAGTTCGTTCAAGGTTGTCCGTTCACCAAAGGCGACATTATAGACCTGATTTGTGGCGGCTTCGTCTTCAACAGTTGCAGCCAGAAGATTGGCCTGCACACAATTTTCAATAAAACAGAAATCCCTGCTCGTTTCCCCATCGCCATTGATGTAAATGGGTTCATCATCTATCAAACCGGCAAACCACTTGGGAATGACCGCAGCATAGGCACCATTGGGATCCTGCCTTTGGCCAAAGATATTAAAATACCTCAAGCCGATCGTCTTGAAATTATATGTTTTGGCAAAGACGGCTGTATATAACTCATTCACCAGCTTGGTGACGGCATAAGGGGAAAGCGGGTTGCCAATTTGAGCTTCCACCTTGGGCAGCTCAGGGTGATCACCGTAGGTGGAACTGGAGGCGGCGTAGACGAATCTGCGTACCTTAGCGTCTCTTGCGGCAACCAGCATGTTCAAAAAACCGCTGATATTATTTTCATTGGTCGTTATCGGATCTTCAATGGAACGGGGCACTGACCCCAGAGCTGCCTCGTGCAACACATAATCCACGCCTTGACAAGCATCATTGCATGTTTCCAGATTGCAGATATCACCTTCGACGAAAGTGAATCGCTGCCATTGCTGGTCGCTGACCTGAGATTTGACCTCATCCAGGTTATGTTGGAAGCCGGTTGAAAAATTATCCAGGCCAACAACCTTTTGATCAAGCTTAAGGAGTGTCTCAAGCAGGTTAGAACCAATGAACCCGGCAACGCCAGTGACAAGCCAGGTGCGGGGAAAGGATTTAAGTTGCGTCTGTAACTTCTGGTATTGTATTGGCATTGTTGTTTTTGATGTAGAGGGACACGAACAGAAACGTTTAATGAGACATTATAACCTTATCTATCAACGGGAGTAAATAGCCATAAGGCTCTTTACATTGGAGGCTACAAACCATCCTGCCAGTGAAACGCAGTGATGCCCATTCAGATGCCCTTCTACTTACGTTTTCCAAAGGCCATATACTGAAGAAATGAACGCTTCGTTAATGGGATGGGATAGGTCTGATTGACATAACGCATATCTTCAATAGTATAAAAGGCATTGGGATTGTATTTTTTGATAATGGCAATAATCTTGCCAAGATTCCTCCGTTTAATGATGCTGAAGATCAGTTTCACTGGTCCCGATTCACCTTCTGCATCAACACTGGTCACACCATACCCAGCTTTCCAGAGAACATCGACCAGTTCGTCGGCTTTCTTCATGGTGATAACTCTGATCAAGAGATTGCCAAGAGCAATCCTCTCTTCTAAAACCACACCGACATAATTTCCTGCTGCAAATCCGAGAGCAAAAGCAATATAAGTCTGCCATGAATGAAGGTTCTGCATAACCTGAGCAACCGCGATCAACCAGATAAGCGATTCAAAAAACCCGAGTAAGGCAGCAAAATGCTTCAAGCCCTTGGCCACGAAAATAATCCGCAGAGTACCCATAGAAACATCAAGAATACGCGCTGAGAAGACCAGTATCGGGAGAATTATGTAAAGAAACGTTGGGCTGTCAGTCACAAATATCATTAGCTATTCACCTCGGAGATCATTAAAAATCGTACGCAATATAGAGTTGCTCCAAGTCAGCTCTGGGATGGCTCCGTACACTCTCACCCTTGGCCCTGAAGGCTATCCAACTGTTTAAGTAAGTCTGCCAGGTAATTTTCGGTACTCATCAGAAGCAGTCGCGCACTGTAATTATCAGGATTTTTCTCAAAATTTTCTTGAGACTCAGCCAAGATGACCTTTGTTTTTGCTATCTGTTCCTGCAAAGAATCGATTTCGTTCATGGGAAAATTTTCCGTTAAGATGAATCAATAGTGGTTGATTGTCTTTTTTATATCAGCCTGTATTACCAAAAGTATCAGTAAAAACTAAAATTCATAAAAGGTCAATTATCGTCAGTAAGGAAGAGGAAATTGACGATCACCTAAGTCAGAGAAATTAAATAATATTTACCTACATGGGCACATTTACTTTTTGACATGACTTGCATTGGCCATTTAGTATGTATTGCTTATTATATGTGAAGCTGATATTATTCTTGGCATGAAAATTTTTGATCCGGAAAAAAGTATAGGTTTTCTTATCTATGAAGTGTCAAGACTGATGCGCCGTGACTTCGATGAACGCGTCCAGCCACTTGGCCTCACCCAGGTGCAATGGCGGGCAATCGCTCACATCTCCTGCCTGGAGGGATGCAGGCAGGCAGTTCTTGCCGAACTTCTTGAAATCAAGCCGATCACCCTGACAAGACTGCTTGACCGTTTGGAGGAATCGGACTGGGTGGTGCGACGGCCCGACCAGAAAGATCGACGTGCCATACGACTCTACCTCTCGGAAAAAGCCCGTCCTCTTCTGGAAACCATGGCGGAAAAGTCACAGCAGACAAGAGCAAGAGCAGTCGCCGGCATAGACGAAGATCAATTCGTCGCACTTTTTGAAGCATTGAAAAAAATGAAAGAAAATCTTACCTGATAGGACAGGTCACCCATGTCAACAGCACAGAATCCACCAAAAGAAACAGAGCAGCAAAACTCCAGACCAGCAAAAAAGAAAAAACTCAAACGTCGTTTTTTCCTCACCCTGGGTCCCCTCGTCGTTGCTGCTGTCTCATTGTACTTTTACTGGACCGGAGGCAGGTACATAGATACTGACAACGCCTATATCCAGGCCGACAAAACAGCCATCAGCGCTGAAGTATCCGGGGCTATCCAGGAGATCATGGTCAAGGAAAACGAATTTGTAGAGAAAGGCGCACCACTCATCAAGATTGATCAACGCTCCTATATCATCGCCCTCGAACAGGCTAAGGCGAAGCTGCAAGACACCATAGCTGAGATCAAAAAACTCAAAGCCAGTTACCAGCAGAAAATGAGCGAACTCAGTCTTGCTCAGAGTAATATCGACTTCGCCCGCAAGGAATACAATCGTCAGGCAACTCTTGATTCGAACAATGCAGGGGCAAAGGCTCAGCTCGACAGTTCACTACACAATTTACAGGTAAGCGAGTATCAGCTTGAGATTATCAGGGCACAAAAAGATCAGATTCTCGCTCAGCTTGAGGGGAATCCACAAATAGAAGTAAACCGGCTGGCCAGTTACAGGCTTGCCCAGGCAATGGTGGAAAAGGCAGCACTGGATCTGGAGAAAACGACAGTTCGCATCCCTTTTAGCGGCAGGGTCTCGAAAATTCCCCAGCTCGGCAAGCATATCGCACCAGGAACAGCGGTCATGAGCCTAATAGCCGACAGAAAATTCTGGATTGAAGCCAACGTCAAAGAGACTCAATTGACCCATGTCCGACCAGGCCAAAAGGTCACTATAGAAGTCGACACCTATCCAGATATTGAATTCACCGGTACTGTGCAAAGTATCAGCCCCGGCACCGGGAGCGAATTCTCAATACTCCCGGCCCAGAACGCCACCGGCAACTGGGTCAAAGTTGTCCAGCGGGTTCCCGTAAGAGTGAAGCTGAGCGATACTGTCAGACTAGAAATTCTCCGTGCCGGTATGAGTACCACGGTCAGGATCGATACAGAGTTTCACCGCTCACTTCCCTCCTGGGTCAAAAATGGTCTAAATGATATCACCATCGCAAAAGAGACATTAGCTTCTCTGACAGGCAGCAAGTAACATGTCGTCATCTCCATCTCTTGTGGTCGAGAAGCCTGCCTCCAGAGGATTGATCACAGCGTCAATCATGCTGGCCACAATCATGCAGACCATCGACATGACCATCGCCAATGTGGCGCTACCCTCAATGCAAGGGGCCATGTCTGCCACCCTGGATCAGATTTCCTGGGTACTGACCTCATATATTGTCGCCTCTGCAATCATGACACCGGTCACCGGCGTTCTCGCGGCAAGATTCGGCCGCAAAAAGATTCTTCTGGCCTCTGTTGCGGGTTTTACCGTGGCATCGATGCTTTGCGGGATTGCCACCTCGCTTCCCCAAATAGTGTTGTTTCGCTTGTTGCAGGGTATCTTTGGCGCTGGTCTCGTGCCTCTTTCCCAGGCAGTTCTGCTTGACACCTATCCCCGGGAAAAGCATGGCTCGGCAATGGCCATATGGGGGATTGGTGTCATGGTCGGCCCGATAATCGGCCCCTCCCTCGGAGGATACCTCACTGAATTTTACAACTGGCGCTGGATCTTCTATATCAACCTGCCCATCGGGCTGATTACCTTTGCCGGAATATCCGCCTATGTTCCAGAAAGCACAACCGACAACCGGACCTTTGACTACTTCGGTTTTATCCTGCTCAGCCTCTCGATAGGTGCATTACAACTGCTCCTGGATAGAGGTCAATCGCTGGACTGGTTTTCCAGCCGGGAAATAGTTATTGAGACGGTGGCTTCGGCGCTCTTTTTTTATATGTTTATCGTCCACACCCTGACAGCGAAAAGCCCTTTTATCCAACCTGCCATGTTCACCGACCGTAATTTTGTCATTGGACTGATCTTTATTTTTACAGTGGGGATTACGCTGCTCGCCACCTTGGCGCTCCTGCCACCTTTTCTGCAAAAAATGATGGGGTACCCGGTTGTTACCACCGGATATCTGCTTGCCCCGCGTGGCTTGGGGACAATGACAGGAATGATACTGGTCGGACGACTGATCGGCAAATTTGACACCCGGCTGCTTATTTTTAACGGACTATGTCTCTCTATCCTTGCCCTGTTTCTGATGGGCAGATTCACAACGGAAGTATCCGTTTTAATGATCATTTTGACCGGAGCACTTCAGGGGCTAGGTTTCGGTCTTGTCTTTGCGCCGCTCAGCACCATAACTTTTGCCAGCCTCCCTACTCATTTTCGTACCGAGGGAACGGCCATGTACAGCCTCATGCGAAACATCGGCAGCAGCATAGGCATCTCTGTTGTCGTGACCATGCTTGCCCGTAATACCCAGATAAATCATGCCGTCCTTGCTGAATCAATTCAACCGTTCAGCCCACTGCTGTCCCCGGCAAACCTGCCTCAGGCTTGGAACTGGACAACATCTGTCGGGCTAGCGGCGCTCAATGGAGAGGTCACCCGACAGGCACTGACTATTGCCTATATCAATGACTTCAAATTAATCATGTGGGTGAGCGTAGCCTCAATGCCCCTGGTTTTCCTGCTGAAAGACAAAGCCAACTGATTGCACTCCTCCTCAGGAGACTGGTCCTGTGCCAGCCCCCTGCACAATTAAAATCCCCCCATATACTCCAGACGACACACGCTCCGTCCTGAAGGATTTTCCTGACAGGAAATAACAACAGAATCTGCAAAAAGAAAAATAATTGTCTTTTGCGCGTAACCTAATGAGTCGCCAGTCGTTAATAGCAAAGAAGGCAGAATTCTGCGTATCAAACTTCGTTGTCCCGGATATGAAAAAGGAATGGGGATTTGTATGTCCTCAAAAGCAGGCTCATGACAATCAAGGAGAAGTATTTATGAAAAAGAAACTCATATTGCTCATTTCCACACTGGGAGTTTTAGGCGTTACTGCAACGGTTATCGCCGCTGGCGGCGGTTCACCAGCCGTAAACAACGACTTACAAAAACTTGGGATGCACCTGTATAACGATAAGAATCTGTCTTTTTACCAAAACCAATCGTGCCAAACCTGTCACCATCATTTTGCCGGATTCGCGGATATCACCAACCACCTTCACCCATACACTATTGTTGTCTCGACCGGTTCAGACGGTGTCAGCGAGGGGGGACGCAATGCCCCGACTTCAGCCTATGCCGGCTTCAGTCCAACTCTGGCTTTTATAAATGGCGAATGGCGAGGAGGGCTTTTCTGGGACGGCAGGGCCGACGGCAGTTCGCTGGGGGATCCTCTGGCCGAACAGGCACAGGGACCACCGTTAAACCCAGGGGAAATGGCAATGCCAAGCAAGGCTGCCATAATAGATGTGATTGCGGCATCCACCTATATCAATTTATGGTACAAAGTCTTCGGAATTGGCTCGCTGGCAGATGTAGAGAAGGCTTATGATAATTTTGGCAGGGCTATTGCCGCGTATGAACGTTCAGCCGATGTGACTAAATTTACCTCGAAATTCGATCTTCACAGGGACCAGTTCACACCTGCCGAGGAAAATGGCCTAGAACTATTTGAAGCAAAATGTGCCGGATGTCATTCTACGGTTGCAGAATTCGGAGCTCCAGAACCGCTTTTTACCAATTATCGATATGCCAACATCGGCGTACCAGCTAATCCACTCGTCCCACTCGACTCACCTGACCTCGGCCTGGGATTTACCGTTAATGACACCACACAAAACGGTAAATTCAAAATTCCCACACTGCGAAATATTGCCATGTCCGCACCCTATTCGCATAACGGATTATTCCCAACTTTAGAGGACATGGTCAACTTCATAAATAACTCCAGTGGATTTACCCCAGAAGTGGCCGAAAACCTCGATACATCGGTGGGAGATCTTGGTTTATCAAAAGGTGATATTAACGATATCATCGCCTTTTTAAATACCTTGACGGACGACTACTGATTTTTTTAGTTAATCATACTACTTGCTCCATATTCTTCACATTCTGCGGGGATGGGTGATTTTCAAATCACCCATCCCTCTTCCACTTGTCTTCCCCTTTACCAAGCTTGGTTGAGTAAACAAAGTGACGAGAGCGCTGGACAAGTCCTGCCTGGATGATTAATGGATTAATACGCAGCATTATAAAACATAAAATGGAGGTGCATTGTATGTTACCAAAAAGATTTATGAAAGCATTTGTTTTGGCCCTTGGATTCGTTATTTTGGCAACTGGACTGGCTCTCGGAAGCTCTGCTGACAAGAAGAACCTTGCACCAGACAAGGCTCTGCAAAAATTGATGGATGGCAACAAACATTTCGTTGAGAACTCGCTCACAAATGCCGCGAGAAGTGATGCTGCGACACGAGCAACCTTAGCCAACTCCCAGAAACCTTATGCCATTATCCTCAGCTGTTCGGATTCCCGAGTTCCGCCGGAAATTATTTTTGACCAAGGTCTCGGAGAATTATTCGTCATTCGAGTGGCCGGAAATATTCCTGATCCAATCGTTCTCGGGAGTATTGAATATGCCGCTGATCATCTGGGAACGACCCTGATCATGGTGTTAGGCCATGAACGGTGCGGCGCCGTCACCGCCACTGTGGATGCAAAAGGAAAAAGCACCGGCAGCAAAAACATTGATGCTATTGTCGAGGAAATCGAACCGAACATTGATCTCGCCAAGAACAATTGCCCAGCCTGCAAAGATGAAACCGATTGTGCAACAACAAAAAAGAGTGAGCTAATAAATTGTGTCATCAATACCAATGCCCAAACAGTAGCGGCCAATCTGATCAAACAATCAGAGATTCTCAAACATCTCGCCGAAGAGAAAAAAATCAAAATTGTTGCTGCCAGATATGATCTGGATGACGGGACAGTGACACTTGTCGAATAGGGTCGATCGCAACTTTAGAGACGATACCTGCGCAACTGAATGTTAAATATTTTTGAGAGGTGTTTTACAGCTATCTTTTGTCATAAAAAATACCGTATTTGTCTTCAATTTCAGACAATTCTCGCAAATGTCTTCTTTGTACCAGGCTGACAATTTTCTCGACGGCGGCTTTTGTCGCTGGTTTAGTAAACATGAACTGCACACCGAAACAGTGTTGTAGCCCACTCAAGTTCCTGAGTCTGGTGACATGCATTACTGATGCTTCAACCAGGACGGGATCTTCTTGGGGAATTTGCAAATCGCACAGCACTGTTTCGCCTGCCTTTACATTGGTGCGCCTTCCCATAGGGTCCAACAGAGACATGCCCTTGAGGCTTATATTTAAAGGAGAAGTGTATATAGGCGATTGCCTTGGCCTTTCCACTGTGACCTGAAATTTCATACTCGCAGGGACTTTCGCTCTGAACTCTCTCGCACCAGGTGTTTTTTTACGAACGAAAGGAAAAGTAAGTTTAAGGACAGGCATATCACCAAGAAGCGCCTTACTATCGAAAAAGCACGCACATTCCAGGGCGTTACCATGATAAATAACTTTTAATAAAACCTGTACCGCCGAATCTGGATAGGAAGCGATGATGTAATTGCCCATGCTTGGTTCAAGCGGAGTGATGATTAAGCACTCGTGAGCATCAAGATAGGAACCTTTTTCATATTGAGGATTTTTTACATTCTGACTACTCTCGCCTTCTTCTTTTGTGACATCATAGGGATTATCAAGAATCCGACAAAAAAAGACTGTCTCCAAGCCTTGCAATTGTACCTCAACAATACTTTCATCCAATAAAGCACCTTTCAAGGTATTGGCTATAGATTCCATGTCAATACTGAGTTCATCAGTTTCTATAGATTCTTCAAAGGTATCAAGTGTATAGTTGCTATGAGGGAAAAACTGCTTGAGTTGGTCGAAAATTCTATTTTGATCCATAGTATTTACTGAGACAGGGGTTCAACTCCATTGAAATTTACTACTTATTGAGGTTTATCATAAAACTTGACCAAGAAGCAAACCAGAGTCTCAATTAAAGTGGGGGAAGAAGGCTACAGTCCCTGAGCAAGCATCTGTCTATAGGTTGATTTTAGTTCTTATCTCTCTATATTTTGAGATCATTTCCGGTCGACGATATCTGTTGTATTTACGAAAATATCTGTAATCTTCCAAAAGCTCCTGGTGTAGGTTTGACAAGGATTCGTTTCTCTTTAACAATTCTTCAATTCGTTCCGGAGCAGGACAGGTTTTATTTACATTTTTGAGCATCTCTCGCCGTTTTTGTAGATCTTCCTTTGGCCAATTAATAGGGATATGACTTTCCAACAACAAGTATACATAATCGATTTCTATGAATTTATTGTATTCTTCAAGCACATTTTCTCTGTCTTTCGCTGACAGATCAAGATTATGCAGTAACCTTAAAAATGACTCTTTCAAGGCTTCTTGTTCTTCTTCCGGATACCCTTCCATCCGACCACTTCGCTTTATCAAAGAAAGCGCTGTCTTTGAAACTAACTTAGCAAGGTTCTGCATTTCAAAAATGGCGGCCTCAGACCTTTGTATCATTTCTCTGGCTTGATCCTCTAAACTATCTTTTGGTTCCTTCGTTTTGATAATGCTCTTGAGGTTTGCGACGAAAAGGAAGACCATAGATGCAACAAAATATAAAATGGCCAAAGGGATATGATTATTGATTCCGTAAAAAACGGATACTCCAATTAAAGCCAGCGAGCCGACATTGTATATGGTATTAACTATATTCATAATATTCTTTAAATGAGAAGGTTGTATCAACGATAAAATCGTATTGTTTCACCAGCAAGACGGTAGCCAAGAGTGCATCAATCAAAGCCACTCAGGAAGAGTTCTATTTTTTATTTCAGTGTCATTACAACTGCCAAGAGGTTGTGGAAACAATTGTTACAGTGTCGCACTATCTTTTGATCCGATACTGACTGACCATTATGAAAAATATGCTGACAAGCGCACCAACAGGAGCGATCAACTAGCGATTACACTTTTTTTAAAGCTCGGCATAGAGCTTTTCTATTGACTCTTTACCGTGTTTCCTTTCAAGTTTTCGAACTATGAAATGTCCTCTAGCCATATCTTGAAAATGATCCATGAATATTGTGTTGATTATAGCTCCACCAGCGGCACCAATTGCCGGCACAGCCTGGGCTGCTGCTTTCTCGGTTACCTGGATGCCAAACCGTTCAGCAATTTTGGTTATAAATTTAACCAATACTGGCGCACCTTTATCTTTTAGGGTGTTTTTTATGAGAAATTCAGATGCATCGGATATGGATTTTGCCAGGGTCGCTCGAACCGCATAGTAGCCACTTTCGGTACCATCATCAGATTCGCTATTACCGCCAAGGGCGAAGACCTCTAAACAAGCCAGTTTAGTTTCCATGGCTGCTATGGATTCACCTTCACTCCTTGCAACATCAGCTATTGAGCGAAGCATTATTGATGTAGATATAGGCAATTCAATTGCGATAGCCGCAATTCCAAAAAATCCTCCAACGCCCCCACTCACAGCCACACCAAGTTTGTGCCAGATGTTAGATGATGCCTCGCCTGGAATGTCTTTCATGGTAAAAATAGCAGCATCCGATGCTTTGAGCAAAGCCGCCTGTGTAACCTCACCTATTTTTTTGTTCCAGTCATCTGGCAATAGCCCTAAACCTTTCTCGACCGGCGTACCTATGAAGTTAGTGATCTTGGCAGCAACGCCAGGATTTTCTAAGAGACTTTTGGCAACTTGAAGTTCTTTTCTGTCATTTTCAGGAATGCTTGCTGTCATAAAAAGCTCTCTGATTGATCTTAATGGTTACCGCCATACATCACCATCACCAGTAGAGCGCCAATGACTTGCCTGGCAGCGTCGCCGACGTTCACGCGGTCTGGTAAAAAATTTTGTTATGTGACTACCTTATCGTCCATTATCCATTCTTGGTCTTTCTATATTCCGTTTATAGCATAAAAAATCGCCTGAAGTCATGTAGTTTTGTAATTTACCTTCATGACTTTTCTTTCGCGTCTTTTTTCAGTATATATTCTCTACTTCATCATAATGTAGCACGAATCATGAAAGGAATGATACATGGCAAGATGTATATTGGACAAAGAGAAAGACCCACTCGGTACAATGCTGAGTGATTTTTGTGACGGCGATTCAGGGGCTTTTCTCAACGTCTGGTCCTCGACGCTTGAAATGTCCACCATGCAGGGAACCACCATGTTTCGTGGATTTGAGGAAATGAACGATATTGAAAAATGTGCCTTGGCGACCTGCCGGGGACAAATTCTCGATGTCGGTGCAGGAGCTGGTTGCCACAGCCTCGTCTTGCAGTCGATGGGCCTGGATGTCGATGCCATTGATATCTCCCCCGGCTGCGTTGAGGTAATGCACAGAAGAGGAGTCAAAAATTCATGTCACCGCAATGTCCTGGATCTCAGAGATCCTCGTTATGATACAGTTCTCATGCTTATGAACGGGATAGGCATATGCGGCTCCCTGGATGGCCTGAATCTCTTTATCCAACACCTGGACACCTTACTTGCGCCGAACGGACAGCTGCTGGCCGATTCAACCGATCTTACGGGAAATTTCAAGGAACAGGGCGAGGACATCTATGATGAGGAAGGAGGGTATTGCGGAGAAACAGATTTTGTCATGATCTACAAAGGGCTGCGGTCAGACCCTTTCAACTGGCTTTATGTGGATTTCGAACTTTTACACACCATCTGCAGCTTTCATGGATTCCGGTGTGACAAACTCATGGAAACAGAAGACAAACAATTCCTGGCAAGGATATATCGCAATATCGAGTGAAGTCGAGGGCTGTCGCTGTTTTTTGCAGACCGGTACGCTGAGGTTATAGGTTAATCTTTATCAGAAATAGTGATAAAAAGGTCAGTAAAAATTGAAAACGTCAAATGAAAGAGAGGGGGCGAGAAACCAATCGCTATGTAAGTGATTGGCTTTTATACGATTTCGTGGTCGGGGCGGTAGGATTCGAACCTACGGCCTCCTGCTCCCAAGGCGTCGGACGTTAAAATCGAGCACCTTCGCAACCTCTTGTTTTTAAATGAAAATAACGAGTTATGAAAAACAGCGATTTCGATTTATACCCACTTATTTCGGTTTATACGCATCTATTTTGATCAAAACGTCTAAAAATCGTCAAATAAAAAATAATACCTCACCAGCCTATTCAACATAACAAAAATCTGAAACATCATCAAATCACTCTCTTTTCGACCTTGCATGTATCAATTATTTTGCTTAAACTCCAAACCTATAACTTGTTTATGGTATCTATAGTATTGAGGAGTGTAATTTGACAAAGGTCACTAATAATAATTCCACAGGTGAAACGTCTAAGAGTTTTTGGGATATCATAAAAAATTTTATTGATCGCAAGCTAAACCCCAAAATATCAACATATGTTATACGCTCACTATTTTTTGTTGGAACCGCTATTATTGGAGTTAATTATATCGATTTTTCTGGCAGTGCGTCTTCAGTTGTAATACAAAAGAATTTTTTAATTAATGCAGTAATACAATTCCAAAATTCTACTCCAACCACTGGATATTATTTTATTGCCGCTGGAGTTTTGATATATATATTTGAATCATTATTGCAGTTTTCCAATAGTGTTCTCACTAAAATTAAAAAATTCATATCATTTAATATTCTTTCTAACAACAAGATATTCATCACTTCACAATTAGATATTAAGCATATTGATGAATCTTTACGGAACGAATTTCAAAGTATCAAATTAAAACTTGACAACATTCAATCACAAGTACAATACCACAACAACGAACAACCCAACAAGATAGAGCGGTTAAGCATTGGCCAACTGTTACATATTTTCAACAAATCAGGTTTAAAAACATGGACTTACAAAGCTACCAATACATATTTTGCTAAAAATATCATATATGCTTTTCGAAAATTATATTCACCTAAACTCATTCAAATAAAATCACATAACAGCAACGAGTTGAATCCCAACTCTGTCAAAGGCATGTATATTTCAGATTGGAATTTATCCCCCAAAAGACAATTTATTACAAACGATTATCCAATTTTAGAAGGAAGCAAAATCATATCGTTAACGTCTCCAATGTCTAGCAAAAACCAAATTAAAAAAGTTATATTTTCGGAAAATAATAGTGACTTACCACAACCTCTTAATAACAAAATCATTTTAGAACTAGAGTACTTAAAAAAAGATACAGACATGGAAGTGTTTGGCAATGAATTAAATGCAATCATGATCACAACGCCTCCTTCAGTAACAATAGATTTTTTTGAAATTTGGAATAGCATTTATCAGCTAAAAGTATATTTTGATATTATTTTGGAAGATGAAAATCTTTCAAAAATTAAATCCGAATTGTCTAACCTGGTTTGGGATATATACTTAGTGCCTGGCAGAAAACCCCAAATTTTTGAAAAAATCGCACCGGCGCGGTCACAGTTAATGCGAATGAGTTTCTCTTCGGCAGAATCTTTTGTCATTTTTGCCTCGCAGATGACAATGATTCTCACCTGCTACGTAGGCCAGACATAGCTCTGCCATCGACTTTGCAGCCGGATGAGCCTGCTCTTCTCAGGCTGCTTTTTTGTAAGATCCGCGTTTGCGTTGAGCGGCCTCTTGTTCCTGTTGACGCAACACCGCACCCAGGCGCTGTATGTTACGTGCCACCACCGCCATGGCAATGTAGCGTTTAAATCCGTTGAGACCGTGATCGGGACATTTGTCCAGTCCGTGGACTTCAAGGGCGTTGATCGCCGATTCCACCGCCGAGTGTTGTTTGCGCAGATTGACAAATTCAGGTTCGCTTTCGCGAGCTTTGTCGGCTTGCGAGAGTTTACCCTTTTTGGGTAGTACCACACACTCAAGACGCGATTTCAGAACTTCCTGATTGGCGGGACTAAAGAAGCCTTTGTCCATGCTGACCGCTCGTAAGGTGGGGAACTTCTGCTTGGTTTCGCCCACCATGGCAAAGGCCACCTTGTCATCGGTGATCTTTACCATCACTCGGTGATGCAGAATAAAGCGGTCCTGGTCTTCCATAATGCACACACGCAGTCCCAATTCCACCGGAACGCCGGCCTTCCCTTTGCTGATCCATTCGGTATGCGGTTGAAACAGGGAAAACACCTTCTCGTCGTGAGGAATACGTTCACCCCGGAGCACCCGCCTATCAATCTGGTCGATCTGCCGACGGGCATGTTCCATAAAATCATTCAATACGCTGAGCCAAGCCACGGAAAGAGGGTCGTGCGGGCTGACCTGTTGGCGGGTGTGGTCCGCTCGGGTCAGATATCCCTCCGCCACCTCCAGGTAGGCACGATGAGCATCTTTAATCTCCTGATCTTTTTGCTGCTGTTTGCTTTCGTCTTTGGACGTGGAGTGCTTGAGCCGCTGTACTTTGCGGTACTGCCTTTTGAATTGACGCTGGTGGTAGCGGTGTTGCCGCCATCCCGGCAGTTTGTAGGTGGAGGACAGTTCAGCACTGATTTCGATGACCTTACGGATAGCGTCCAGGAGCAGGTTGATGTCGGTTGGAAAATGGACGTCTGTCTCCACCACAAAGGAATCACAACGGCCTACGACCTCCTCTTCCGTTTTTTTTTTAATGCCTTGTGTCCCGCTCCGACTATTACCCGGTTGAGCCGATCGAGGATTTCCGGAGTAAACAGCCGCAGATTATCTTTGAGGGTCTGCAGATTATAATACTTCTCGTCCGCCCAATCACTGTGACCGAGCATTTGCCGAAGGGTCTTGTGTTCGTTGGCCAACTCCTGGATACGGTCATAATCGGCGTTGAGCCCCAATCTGAGCACCCCCAGCACCAGAATCTGCCATTGTGTCATGCCGGGGCGACCGTTGTTGGGGTCGGCCTTGACAATCTTTCCTTCAATTTGACGCTCAGGCAACACCTCTTCCAGAATGGCAAATATCGGACCGCGCAGTTCAGGTGTGGTGTAGAGATGCTGGAGTCCTCGGAGGATTTGCGGGATATCATCGCGTGATTTAGGGTCCAGCTTTATGTCGGCGATAGCCAGTTCGCCCAACTTCATTTGTGGCACGATTACTTTACGCATGAGTTTTTCACCCGACGAAGATTTGGCGGTTGCAGTCGTTTTATCCCTTAGAGGCCCTGCTGAATGGTTTTACCGAAAAGTAATATACAATACATTACAACACGTTACATTATTACTCGACATCCGTCGCTATCTACGCGCTCATTTTCTTCGTTTGTGGGTTGTGATGTTATCGATTTGATTTTGTTAACACTTTTTAATTTTCTTCCAGGCACTACTTAGCAGATAGTATTGAATTAATGAATGTAAAACTTAGAAAAAACATAGCGTTAGGCACGACTCCAGAATTCGTATGGCGAGCAAAAGGTGTTAATCAGGACTCCCAAATAATATTTGATTTTGTATTTAATACCAAAACATCTGACAAAGAAGGATTCTTTCTATATTCACTGCCTACAAATGAAAAGATAGATAGGTTCATGTATTACACAAATCCTATTAGTAATTTTCCTATCCTTTCAGAAGAAGGGTTATCGCTAATATACGAGATATATCATTGGTACAAAAAATTTAAATTACACTAAACAAGTTGCCACCGTTACATTTGACTTTCTGATTCAAATAGTCTTTGTCAATATTGATTATCAACACACTTAGATAGATATTACCAATAAGCAACATTCACACATCACTCACATTTCGTCATAAATGCCGTGGATGCCTTGAATCTTGCTCCAGCTCAGTACCGTTGTTAGTACGGACATCAGCATCATCCCATCGATGCAGATGAAATCTACTCAGGAAAATAACCTCAGCACCGCTCCCATCGAGTGCTGTTGCTTGAGAGGAGCCTAACCAGTAGACTGCAAAGTGTCTTGTAAAAGTGGCTGAGATCGAACATTGGTACCGTTTCCATTGTAAAATGGTTAGTCGGAGAGAAATGCATACTGGAGGATACTGAACGGCCAGTCGTACTCTATGTCTAGACATCTAGACATTTTCGAATGATATAATGGGTATAATCATTTGTAGGTGTGCATTTTTCGTTGATGAACGGTGACTTACGCTATATAGCTGGAGCAGGACACCGAGGGAAGACTCATATAAATACACACTGTGGGTTAAATGCCATGGGTAGCATGTCTTTATGAGGTGGCTGCGTATGATAAGCATACACTGACAGATTCAAATTAGCCGTTCCGTTGCTTGATTTTTGATGTTGATCATTTGAGCTTTATAAATCCACCTTGAACCTGCAGTACAGCCTAGTGCGAGAAAATCGCCTGCTAGGAAGTAACCAGAGGCTTGTATCGCTGACGCTTACATTCTATCTGGAGGTATTTGACGAAACGAGTTTCTGGTGAAACCGGATGGGCGGTTTTGCTGGAGCCTTTAAGATGTGAATTTGTTCCTCCTTGACCTATATACGAGCGATGGTCGAGGAGGAGTTTTTTTAACTATAATTCTACCACTTCCTTATCACAATCATCTTTGAAGTGATTATTGATTCTTTTAATGACCTCGTTAATTTTTGCGATAGCTTCATCTTTACTGGAGTATGTCTGCCAAATAGTACTATTATTACCGACTTGTTCGTCACATTGCGGTACAAAGTACCTGACCGGGTAAGCTTTGCTAGTATTTACAAATCTACTAAAATACAGAACTACTGTACCTCTACTAGAATCACGCCAGTATATCACAAATGGTGTTGAAAATTCGTTGTTATCATATGGAACCAACCCTTGTTTTTCGACTAATCTTCCGGCAATATCATAGATAAAACGCCCAGGTATATCTATTTTTTCAAGCATCAAAACCCGTCCATATTTTTGATAGTTTGGCAATTTTTCTTCAACTAGCTTTTGCCACAATGGTTCTTTTTCAATAAAATAGGATCGTTCATCAGCTACAATTTTTTCAATAAGGTTTACATAATTTTCATTACCAGCCTTGGTCTCCATCAATTCCCATAGTGCATAGCGGATACCTCTGCTAATTTTATACTCTTTCTCACCAAAAGATGTTGCTGAAAGTAGGTGATCATCAAAATTGCACAGTCCAGCAATTTTCATCCAGTCAACAATCAATGAATCCATCGAATTACCGGCAAAAAGCGCCCGCTCATCTCCTACGAGGATATTTAATCCAACGGATGATAATTTTTCTATTTTTGAATTACTTGTTTCCAGCACCGATGCACATATCCAATGGCAATGGCTATTCTCTTTAATTTTCTTGAATATCTGATCCTCTAAATCATTTGGTATATGTAAATCTAGTAGAGCAACTAGATCAACATCGCTAAAATCCCAATCAAGAAAATAATTTTGCCAAAATTTGGGAGCATAACCTGTATGATCATAACCAAAAACCACCTTGCAGTTAAACCCATTACTTTCAAGTTGACGTTTAGAAATAGCGGCGGAAACAGCACCATGTGGGTTACAATAGGAGAAAATAATTGCGTTTTTATTTTTTTCTTTTTCAACCAGTTGATAATAATTTCTTTCATGAACAGGAATTATCTGTATCGGCCACGAAATAGGAGTGTTAATCATTTCATCTACTAACCTGCCCAATTGCAAACTCGCATGATCATACAAATTCATAAACAATTCAATTCTCGTATCAATCTTGCTAATGCTGAATCTTAAGGCAAGGATATTCAGCACGCTTAGATGATGTTTTTCTTGAGTCCCATGGAATTGCTGAACAATTTGTTTTCTGGTTTCATATTTATCACTGCGCCTATAATCCAAATCCATACCATCTGCTAAACGTAGAATAGAAGCCAAAAGCCCAACTCGAACACCAGTTTTCTCACATACTCTAGCTGGTTCATATTCTTTACGGTGCCACTCACAAAGTTTTGCGACAATCTTCGCTTCATCCTCATCAAAAGGTAACTCTCCTTTAGATGACATATCAAGAACGAGATCACTTGAAACTGTATGATGCTCTTCTCTATTTTTTGCCATACCAATATCATGCAAGAGAGCAGAAGCCATAACTAAAGATTGTTCATGATCAGTAAGTGGGAATAAGCTACTAAGTTGCTTAGTAATTGAATGTACTCTCTGAGCATGCAATGGACCGTGGTCATTCATTTGCATTGAACTAGCAAGTTCTTTTGCTGCCGACATGTATGGCAAACTCGCCTGATATACCTGCACTTCTTTAGTTTGTGTATACATAGCAATTTAGTTGAGAAATGGTGTCGTCGTATTGACCTGTGAATCTGGCAGCTTTTCCTTTATTTTTGATGTGTTATTTACAATTTTATGATAACCGAATGATTTGATATAGGCATAATTATCTTTATTATTTATAAACCTACACATTTTAATAGAAAATTCTTTTGCTTCTGTATTACTCAGATAAAATGATGGGTCAACTTCATAAACTCCATAGTGAGCTAATTCTGATGATTCGATCTTTCTTGTGCCATACAAATCTTGATAATGAGAAAAATTTAAATCTAACTCTGTTCCTGGAAAAATTAGAACAGGTGACACTGAGATTGCCTTAATAATAGCCTTATGCTCTATTAACCAATTCTCTGTTTCAGCAATAGTTTCTTTTGTATCTCCAGGATGAATCAACATGTTGATTTTGCATATTATACCAACCTCATACGCTTCTTTAATCAGTAAGCTTGCTGTGGTCAGATACTCTGATGGATTGTTGGTTTTTTTCATAATGTTAAGTGTATTGTGAGAGGCGGAATCAACGCCTATATCTACTACCCTCAATCCCACCTCATGCAGTTTTCTCAATATCCCAGGTCTATAGCTATCGACTCGCATTTCAGTTCGCCACTCTATCTTTCCTGCAATGCTTCCAAGAGCGATATAAAAATCTTCTATATCTTTGTTGCTAATAGAAAAATGTGACGCCTGCATATAAAATTTCAATCTCATCAACCCTAATTGTTCTAGCAATTTCTTAGCAGAATTACAGATTGATATTACGCTACGATTCCTAAAATATTTTTTATTATTTCTGGTATTTGCGCAAAACGTACAGTGAAAAGGACAGCCTCTTGAATATTCTATTGATGGAAACAAACAGTTAGTTGTTGGATAGAGGCTATAATCATAGAAATCAATATTCTTCATATCGCATACACGATATTCCATGACACCTTGATATATACCACCATTAATTTTCAGAAAACAATTCTCTGGCAATTCATCCAATATCCATTTTCTTAAGTCATTTCCGTACATCTTCCATTGCTCGACAATTCTATAAACTGCATCTTCACCTTCACCACTAACAGCAATATCTGCTTCAGGAAAAATATCAAACGCAGATTTTCCCAAGTGTCCAATGAAATGCTGACCACCTATCACAACAAGGTTGTTTTTATTTATTTCTTTAATTTCATCAATTATCTTATTTGAATCAGGACCATTAAAAGCAGAAATTATTGAAATGCAAAACAAACTAATCGAGTCATTTGATGAATCTATTTTATCCCATAATTTTTCTATCTGACAATCAACCACTATCGACCGAACATTATTCATGTGAAGGTATTGCTGTATGGAGAATAACCCGAAATTAAAAAAAACTTCTTCTGCATCCAGGCAACCATTTAAATGGCTATTTTTCTGAACTGTTCTTGCAGGATTTATAAGTACAACCTGGTTAAATGGCATGAACTTCATCATTTTGTTTTCAATAAATTATTTCACAGAACACCGACCATTGCTTGGCATTAATAAACTGAGTTTAGAAATTCAACGATCCTATGTTCAATACAAAAACGGTCGTTTTTCTGTCCAAAACCATCTCGAACATCACCACAAAGTATCCACGTAATACCCCGTGACCTTTTTCTTGAAAGATTAGACATATAAGACCAACCAGGGTGTTTTATGTCAATGTGTAAAAAAAGGAGAGGTTATGGAGCATCAAGTGGTTGGGTATTGTCGCGTTAGTACTGAGGAGCAGGACCTCAAGAATCAACGACTGGAAATCTTGGAGTATGCTAGCAAGAATGATCTCATGATTACAACATGGGTTGAAAAAAAGGTATCATCACGGAAATCGACAAAGGAACGATTGATTGATGTTCTCCTTGAACGTCTGAATGCCGGCGACACCTTGATCGTGGCTGAGTTATCTAGACTAGGCAGGAGTGTTGGTCAAATAGCAGTAATCGTAAATACGCTGATCGAAAAGGGTGTTCGGCTGATCTGCATTAAAGAAAAGTTCCAACTCAATTGCTCTCTAGATATTCAGTCAAAATTGTTAGTTACCATTTTCAGTCTACTAGCTGAGATAGAGCGAGACCTAATTTCTGAGAGAACCAAAGCTGGCCTTGCTAGAGCACGTGCAGAAGGAAAACTGATAGGTCGTCCGAAAGGGTTGGGAAAATCCCAGCTTGATGGAAAGGAAGAAGAAATCCGTGAACTGTTGAGGAAAGGACTCAGCAAGTCTGCCATTTCCAAACTATATCAGGTAAGTTGGCCTTGCTGTAGCCACTTCATCAAGACACGGAAACTGAAACCGCCTCATTAAATTTTCAATCTTTTTTCACTCATCAAAAATCTGTAGATCCGACATGGTTCGATTCCCGCCGTTAAAATCGTGCACAAAAAGACTGAAGGCACTTCACCTATTAACTGCACAGTCAAAATCAATTTTTATTCATAACAAAAACAAAAAGGTCCCCAAAGACCTATACGGTCAAAGGGGACATAATGATAATGTATGACTGCCTCTTACCTACTTTTTACTTGAACAAACCTGATAGCCACCAACCAGCAATAAATCCTGAAATGAATTTTGCATCAATCACCCAGTTCAGCATACTAACCCCAAGTGCCGTTAAAGAAGCATAAACAGCCATTTTGAAGCTCAGCATATAAGCACCCCCGATTAACACCAATTCAGTTGCTCTACTAAATCCGTTTTCTCAGTGGTTTTTATATAGTATTCCAAATTTACGAGACTTTTATGTCTGCTGTATAATTTAGTTTCTACAAGATTAAAATTCGTCTTTTCGTAAATGGCTGAAATAAATGACTTTCTTAGGCTGTGGGTATTTATGCGCCCATCAAGCTGCAAGTGTTTAGCAGTCTTTCTAATAACGTGGCTTGCCAGATGTCTTGTTATTGATCTATTACGTCCTTGCTGTGAGATAAATAACGGCAATTTTTCAGTTATTGTTATTCCTTTCTCTTCATACCATGCCTTCAGATCGTTAACTGCGACACGGTAAGAAGCTGGAATAGGAAAACCTTGGGTATCTGAGCCTTTCTGAGACCGGATATATAATGTTGCTCCTGCTACGTCACCAAAGGTCAGTGCAAGTGCTTCTGATATACGAGTCCCGAACGTTAGGCATGTCAGAAATAGTAATCGATCCCGGACACCGACTTCATTCAGTACTAGCTTAATTTCCTCATCAGTTAACACTCTGCATCCTTTCATAATTTTTCTCCTTATAGATATTTTTGATCTGCACCCTTTCAATAATTTAGTGCACTTCTTTCTATATGGTTAATATCTATAGGAAATTATCCATAGCGACATGCCGCACAAGTTACTGTAATCTCTCAAATATTAGCAAACCAGTCCTTGTTAATCGTAACTTGCTCTACCATCTCTGTTTGCACTCCAAGTTGAAATTCTTTTAATTTATCTGCCAATTGTTCTCCGTCTACGAGGTCTATAGGCGGAGCTCCGTCACGTGTGGCTTCCTTTATTGCCGAAGATGTAAACGTGCCGGTAGTAATGAACAATCCTTTATCTGCTCGACCAACCATTGCTCCCCTGAAGTCACGGATGTCACTTGCTGAAACTGACCCTTGATATTTTTTGCATTGGAATATGACATGAAAACTCATAAATCCGTGTATCTTTGCTATTCCTTTTCCATCTATTCCACCATCACCAGTTCTTCCTGTTACTTCCACCTGGACAAAACCCGATTCGCGAAGCAACCGCTGAGTTAGTCGTTCAAATGCATCCGGTGAAATATCTTTCGTTAAAATATGGTATAGCTCCTCCTTCCATTCCTTTGCTTCTTCAGGTGTATCATCATTCCCAAGCTCGACCTGATCTTTCTTTTTCTTCTGTGGGGACTGCTCCTTGTCCATAGCTCGAACAGCCTTGACCACTTTTTGTTGGTTGACTGAATCAGTTTCTTTAGCAAGCTGGGTTAATGCCCATACACCACGACTCGAATTTTCAAGGAACCCATATTTTTTGAGATATGTTCTCGCCCATGCTAATCTATACGCTACTTCTGTCTGATTGCTCTTTTCGGCATTGTGAGGAACTGATGATATATCTTCTGCAATCTTTTCCAACTCCAAAACTTTTTCATAAATCTCATCGACCGAACCAGAACCACCTAAATCTTTCAATGCCTTGAGTAGTGGGTTCATCAGATCATCAAAAGTCGGAATTATGTTGCTCACAGCTTCACCTTATTCTCTATTTAATTGTTATAAACAGTATAACGACATTTGGGGAACCTACTACAAGCCAAGAATTCATTTCCTGCATTCGGCCCTTTCTTCGCTACTCTCACAACAAGTTCGCTACCGCACTTTGGACATTGATTCTTTTTGTCCTCTACGACTGATTTAACATGTGCAACATGGTCACGATTGGTTTTCATTGATGGAGTCAGCCTACCACTCTCAATGATTTTCACAACATCGGACACTTCAAACTCTGACAGCAATGGTTCATTTTTCGACTTAATATACCTCACATATCCACCCGCATAGGTTACATTATCCGGCATTTCAGTCTTAAAGGTGCTGTCTCCGACAAATACAACAAGCGAAAAAATTTTATCTTCAGACACATTCAGACACGCCTGTAATGTTTTAGTATGTTTGTAGTTTTGGTGGAGAGGATTTTGAAATTTCGTTGAATGCTTGTAGATCTTTTGAGTCCAAGTACGTTGTTTCTCGCCACCGAATATCCATCCTTTAAGGTTCTTTGTTTCTATTACAAATATTCCATATTTTGACACAATGATATGATCAATCTGTGTTGTTCCGTCATCGGTTGGAAGAGTGACATTTTTAATCAGGTGGTAATCGTTTTTGTTCAGGAATAGTTTTGCAGCAAGATTAACCTGAAATTCACCGATGATTCCTTTAAACCAAGGAGTCTTTAACAGTGCTATGAGGATTAAGATTGGGATAAAATACCAGTAAGAGGTAAGAAAGCCAGTCAGAATTGTTGAGTAGTCGATTGTCATTATTATGCCACATTGGAGTAGTTAAATAGCTAAGATACCAATGCATTCTACACTTACATACACATAATGGCAAAATGTCTTTGTAGAACGTGTTGTTACCTGGAATTTATTTGAGCTGGTGTGGGAATGAGGCAGAATTTAACGATATGGAGCGGGAGAAAGGAATATTTCCATAAAAATAGAGATATAAATAAAATTTGATGATGGGGCATGGAGGTGGTCAAGACTTATTGATTGTAGCGGGGTCCGTTACGCAATTAAAATGACCACCTCCTTTATCCTGCCCGGAGTAAAGCAATACATCCGTTACGGTGAGAACGCCCATCTTGCTGTGAATCAAGAGTCGCCATCATCACCCCATCACTTCATCCAAAAACGCAAACGTCTGCGTATTTCCCCATCACCTAAAAGTTGCCGTTAAATAACCTCAGAGCACAAGTAAAAGACGAACATTCACTGTGATATGGAATGAACAGGTAATATATTGCTTTGAAAAAACATTTCACAAACAGTTTCTTTTTCAATGTCTCAACTGGAATTCACTTTCATTCTTCTTTTTGTAAAATTCCCCTTCCAATAAAAGTGACATCCGAAGCACCATTCGGGTAAACCATGAGCCACTAACCCACCATCATCATTACTGGAACATATTTATTATAATTAATTAAAATCTTTATTTATTATAATAAGTAAAGGTCATTCACCTGAACAGCTGTTCTACTGCTGAGGTTTTGTTGGGAGCGTCGCTACCGTCGTTATTTTTAGCCAAAAATTATTCTTTTACTAAAAATTTTTATAAAAATAATAATATGTTGCTGTTTTTATCGACGTTACCGGCGGTGAGAGTAATTTAATGAGGATCGAGAACCTATTGGTAGATGCTACTGGTGCGTAGAGTCACCTTTACTGGGGAAGGGGCAAAGTACTGCAAATGGCACTGTCGAAACCTACTTTTTATCAAAGCCCAAGATTTCATCCAAATCGCTCACGACTCCACTTATTTGATTGGCAGATATGTCATCGCTTAAGGATTGAATATCATTTTCATTGAGAAGGAACGGATTCTGGTAGATAACTGGTTTATTTTCTGAATTATTATTTTCATCAGTCGTAGGTTTCTGTAGTTCAGCACCATCATTTATTGGCGATTGCTGTTGAGATGGCTCATGAAATGTTTCTAGCTCGCGATTTTCATCAAGATTATCGTTTTTCAAGAGAAATTCCCATCTAGAACCACTGCTGTCATTAGGATGTCTTATTGCGATGATACCGGCTGCTGTTAGTTCTGGTCGAATTTCATTTATTCTTCGAGCGAAAACCTTTGGCGTGTTTGGAATATCTCCACTGATCTGCAAATCTTTTGGTAACTGCTGCAACAGTTTACCAATCGGGCCACAGTAGCGGAACCCATGGCATTTCAAGTAATTGCTCACTGCCAGAATTATTGGTGTTGCATCTGTGATACTCTTATTCTTAATGACTTCAGAATGTTGACGTGCTTCCCAAAATAGCTCTTTTCCGTAACCCATTACTTCAGCGGCACACGAAGCGTAATGGTCAAAATCAACAGTTCTAAATTTTGTTACTGGTGCTGATTTCTCAACTTCAATCATTGTCTTCACGACACAATCAAGGATAGCACCAAAGATTTTGCCTTTAGCTGTTTCAAACTTTTTCTCAAATAGAAGTCTGCTCCGGTAAGTATCATCATCCATGTTGGTTTCTATCTTGTAGCATCTGCTGAGGAAATCACTTTTCGGCTTGGTCATACGAATCGTAGTAAAGATGATGTTACCTGTGATGTTAAAAATGAAATCATCGTCATCGGTATACTGTTTCCGTTTAGAATATGATGCTCCCGAATAACCTGTGCAGAAGAGATCCGAAACGCTCTGGCTTATCTTGGTCACATTGTCTATGAAAGGTATACAGTGGTGGTCAAGGATTTGGGCAATGCTTTGCACATTGTCTACGTAAGGAAGAGCTTGACCGTGTGCCGGATCGATAAATGACTTTAGTAACTTGGCCAAAGTCGTTTTACCTGTTCCCCTTTCACCTTCTACAAGAAGAAAAGCTCTTTCAATTTCCGAGAAAAAAGATGCGATCAACCAGCTGAGAGCCAAACACCGATCTCGTTTCGGTATTGGAGGCATGAATTCGACTATTTCTTGTATGTTTCCTCCTCGCTCAGGTAAAGGCAACTCTGCCATTTCCTTATGACGTTTGAAAAAGACTTTATAGTTGTCCACATTCCAACCGTGTTTATCGATTCTGATGACTTTTCGATCATTGCTGCCAATATCGACGAAAATTGCTCCATTAACTGTGGCAATTCGGTTGTGAAGACTTGTTGGGGTTCCATTCTTAATTGCTTCAGCAGAAACTAACACTTTGATCGTCTTCAGCAGATTATGGTTATCGAGAAATAGATTATGCGCCTTATGTGCTTCGGATATTAACCAGCGGTCGAATTGATCAGATTCTATGGGAATAAGGTACGTTGATCCAGATACGCCCCCTTGAGTATCTGTTACTTCAATATACGTTACATTATTACGATCATAATAGAAATTGTGTCCTTCGGTTACCATTTTGAGAAGAAGTTCTTTGGAATTCTGCTTTTGTTTTTTACCTCCTTGAAATTGATGTTCTTCGAGAAGTTGCTTAAAAAGTTTTTCAGTTGATGAATGGGCTTTGTTCATTTTCATGCTCCTTAATTTGAGATTGACATTTCGCTGCCATTTCATATATTTATATCTTTACAAAAATGTTTTAGTTGAAAAGCACATGAAGTGGAACTTTTACTAGTCCAAAATAAAATGGGTCGATAATCGTTCAGGAACCGTCACTCCAGCTGATCATGATTGATTTTGGACTGAGGTTTTGACATAAAAAAACCGCCAACCTCGAATTTAAAGGCGGCGGTCTTGGTTCTTTTCTTCTTTCTGTTTTCAGGCTACTTTACGACTCACCTTGTTCCACTTTGCAGTTATGACATCTTCTAGAGTCAGGTAGTAGATGGCGTTCAACAAGGCTCTATAATGATGGCTTCTCGGTCCCATGAGATCATAATACGTAAACCCTAAATTGTTGATAAACGCTTCTCGTTTCTCAACTCCAGATTTTCCTCCATAAGTTTCCCAGTAGTTGCGATCTGTGCGGAAATAATCGCGAATCTTGTCGATAAAAAAGAGCTTCTCCGTTTTATCCTCTTTGTCCTGTAATGCCCAATTCCAATATAAAACAAAGCCATATTTATTATTTTGTGCCCAAGAGCTGCTGTCGCATGAAAAAAATGGATATTTTACCAGCAGTTTATAAGAGGATGCACCAAATAGGTGTGTCTTGACTTTATCTGTTGGTATCTGTGACATTGCGTAGCTGATATGGCTTTCTTTACGTTGTTGTCCTTTACGACCTGGTATTCTAAGACCGCCCAATGCGATAAATTCGAAATCATTATTTAAATAATGGCGAAGTTCTCTCATGTAATAATCGTGCAGTACTGGAAAAGGATCTAACCCAGCAGATCGCATTTGTTCCAAATTCTGCAAGTTGGTTTTAAATCCTCGGGCTGTAAAATCTTCATCATAATTCGAATAAAATTCATAATGGTGTTTGTGAGTTTGTAGGTATTTGATGTAATTATCAAGTGTTACATGGCCATAATTCCCCGACTTTGCATTAACTTTGGTATATACTCCACTGTCAAACATCAAACTCTCGATGTTTGTTATACTTCCGTCATAGAATAAATGTTCATCTGGATCCATCAAAGCGAATGATCGTAATACATTGATTTTCCTGTTTGGAAATAAGTGGTGAAGGTGAAGCAATACCGGAATAGTCAAGGAAGATAAATAAATGCGCATCCTTATCTCCTCTAAGCCAAGCGGACGATGAAAATCGCCTGCTTGGCTCTATTTTCCTTAATTGCTAATTTGTGCTTTCACCTTTTACGTATAATTCAAGCTGTTCAATGAGTTCTTTAGCTTCATCGAACAGCAGCATGTCAAAGGCTTCTTTCGGAGGATCTAGTTTCAAGAGATCGCGGATAGAACTGTTGAGAATGGCTAAAACGCGATGGACTGAATCCTCATCAAGAATTTTCGTCTTCCCACCTGCAGTTTTTCCGGTCTTAATATTATTTCCACTCCCGTTAGTTCCTCCTGCATCCGGTTCATTAGGCGTTGACGGTGCTGCCTCCTCATCATTTTCATCAGCCTCAGTAAGAGTTGACGGTGCTACCTCCTCATCATTTTCATCAGCTTCAGTAGGAGTTGACGGTGCTGCCTCCTCATCATCCGCTGAATTAAGGACTTGTTTTAGAATACTCTGTAATTTTTCCTTAAATTTATTGTGACCAATACTCAAATCACATTCTTCATCAAATTTCTCCAATAGTGCTTTGATCTGGTCTGGTCCTTGTATTTTCATTTTTTCAATAGCCGGAGTCACCTTCCGCATAAAGTTTATACCGAGGAAGGAGTAACTTTCGCCACCCGCGATTTTACCAATTTGTATGTAGGAGCAACGCGTCGATTTTTTATACGGAAATGCTTTGGCAGCGAACTCCTCACGTCCCAGGTCACCTACTTCATCGTTGATCGCCAGTATTTTATCCATAAGGCGACCTTCTTGTATTTTCCAATAGGTTCCAATGCCTACGGCAGATTGGTGAATAACAGCTTGCGTTTGGGAAAACGTACGGAAAAGATGACGCCCACGCTCAAGATCCTCAAGTTCGCATTCTTTAGGATCAAGCTCCAGAAATTCTTTGAATTCATTGTGAATTTTAGAGTTCTGTTTTTTGGAGACCCTTAAAAGTTCCTCCGTTTGATGCTGAACTGTGTGAGCTGAAAAGCCCTCGGTAGCATTTTCGTTTGGCTGCTTGGATAGGTCAATTGCTGAAAAATCAGTCAGATTGTCAGTGGATGTAGTAGGTTGCTCAACCTGTTCAAAATCCTGTTGATCGTACAGATTGAAGAAGCCTTCGGAATTCTGATTGTTGGCAGTGGCTGTTTGTTCCTGATACATATTGAACTCCATATTTGCGTGTTTCAGTTAACTGGAACCACCCACCGTGGGTTGATTCCTTGAACTGTTCCGCACAAATTAACGTATGGAGTCATTGAAATCTGTCTGCATGTGAAAATTTATTCCGCATATATTTTTACCGCTATTCTTTTTCACACACAATGTCTCTACTTATAGACATGCTATGACCTCATTGCTTCACGATATCCTTTTTCCTTGTTATGGTACTCTTCAACGATTTCATCAAAATTTGGAACATTCTTCCTTAGTAATGGGCACTGACCACCAGGAGGATATTTTTTAACCGTACATTCAAGACATGCTTTGGGCTCTAATTTTAAATCTTTTGGTCCCAGTTCTTTTGGCTTTTTAGGATCTGGTTCCCACAAACTATTTCTTCCGGTATTCCTCTCAATCCATATGTTTTGATTTTTTCGACAATTCGTTTTGCTTGCTGATCTTGGGTTTTTTATTTTCCAATATTTTCCATAGCAAGAATTCTTTTTTTTGCTTAAGCAGAGATCCAGCCCCTTAGTATTTTTGAATATTAGTTTATTACACTCGCGACAAGTTGTTATCTCATCAAAATTGTGAAAGCTCACATAATACTGAATTAATAGTGAAAATACTACCTGAGTGAGTCTTTCAAATTCCTCGTTGAATATACTAGGAATTCGAAATTTCAATTGAACAGTATACCCTCCTAATGAGACAGGTTCTCTCAACTTTTCTGGCTTGCGGTTATTTTTACCGTGAAAAGCTTGAAGAATTTCATATCCAACTTCACTCAAAGGAATAAGCACATATGAGAAATTAGTGGTGGTAAATATTTCCAACCCATCTTCTTTTGCAGAATAATCGCTACCTGTTTTTATTGATTTAATTGCTCGTTCTTCAAATTTTTTTGCTGGAATAAGAGTACCCTTGACCATTCCAGCAAGGTTTCTTTTGGGCAAGGCATTTAGTTCATTGACAATATTGCTCGATATTTCTCTTTGTTCTCCTAAAAACAAAAAATGGTTGGCATGCTCCCGTTCATTCTTTCCTAGCTGGATACTTTCTTTAATATTTTTCAGTATCTTATAGATTGTTTTAATTTCATTTTTTGATAGCTCAAAAATATAACCTCCTACATGGAGATTATATTTTTTAATTTTCCTCGCTCCTCTTACAGTAACGGTCAATTGTGATTTTGGGTTTTCTTCGCCTCTATTTAATATATGAGCAACTGACCTGCTAAACGTCTCAATTGGCGTCTTGAGATCCTCAAGTGACCATGCCCCATCCGCCTCTATAATCTTCTCAATATCATTATAAAAAGACAGCAAATCGTTCATGCATTGTTCTGTTAATGGTTTGTATTTCCGATTCTTATGTGAATATATACTTTCTGTCATAATTGCCTCCTCTCCGTGAATGTGAAAAATTTATTCAGTATATTTTAGCAAAGAATAATTTTTCACTCAATGACAGATCCTCGTTTCTTCATGTGCTATTCAATAGGACATGGAAACGAGCACCACTCACATACACCTTCAGCAAGGTGAGATCCTCTCAGTGAAAGAGGTTCTTGAACTGATGCCACCTTCGATTACACAAGGATGGCTATATAGCCATTGGGAAGACTTGGGCGGTGTTACAATTGCGAATAAGAAGCTGATTTTGAAGGAAGTACTCTATGCCAATCTCCAAAAACCAAAAGACGAAGCGGTATTATGTGAAAGTATGGAAGGACAAGGTTCTTTACACCCCGAAAAAATTAGGGTGGAATCAGACCAGCTGGACAACCAAATCAGAAGCGAAGAAAGCGGAAGTCGAATTGAAAAGACAAATCAATTCACAAAAGTCAACGACCACAGTGATCCGTTTGGACTTACTTAGCCTCTGCACCCACTATCTCAAAGACCAAGAAGGTAAATGTGTCGGACATGATACCTTTCCGAAGAAAAAGAGGTTCTCCAAGGAGATTATAAAGGAATGGGGAAAAGAAATTGCCGTTCAGGACATCACATCTTTCATGGTGAACAGTTACCTCATGAAGAGAGCGAAGAAATTTTCCAATAACTCCTTTAATTCATATCGGAAAGAAGGAGTAGCCATGTGGAATTGGGCCATAAAAATGCAGCTACTACCTCCCAATACTGTGAATGTATTTGCCGTTATAGATAAACTTCCTCACTCAACGGGTGGTCCCAAACCAGCACCAATAGAAACAGTCAAAAAAGTCCTCTCTGTCGCCAATCAAGACCAGTACGATCTTATCATGGCGTATGTACTTACAGGTGCGAGGAAAAATGAATTATTAACGCTTACGTGGAATGATATAGACTTGGATACACGGACCTACAAGCTGACCACCATGAAAACAGGTAACAAAATTCCCAAGGTTACTTTGCATTCTATGTCTGATGAGCTTTTTGAAATTTTCCAACGGCGACATGATCAGCGGCACCCGACAGTCAATTATGTTTTCTGGCATCGTTACTACAGTCATTCAAGAAAAGAGTACGTCGAAGACCGCTACATGTCTCTAAATAAATTTACTGCTCGTCTGTGTCAAAAAGCTGGTGTTGATCATTTTTCGCTTCATCAACTCCGTCATTTAGCGGCGTCAATATTGAAACAACAAGGTGCAAGTTTAGCTGAAATGCAACTTTTCCTTCGTCACGATGAGCAGAAGACCACTGAACTGTATGCAGGTCACCTCGACAATTCGACAGAAGCTCAATCTAAGTGTCTTGGAAATTTTTGGCGTGAGCAGTTGAGTGGTACAGAGGTATAGCTCCTCCTTCCTACTCCTTGTAGGATTCAAAATTACTATGGGTATGAATAATGAATAATTGGAATTTAGAAGACATTGAATTTAGTATGGGCTCCAGTGATTTTGCCTGCGATTTCCGAGCAAGACAATTAATCCAAAAGACCAAAAATGCTTTCAAAGCTGCTAGAATTGTACCAAGAAGCGAGCGAATGCTTTTCATAGAAAACAATATAGAACGATTATATGAGTCTGGTCAGTTGGAGAATATAATTGTTCATTTTTACACCATGCTCCATTTTCCTGTCCGATCATATGATCTTGAAACATGGGTTAATCTTTTTGATTGGTGTAATCGTGATAGGCTGCTGGCTGCAGGAGATCCTTTACCACCAGAGGTTGGAAACAAATTCATGGTATATCGTGGCCAAGATATTCACGAGGAACTTGGTTTAAGCTGGACTTTGAGCAAGAGCAAAGCAGAGTGGTTTGTTGAGAGGCATAAAAGTTTATTGGGGAGCAATACCGGTGACTTTGGAGTCATGGAATTGGAAGTTACAGCCGGTGATATCTTTTTCTATTTCAATGAACGTGAGGAACAAGAAGTTGTCATGGACCCGTATTTTATTACTGGTTGACCATTCCTCAGTTGCTGCCTAACAAATCAGGTGACATCGGCTTTGGATCCGTAAGGAGCCAGTCAGTTAAATGGTAACGGGGTCTAGGATCCTAGACCTTTTCAAAAATGCTTTATATTCGCCTTCCTTTGATTTTCTTTCCGGTGTTGGGATTGGACTTCATAGTTCAATCCCTCTCTGGATATAACGGAAATAGCACTATTACCGCTCTCCCACGCTACAGATCCGTCACCTCGTGTCCATACTCGATTTGAGATATTGAAATACTTTTGGTACTTCCGTGAGTTAGTAATCCTTGTTCCTTTCTTGACTCTTATCCACTGGTAGCCGCCAGATTCAGCGTCCAATATTGCGTTCATTTCATCTTTATGCAGGACAGCTTCCGGTGTACTCTGTCGGGCCAATTTCATGTAAGAAATGATGGCTGTTTGATTGTTTATGAAGGCTGAACGGATTCGCCACCCGTGATGGTGATAGTGGAGTTCTTTTGTTCCTTTGAGGAGTGGTACCATGATAACGGACGATTCTTCTACAGGCGCTCCGTATCGGGCTTTGGCTTCGGAGGGTGTTTCGTAGAGGCGTGCTTGAGCTGGGATTGAAATGAATATAGCGATAATTAACGTGCTAATATAAACACTTATTTTCAGCAGTTCAGTCATCTTAATTTGATAGAATAGGTACTTTAAAATCAGGCAAACAATCTATATATTGAAACTGGATTTTTGGGATAAGTCCTGTATTCATACCATTTTTGGCTAGTATTACTAAAAGCATTCCAACCATCATTGAAACGCCATTAGACGCTTTTAATGCCTGAATAAGTAACGGTTCAGGATAGCCTATACTATGTCTATTTATGGCGTGTATTCCTCCGTGAACATAAGAACTAAGAGGCTTCCAAGAGTATTGTTTGAATTCAAGTAACTGGTCCATAGCAACCTGTGGAGCCTTGCCTTCAAGATTTTTCAGCATTTCACTGAGCATGGGTATTTTATTCGCTCTTTTGGCACTCTCATTTGTAAGGTCAGCCATGAGCTTTGAAACGGCAATATCTGAGGCGGAATAATACAACCACATTGCTCTGACAAATGATTCATACTGCATGCGGAGAAGGCCTAGTGCAGAAGTAAAATTCCTCGTAGCGAGTAGTATTTTTGCACTCTCAGCATGTTCAAAAGATACGCTGCACATTATCCTGCTCGATTCAGCACGCATGGAGTGATCGAGATAGGTCATTTTAAGGAGGTCAGTTAAAGTCTTTTCCAACTCCGCAGACCTTTTGAGTATTGTGTTGATTTATCCTCTCCTTATCAATTCCTACGACTACAAACGTAACAATCTGGTACCATTACACTTTCATGCCTTTAGGATATTCATCCCATAGTTTTCCATTGAGCAACCTTCCTGCTTTTTTCTTATTCACTCCTCCCCACTGTTTAAAAAAGAATGGGGTACTTGAGTCAAGGCATTGGTCTCGAATTTCTACTACCCACTCTTCTTTCATAAGCCGAGAGCCTGGTCCCGACTCACCACCGACTATAACCCAGTCAATCCCATCAAGATCTATTTCACCAACTCGGTCTATCAATGGCTCAATAGACAAAAACTTATTCTTAGCTTTGCATGATCTTAAATAATCAACTCGATCCTTGTAGCGTCCGGACTCAACAGTAACCCCCATCCAAATGTGATCTTGCCATTTTATAATTTTATCGATAGCAGCTAACCGTTCAGGTCTTTTCGTTAACAATTGATAAGTATGGTGGGTAGACATATTCATAGTATTGAATATGTCTTTTATAAAACTATCGGGAACTGATTCATGAAAAATATCTGACATGGAATTCACGAACACCATTCGTGGGGTTTTCCATGATAGAGGGGTGCTTAAAGCATGAGAGTGACAAGTTACTTCGAAACCGTTCTGGTAATTACTCGAATGCATCGCTTTTAATCGTGCTGACATTCTCTTAGCATAACAGTTCTTGCACCCTTCACTAATTTCACTACAACCAGTGACGGGGTTCCACGTCACCTCAGTCCATTCGATCTTTGATCTACTCAATGTATCTTCCTAAAATAAACAATATCACTCTTTTTATATACTTGCTCACACCCAATCTTAGGATACGAGAAATGCTCAATAATCTTAGTATCTCGCATCTTCCTCAGAGTAACTGCAGCCTGCTTTGGTTCAAATCCTTTTGACAGAGTGAACTCAAGTACATCTTGGTTTGTCACTTCTCCTCTATCGACGATAAAACAGCATAACTCCTTATCAAATTGCTCTAACTTAGTCATTCTGTTATCGCCAAAAAGACTTGGCTGTCGACATTTGTAATCATCATCAATATCGAAATTTGCCTCTCCATTAACTCTATTTTTCTTCCAGCATACTCCTAAAAATTTCTGCACTCCCAGACAGTGCTGTGAGCCAAAAACAAGCCCATAGTAGCCCCCACTCTTTTTGATCGTAAAAGGATAAAGCTTCACATCACTATCATGTGGTAACATGTTCCTGTAGTAACACAGTATTTCACGATGAATATTGGCAGGTTTTTCCAGGTTGATTGTCTTCTTCAAGTCGGGAAAATAGGTTTCAAAATCAAACCTCAAAAAATACGAAGATGATATAAAAAATAGAAAATCAGTTCGATTAAGTGAATCGAGTGATTTTAGCACTTCTTCGCGAACATGCTTTATCCCATTCTGATCGATAAAAATCAGATTGGGCCCCTTCCTGATACTTGGTACAATTTCATAAAACAGTTTTTCAAAATCTTCATTGTAAAATTGAATCCTTACCACGGATTGCAAATTCTGGTTACTGGCTAGTTTTTCATTTACTACTTCGATCAAGGATTCATACTTATCAACTTCAAAATCGTTGAGGATCAAGTTGACCGACAAACCAGCTTCAGGCAAAGCACTTACATGTTTTTCTATCGTACTCAAAATCAACAATGGACTGCCAGGTGTTCCTCCTGCATCAGTGCCTGCCCCTGCAAAAAAATCTATAATATTGATCGATGCAAAACCTTTTGAGTGTATGAAAACAGGTAGCCACTCTTCTAGATAGTTCTGGAAAAGCTCCAGTTTAACCAAAGTACCTTCATCGAAAATTGTTGCATGCAGATCTTTTACAGGCATTTCAACTCCTCCAAAAGCTTATGAACATCAGTCACACTCACTCCACCACCAAAGCCAAACGATACAGCATATAAAGATATTACGCTGCAAATACGACCACTTCTCCACAAAGTAGTACTTTTATAAACTTGAGGAGGAGAGCTAATTAGTGATGGATGCAACAAGAATAAAAACTGCCGCTTATCTGACAGCAGAATTCAAAACGTCAAAGAAACGTCAAATGCGAGGTAGGGGGTCGGGAAACGAAAAAAGCCAACCACTATGTAAGTGATTGGCTTTTAAATCGAAAAATGGTCGGGGCGGTAGGATTCGAACCTACGGCCTCCTGCTCCCAAGGCAGGCGCGCTAACCAGGCTGCGCTACGCCCCGACTATATTGAAAAAGCTCGATTTTGAAAATCGAGCTTGGATGACTTGGCTCCCCGGGACGGACTCGAACCGCCGACAAGGTGGTTAACAGCCACCTGCTCTACCAACTGAGCTACCGAGGATAACACGACTTCTCGTATGAGTTCAGAATTTCAGCAAATTTTGTTATTTTTGCCGTACAGACTCCATGTAGGGCAGCCTGAGATTCCTTCCCCGTTCATGCTGAACAGTGAGGGGGGAATATACAGATGTTGCCAATTGGTGTCAACCATTTTTTTTCATTTTATGATTTAAAATTAGACTTGTTAAAAAGGTAACATAGTGACTACTCCCGCTTAAATCGTCAGCGTTCAAGCGAATCTGTTTATTTTTTTTTTAAAGCTGTCACCAACGGCTTTGTAAAGAGCACTTACCCCCGATCGTTGAACAATATACTCGCTTCCTGTTGCAGATCAGACTTATCCCTTCAAACTACTTCAAAACAAATTAAATTAGGCAACCCTTATTAAATTTGTTGAACATAATTTTCGTCTTTGTTACATTCCCATCTCATTGATAAATCAACCGGATGCTTAATAGGCTAGATACCTTGAACTGTAAAAAGGTCTATCTCGACAAACGTCTAAAGAGCATTCACAGATAATTTTCACTAGAGAAAGGAGGACTATAATGTCCAAAAGCATCAACCTCGCTGATATCACCAAAGGAAAAGCTTACCAGGTATCAGGATTTACAAACCATCCATCTGACTATACGGAAAAACTCCATAAAATGGGATTTGTGGAAGGAACACCAATAGAACTTGCTCCCGTTCATCTCTCCGATCCAATAGTCTACCAAATTCGAGGAAGTCGCATTGCTCTGAGGAAAAAAGAAGCGCAACAGATTCTGGTTCAGGAGTTATAAAATGCACAAGATATCAAGAATCGCCATAGCTGGTGTCCCTAATTGTGGAAAGACGACCCTCTTTAATAGCCTTACCGGTTCCAGGCAAAAAGTCGGAAACTGGCCGGGAGTTACGGTGGAAAAATTTGAAGGGACCTTCCCCCTTCAAGGATGCAAAATAGAACTTGTCGATCTCCCAGGCACATATAACCTAAGCCCTGACTCCGAGGATCAAAAACTGGCAGAACGGGTCATTAGAGAAGGTGAATATGATCTCATTCTCAATGTTGTTGATGCAACAAACCTTTCTCGGAATCTTTTTTTGACTATGGACCTTAAAGAGAGGACCAACCAAATAATTGTTCTTCTTAATATGACTGATGTCGCTGAGAAAGAAGGCTTGGATATCGACAAGGAAAGACTCAGCAAAGATCTGGGCCTCCCGGTTATCCCTGTTATCGGTGTTGATAAAGGCAGTGTAATTAACGCAATAAAACAAATTGAAGAAACCATTGAGCATCTGCCAGCTCACGAATCACACATTTCTCGTTCAGAAGTCCTGGATACTGTAAAAAAATTCAGTCTCATTGATAAAATATGTAGTCGAGTGGTTAAGGAGAGGAAAGATAGACGCGAGAATTTTACCAATAAGATTGACAATATAGTAATGAACCGATTCGCGGCGGTCCCCATTTTTCTTGGCTCGATGTTTATCACATTCTGGTTTGCAATCGGCCTGGGCTCTGTTTTCATCGACTTCTTTGATATTATCGGCGGCCTACTGTTCGTTGATATTCCAGGGGCTCTACTAGGATCTCTTGGAAGCCCGGAATGGTTTGTTGCCATTGCAACGGGGATAGGTTCAGGATGTCAGACAGTTGCTACCTTTGTGCCTGTGGTTTTTTTCATGTTTCTTGCTTTAGCCATCCTTGAAGACCTCGGCTATATGGCACGAGTTGGGGTTGTAGCAGATCGCTTTATGAGAAAAATTGGTCTTCCGGGTTCGGCATTCATTCCTATGATTGTGGGGTTTGGTTGCACTGTGCCTGCAGTTATGGCTGCGAGAACTTTAAACAGCAAAAGAGATCGGTTTATGACCATTTTTATGGCACCTTTTATGTCGTGTGGAGCGCGCTTGCCAGTTTATGCGCTTTTTTGTGCCGCTCTGTTTGGTGCCTACTCAGGACTAGCAGTCTTTCTGATTTATCTCTCAGGCGTGTTTATGGCAATTCTCACTGGTTACTTTCTAAAAAATACCCTTTTCAAGGGCACCCCATCTCATTTCGTTATTGACCTGCCTCTCTATCATACGCCGCAAACCAGAGCTGTTTTAAAAAATGCCTGGCTCAGGATGAGAAATTTCATAAAAAGGGCAGGCACCATTGTCATAGCCGCAGTTTTTGTCCTGAGCGTGATTAATTCCATAGGGTATAAAAAGGGTGAGGTTTCATTTGGTAACGAAGATTCACAGGAATCGATTTTAGCTTATGCCGGAAAATCGATAGCACCTGTTTTTGAGCCTATGGGAATAAGTAAAGAAAACTGGCCTGCTTCGGTTGCTCTCTTTACCGGTCTTTTTGCAAAAGAAGCCATCGTCGGCACTCTCAATTCGCTCTATGCCACGATGGAACAAAATGCACCTGAGAAATCCGTCGAAGCCACAGGTGTCGGACTGGATATTACCGGGAAGACGGTAGAGGCGTTTTCAACTGTAATCGATGGCTTCCTTGGGATAATTAGCTCTTTCGATATTCTTGGTATTGGTCTTATCGGTGAGGACAGCGAGGCCATATCGGCCGAGATTGGTGCAGACACTGCCATCTATAAGCAGATAGCCACCTACTTCACGGTATATTCGGCATTTGCCTATTTACTTTTCGTCTTGATGTATTTCCCCTGCCTCGCGGTAATTGGTGCGGCACGGCAAGAAATGGGAGGCTTTTATGCTGGAGTTATGGCGGCATACAGCACCATGCTGGCGTGGGCCGTTGCAACGCTGTTCTACCAAATTACAGAGGGACATAACCTTTTCTATATTACCCTTGCATTTCTAATGTTAGCGGTCATTTACGGAGGACTTCACTTCATTGGCAAGAGAGAAAAAAACGCGCAGCAAGTTGTCTTTGCACCACCTATCAGGAAAAATTGTTGCAGCTAGGGCAGACACTAGCCAATAGAATTAACCACCAAAGAAATTTCCTCACAAAACACAAAGCCCCAACTATATCAAAGTTGCCAGGGGCTTTGTATTTTTTTGGCATCACACAGAGAAGTTTTGCTTTAACATATCTCGATTCAGGAGTGAACTAATCTATAGAGTATCAGAAAGAACCTTATTGTTCATACCCCCTCTGTGTCAATGTAAGTGAGACACCTACCCCTTGAAAAATTAGTGTAGGGCGGGTAGGAAATTCTCCATGCAATTTAAAACAAAATCCATACACAGCGCAAAACATTCACATCCAGCATCAATGACCGACAAAGAGCCAAAACGACCTGATCCAGAAGTGCTGGAAACGAAACCCCGGCGGCGTTTTACGGCAAAATACAAGCTCAGCGTTCTGGCAGAAGTTGATGCTTGTAGCAAGTCCGGCGAAATTGGTGCGCTTCTGCGAAGGGAAGGTCTGTATTATTCAAACATCCGCACCTGGCAACGGCAATTACAGGAAGGCGCACTCAAAGGACTTTCTCCCAAAAAGAGAGGGAGAAAAAAACATGAGGTTAATCCCTTGGCAAAACGTGTTGCCGAATTGGAGCGGGACAATACCAAATTGGCCAAAAAGCTCAAACAAGCTGAAACTATAATCGAAGTTCAAAAAAAAATATCAGAAATCCTGGGGATCTCACAGCCCAACAGCAACGAGGAGAACTCATGACCACTGTTGCTGAACTCAGTCGTCAGACCAACACCAAGGCTGCCTGCGCTGCTTTTAACATCCCCAGAGCCACCTATTATCGCCAGACTGCAAACCTGACAGTGGCCAAGCCCAAGGTCCGTCTGGCGTCACCACCATTGGCGCTCACCAGTGCGGAGGAGCAAAAAGTTCTAGATGTTCTGCACGAACCGAGATTCCGTGATCTTGCGCCTTCTCAGGTGTATGCCACCTTGTTGGACGAAGGAATATATCACTGCTCCATCCGCACCATGTATCGAATCCTGACAAAACATGACGAGGTTCGTGAACGGCGGCGGCAGGTAACTCGGTCCCATTATGAAAAACCAGAACTTCTAGCCACCGGCCCCAATCAGGTATGGTCTTGGGATATTACCAAGTTGAAAGGACCGGCCAAATGGACGTATTTCCACCTCTATGTCATTCTGGACATCTTCAGCCGGTATGTGGTCGGCTGGATGGTCGCGCACCGTGAACAGGCTGTTCTGGCTAAGCGTCTCATCAAGGACTCCTGTGAAAAACAGCAAATCAAACCGGACCAGCTGACGCTCCATGCCGATCGGGGCAGCAGTATGAAATCAAAAAACGTTGCCTTTCTCTTGGCCGATCTGGGCGTAACGAAGACCCATAATCGCCCCTATGTGAGTAATGACAATCCCTTTTCGGAAGCGCAGTTCAAGACGCTGAAATATTGCCCGGAATTTCCTGGAACATTCGGCTCAATACAGGATGCCCGTCACTTTTGCCATGATTTTTTCACCTGGTATAATGGTGAACATATGCATTCAGGCATTGGTTTACTGACTCCCGAGCAGGTCCATTACTGTCTGGACAAAGAGGTCATACAAAAACGTGCCGAGGTTCTTAAAGTTGCTTTCAGAAAACACCCAAACCGTTTTAAGGGCAAGGTCCCACAACCGTTGCCAGCACCACAGGAGGTCTGGATTAATCCGCCGAAAGAGTTGTCTCTTGCTGAGAAAACAAAATAACATTTTGTTTTCTTAAAGATAAAAACAGGTTCAGCATATTGGATAGGTTTGTCAAGATTAACGGAGCGTAGCGGAGTTACCCGCAGGGCACGATCTTGATAAAGCTATCCAATAGGCTATTCCCGGTAACTGTGATCGAGTGAGTCTAATTTACGCACAAAGGTGTCTCATTTTCATTGACATGTTCCGTACCTAAGAAAAGGACTAACATTGCTAATTGCCTTCTACACGTGTCTTTTTGACTCTACTAGAATCAGCTTCATGGGACACGGAAGAGACTTTGAAAAAAGTAGACCATTGTGTAGGGTTGCCATCTCGGTCAAAGCCAAGGTCATTCATTAAGTGCGCACTCAAACTACAACTATCTATCCAATTTTTCCGATACTGCCTCCTGATTAGAAATTTGAAATAAATTTTTCTCATCCACTTCTGGAAAAATAAGCGCCTGGGGCGAGTCATCACAACACTGCCTTTCCTAAACAAGAATTTCATAAATGCACCTCATAGTTGACTTAGACTAAAGAATAAGGTACCTCTTGACATAAGAGAAACGAATAGTTTTTATATTATCTATTTGTGACGCTAATGGTTCAAAAGGAAAGGCAATGGATTTACCTACTGACGTCTTAAGAACGTTTATGACCGCAGCAGATAGTGGAAGTTATACGGATGCTGCCGCTATAGTTCATAGGACACAATCCGCTGTGAGTATGCAGATAAAGAGACTGGAAGAACTTGTAGACCATTCTCTTTTTATACGAAATGGCCGCAAAATGATTCTGACCTCTGAGGGGCAGAATCTGCTGGTGTACGCGAGACGTATTCTGCAAATTCACGATGAAGCCGTCTCTGCTATGAAACAACCTGAGATTTCAGGGAGAGTTCGATTAGGGGCACCGGATGACTACGCAGAACCTTTGCTGCCTATTCTGCTATCACGTTTTGCGAAAACGCATCCTCAGGTCGAAGTTGAAGTTACCTGTCAGCCTTCGGCAAATATGCTGCAATTGTTTGATTCAGGTCAACTGGACTTGTTGATTAACAGTAATAGCGAAATACCGAAACGCGGGGATACAATATGCCGAGATCGACTTGTCTGGATTACATCATCAAAACATCTGGTTCACGAATTAAATCCAGTCCCTCTTGCAGTATACAATCTTGGCTGCATATACCGGGAAATAGCAATTAAATCTCTCCAAGGAGCTAACAAGAACTACCGTATTGCGTATTCGAGTCAAAATACGACGGGTATAATTTCGGCGGTAAGAAGTGGATTGGCAATCACAGTTTCCGGGAAAAACACAATACCAAATGACGTTAGAGTCCTTAGCCAATCTGACGGTTTTCCCGATCTTCCCTCTATTGTAATCACCCTTATAAAATCGAAAAATCGAATATCTCAAGCGGCAGATGTTTTAGCTAACTATGTCGCTGAAAGCTTTAGTGAGTTGATGCACTTTAATAAGAATGCAAATACCAGCAAAATCAATCAGAAATAACCCTATCGAGATTTATCGCGGTATTACAGAACACCCTTAATCCGAAATTGGATATGTAGTCAAGGCTAGTCAGTAGGCCGAGGCCATGGCCTCTGAAGGACTGACCAACCATAAAAATCGGTACATTGTCTTGCCATGTAATCTAAGGCTACAACCAAGTCAAAGTTCGCCCAGTTGAGAAAATCTTCCTGATAATCGACGAGAGTTTGAGGTTTTTATCTTCCTACCCCCCTGTAATTCAGAGTTAATGTCGTAATTCCTTTAAAACTGGCAAGGCGGGCGAAATTATAATAACAACCTTATGAAACACCAGTTGCCCCGCCACGATCAGATGTCCATGAAGAGGATTAGCATTGAACTGTGACACACTTATCCCGAAAAATTCAGCAGCGGTTGGCACCAGCGGTTCAGGTATCTCCGCTATTTTTGTATATATCTTTTTTGTCGTTTCTGCCCTCCCACCTTTTTTGTAGACAGATGGGTAATCACCGGTTGACTGAGCTATATCTCGTCCGGCAGATCATTTGCCTCGATACGACAGGGCACAAATCTATGCAGCGGGGTGCCGAAACGATCGCGATTGGTGTTTTTGGTAAGTCGATTGACGTTCACTCCATAAACCTTGCCATCGTATAGAGTCCCAAAGCCGTGCGGGATCATGACCGTCCCAGGTCGTACCTGCTCTGTGATCTCGAGTTCGCCTTTTTCGCTGCCAGCTGCTGTTGTTATGCGAACCTGTTGACAATCAACAAAATTTAACTTCCTAGCGTCTTCAGGGTGAATGGCAATGGTGCAGGCACGTTTTCCCTCATTCCATTGCGGATCTCTCATGAGGGTATTGGCATTGTACTGCGTATGACGCCCTGCCATGAGAACAAAAGGAAATTCACCAGTTAGCGCTATTGCCTCACGTTCCTGTTGTGGGGAAAGGGAGAGTACCGCTGCTGCCATTTCTTCGATATATATTTCCAGTTTTCGCGACCCAGTTCGCAGACCGGCCATCGGTTCTGCTGTCTCTGCCAGTCCGAGCCAGATTCCCTGCGGATTATCGAGAACTGCGCAATACATGCGGTCTCCCTGATCAGGCCCTGCTGCAAAGTTTGCCCTTACACCATTTGCCTTGGCATCTTTCGGCAAAGTCATCAGCATTCCCCATAATGCGGCCTTATTTGCGCTGTCCCATTCCACACCAAGAGTTTTCGCAAGAATAAATGGCATAGCCCTGCTAATAGATGGCTCCTTGGCAGCCCACTGCATGAGTTTTGCGCCGAACACGAGACGACTGCCTCCCGCAGCCTGACGAACGTCTTCCGGGATGTCAGGAATCAAACCCATTTCATCTGCGAGAAGGGTAAAGATCCGTGCGGGTTCCAGGCACTCACCTGTTGGATCCAGGGCGGGTTGTCTCATCTGGAAATACACTTCCGGATAGGTCCAGGGAAAGAAGGTCCCATCCCAACATTCATAAAGTGAACGCGAAGGCAGCACATAATGAGCAAAACGGGCTGTTTCGCTCATGACGATATCAGTAACGACCAGTAAATCGAGGGCAGTGAACGCCTTTTCATAGGCTGAGGTGTCGGGGTAAGACCTCAGGGGATTACAGCCATTGACGAGAATTGCCCTTAAATGCTCCGGGTGATTACTCAGTATTTCTTCTGGTATAACTGCAGGCGGATAAAAGCCTGCCGCAGCAGGAAACATCCCGGTGGCCACCGTGCGCCAAACTTTTGTGGACCTTTCATCGACATGTCCCCCCAGTGGCCGGATCATTCCTGGAATGACATTACCTCCCCGAACTCCGAAAACTCCACACAATGCGGCAAGGATCGTGAGGAGATAGTAAGCGAGCCCACTTTGCCTGTTCATATAGATGCCGAGGTCAGGATGCATGCACCAACGCTTAGTCGTCATCAACCGGCAAAGTTTTACGATTTGCCCCTTGTCCAGCTGGCAAACGTCAAGCGCCGCATCCAGATCCATATCATTAAACCAGCCACATATCGATGAAAACCCTTCAACGTGGTTCTGTATGTAGTCTCTCTTCTCCCATCCATTTTTGAGAATGATAGTAATCATGGTTTTGAGAAGCAGAGCATCTGTACCGGGAGCAACAGGTATGTGCATGTTAGCCAGTTGGGCTGTCTCGCTCTTTCTTGGGTCTACTACCACCAGCAGTTTATGCGGGTCTTTGGAAATACTCTTCAGCACTCTTGGAGCCTGTGGCATCTGATGGCTTTGCATGCCGTTCCAGCCCCAGGCGACAAGCATCTCTGTTTCACTTTCATCGGGAACCGTCAAGATGTGTTGACCACCCAGCACACGCCCGTTGACCCACCATGCGCCACTGAATTCCTGTCCGGCAGAAGAGTAAAGATATTGCGAACCGAGAGCCCTCATGAGGCTGACGCCAAACCCTGCTTCGAAATGTCCGCCCTGCATGCTGGCCCCCATATAAGCAAGACTGCGTGGGCCGTAGTCCGCACGAATTTGCAGAAGTTTTTCACTGATTTCCTTGATAGCCATTTCCCAGGATATTGGCTCAAACTGGTCTCCAATACGTTTCAGGGGTTGCGTCAACCTGTCTTTTTGATGTTGGTAATACATGACATTCATCCCCTTGCGACAGACATATCCCTCGCTTCGTGGATTTTCTCTGTCTGGCCGAACTCCTGTCATCATGCCATTTTCAATGAAAATCTCGAGACCACAGTTCTGAGCGCAGAGAACACAGCTTGACTTTTTCCATTCTTTCATTGGCAAACTCCTGTGAGCATAGTTGAAGGATATTCGGTTCATGACGGTCCACAAACATGTCGAGACTTTTATCGTAAAGGTAGGATATACGTTGCTTCATAATATATAAAGTGGCATTTATGACAAATATCGTGCAAAAAGAGACATAGGCTAAACTGCTAACACCGCAAACTTTCGGCAGAGGATTTACATGAAGTTTACTTTTCTGATCACGGAAGATTGTTTTTCTTCGGGAATAGTCGGTTTGCTCGATACCTTTGGTGTTGCCAATCTCTGGCATCAGAAACTGACCGGCTGTCGAGAAAATCGCTTTGAGGTAGAATTGGTTTCTGTCGATGGTGAGCCTGTCATTAGCAATGGCTGTATTGAGCTCAGGGTACACAAAACCATTACAGAAGCTGATAACACCGAATACATTATTTTGCCGCCGGTATGGCCATCGCCCAAAATGGGCAGACAATTAACTGACACAGTCAGGAATTGGCTTGTGAGGAATAAAAAAGCTGCAGTTCCTATTGCTGCTGTCTGCACCGGTTCATTTCTGCTGGCAGAAACAGGTCTACTGGATGGACATCTGGCAACTACGAATTGGCAGTTCGCCAGAAAATTTCAGCATATGTTTCCGAAAGTGATACTCAAACCGGAAATGATTTTAACGGAAGAGGATGGGCTGATCTGTACAGGTGCGGCTACAGCCTATTTAAATCTGAGCCTGAGCCTTATACATCGATATGGGAGCGAAGATTTGGCAAAAGTATGCGCAAAAGCACTCCTCATTGATCCAAATCGAACAAGCCAGGCACCGTACTTTCTCGAGCGCCATAAGGTTAAACACAACGACAAGGCTATATTGAAAGCTCAGCAATTCATGGAAAACAATTATGGTGAGGTAAAAACAATCAATGAAATTGCAAGCTATGTCGGTATAAGCTCCAGGCATTTCAAGAGACGCTTCAAACAGGCGACAGGAGACTCGCCACTTACCTACCTCCAAAACATCCGAATCAACTTGGCAAAGAAAAAACTGGAGTCCACGCTAGACAGTATCGAGGAGATAACCCAACAGATAGGCTACGAAAACGCCGGCACTTTTCGTAGATTATTTAAAAACAGGACCAGCCTGAGTCCAAGGGAATACAGAGATAAGTTTTCAAGGAGAATGTAAGTGAGAAAGTTACATAATTTTATTTACAAAATATTCAGATCAGAAAGATCACCAATGTTGAATTGGCCCCAATTCATTATCAGACAGCAGAGGAGCATGATTAAGATGTAAGCTGGCAATATTAGACTACCGACGTCATCAATACTATCACGCATTCTCTTGTTCCATAGCCTCAGTACAGGAATTTTTTGGGTACACCACCTCGGCAGATCCGCGCCTCGAGGAAAAATCGTTGTCCCCATCCTGCTCTTCCTGCAGGGCAAATCTCGCGGCCAGATCGAACCGGGAACAGACAGTTAACAGCTGATGAATCACAGTCTCGATTTCATCCAGATCGGCCTTGACCTTTTCTTGTGTCAGAATGCAGGAAACCCGGTCTTTATAATTTTGCAGCTTCTTTCTGGCTTCAGCAACCCGCAAGGGATGATTGCCGACATACTTCTTTCTTCTCGCCCCATCTTTCATCTTATAGAGCAGGCAGAGATACTTGCCATCCTTCCAGTGTTCTTTGGCATCAATGCAGCCATTGGCGGTCAGCTGGGCAATGGTAGTGCCGAGGGAATGATATCTCTGCAGCAGCTTATTGTGATAGCTGCCGATGATCTGCAGTTTGCTGTCAATATCCATTTGGGTCTACCTTTGGGTACAAAACAACAAGCTGGTTGGCTGGATTTGTTCCCATATTTTTCGACTGTTTGCTTTCCTGTTAAAGTGAATAGGTATTATCGCCTTCGATCAACCGTTCATTATCGGCTATCCTGAGGCCTTTATTGTAACCCGCGCAATAAGCGAATATCCTCCACCTCAACACCGATAACCTCACCGCTGATCACCCCTTCGGCGAACTTCCAGGCGAGTTCCTGCAGCCGGATAATATCCAGGCTTTTCCCGGCCATATTCTCCAGCTGCTGGATACGGATATTGGCCGCATCCAAATTTCTCTTTGCGGCGAGCAGTTCAGCTTTAAGTGAAGGCACCGTCTCATGACCGGCACCACTTAACAAGGCGCTTTTGGCAACCGAAAGCTCTGTCCGCAGTCGGTCGATTTCATGTTGTAATCCGGTCGAACCTTCATCGATGTTTTCTTCAGGCAACTGCTGGCATTCCTGCAAGGCCTTGATCAGCACATCCGGCCGGTTCTTGGCCTGGACGCGAATAATCTGGCAATAGGCGCAGACCTCATGGCCATATTGGCTTTTCAGATTCTTTGTCTCACCACATAAAAAACAACTCTTTTTCTCTGTCTCGCGCATAGCCTTTAGAACTCCGGTCTGATAATTCTTCATATCAACAAAGATGACTTCCCCCGGTATTTTACCGCGGCATGTGTCGCAATACTCCGTTCTGGCCCCCTTCTTCAGTATGAGGTTGCTGCGGTATTTCTCGCAGGCCTCCAGGAAGCCACGCTCAGTGCATTTCAACATCAGGCCACCGGTGACCGGGCACTGTTTCTTCAATGCAGATTTCTTCTCCACCGTCTTCTTGCCAATCATGACCGCACCGTCTCCGTCTTGCCGACTGTATCCACCTCAATAGACTTAATGGAAATATTCATGATATTGAGGACACACTTGGTATTCTGACAGCGGTGGTATCGCAGCCTGATACTGTCTTCCCACGGCGTCGTATTGGTAATCTTGGCCCGCTTGCCGCACCAGGGACAGCTGGCGCCATAGCGGGGTGAGTAATCGACCCCCGCCGAAGCCTTTTCTTTGGCCTCGGCAATTAATGCTACACTTAGTCTTGCCATCAGGCGTCTCCACGTTCATGATATTTGAGCTGCATCAGGTCGGCTGCCACCAGCTCCATAACGCTGCAGTCCCAGTAATGATTTGCTTTGTTCTTTGGACACTGCCATAGGCGCCGGTCATCGACATATTCAGCGCACATCTGTCTGGCAAAATCTTCGGTAGTGTCTTTATGGAAATGATAGGCTCCAGGGTCATCCTTTTTGATCCGCAGTTTGGCGGCAAGCAGATCCTTGTAGTGGTGGGTATCGCAAAGCCACAAGACAAGCCCTCCTGGAATTCTGACCTTGGTCCCTGGATAGGTGTCGATAACGGTACTTGATTTCGGATTGGGCTTGCGGCCGGAAGCCCCTTTATAGGCAAGTACCCTGCCCGGATACCTGCGACAAAAGTCATAGACTTCTGAAGCCCGATGCCCGCCAGTATCGATGACCGCAGTGTGGACGGAATAATAGAGACCCGCCGAATCACGATATTCATGATTGAACAAGATCTCGACCAGGGCTTCAAAGCTGTCCACCTCACCGTGGCGAATCTGCCAGCTTTCCTGAGTAAGCCCCCAACCGAAGGCCCGAATGGAAAAGAAAAAGGAATTATCCTGCGTATCGATTCCGGCCACCAGTGTACAAACAACACCGTTACCGGGGACCAGACCTTCCGGCCGATCGTCTCGGAGGGCTAAAATTGTCTCTTCTTTTCGGTTCTGCCGATATGGGATGTGGGCAATCGCCTTGATCTGGTTGTCGTAATAATGCATATCCTCGGGATCTTTAAGACCACGCAGGAAGGCCGCGGCAATCTCCGAGTTGGCGACTAAAGGAGAGATCCAGCCAGGAGAATGGAAACAGATCTTCCGGGGCTTTTCGGCCTTCAGGTAGGCAAAGAGCTCGCGGCCATCTTCGCGGGCATGCCAGACACCATGTTGCAGGGCCTTGATCCGGCCCCGGTCATCGACCAGTGCCCCACAACAGGGGAAGGCATAGCGGGCAAGGTCCTGCTCTTCGATAGCCTTCGGATCCCGTTCTTCACCGAACTTGATATGCTTATCGGACATGGTGTGCAGCCGACCGCACTCGGGGCAGGGAATCTTGTAATCAAAGATAACCTGCGCCTCTCTGGTCATATAAACCCAGATCGGCCCTTCGGTATCTGACGGGGTGGAGATAAGCCAGCATTTACCGCCGTATTTATAGGCCCGGAAACGCTCATAAAAGAGTTTCAGCGGATTGGCCTCTTTCTTACTGGCCTTACGCGGCCATTTATCCACTTCATCCCCAAACAGATAGCGGGCGGAAATGTTACCAAGAGAAGTAACCGAACCAGCCCAACCCATATAAATGAGCATGGTTTGCAGCTTGATTCTGAGGGAAGCCAGATCATCCGAAGTGCCGGTCAGCATGGCCCGCAGCCGGGGCGACTTGGTGAACATCGGCTGCAGGTAATCGGTAGACCGCTTGGAGCTGGTATCCCGGTCCGGATAGGTGATCAGGGCCGGGCCCGGCTGCATGTCGGCGATATAGCCGAGCATGGTTTCCGCTCCCGCTGAGCTACCGGTTTGCGGTGCCTTGCAGTTGCCGATATACCGAACAGAGGGGAAGAAACTGGCATCCATGATGCCCCGCATATGCGGCATGAAAGAATTATCCCAGCGGGAACCCTGGAGCGGACCGTAGGTGACGACCCGGTTGCCCGGCGCCCAGGACGAAGGCGGCACAACCTTACGCCTTCTGAAAAAGCGACGTTCGCCTGAGGAAGGCTTGAAGATGATGCGGATTCGTTCAAGCCGCTGGCGGAATTTCTCCGGCAACCATGAAGGCGCCGTGCGCAGGCGGATGGTACGGGTTTTGGAAATGTCTGTTGAGGGAGCTGGAGATGTCATTATTCCTTTATCCTTTGCAAGAGTTTACGCCATGCTTCGGCCATTTGTAATGGGACCTGACCGTTGCCAATGGCTTTAATCCTGTCCATCCTGTAGGCCACCCCATTAGCCACTCGACCCATGGCGGGTTCAATTGACCAGTCTGCAAATGTCTCAGCTGCGGGGTGTGGCTCCTCCGTCCATCCGAGTAATCCGCACCGGTTTTCCAGTCGTTTGCCTGAGGGGTTGGATAGTTTTTGTACCCTGCATCGTGGGCAACCCGGTCGTTTAAGTTTCTCGACCTCTTTTGGGGGGTTAGCCATCTGTGTCCCTCTCCAGTTCGGTAATCCCTTGATTGAGGCGTTGGCCAGTTTCTTACCGCGTACCCTAAACTCGTTCCCCCCTGCGCATAATTTTTCTTTCTGTCTCCATCTGCGACCGGAGTAGGCCAGTATCCATATTCTTTCTCTTTTATGCCGGGCTCCCACTTCTTCCGCTGATAGCACACCCCATTCCGCATGGAGCCCCATCGAGGCCAGATCCCCGAGAACAACGTCAATCCCCCGAGAAGTGAGTATTGGGGAGTTTTCCACCCACACGACAGTTGGTCGAACCTGGCAAACGATCCTTTTAAACTCTTTCCACAAGCCACTTCTTGAGCCAGTGATACCCTCTCCTTTTCCGGCACAACTGATGTCCTGACAGGGAAACCCGCCAGAAACCACATCAACAACGCCTCTCCATGGTCTACCGTCAAAGGTTGTAACGTCAGACCAAATCGGGAAAAAATCGAGATGTCCGTCATTTTGTCGTTGCGCCAGAACAGCTGACGCGTAGGCATCACGCTCAACTGCGCAGACTGTACGCCAGCCAAGGAGTTGTCCTCCGAGTATGCCGCCACCAGCGCCTGCGAAAAGAGCCAGCTCATTCATCCTACCTCCAAAATCACATCAAACTCTGCATCGGCGGCGAAATCGCCCATCCGCTGTTCAACCGCCCGGCTGATCGCCTCAACCAGCTCCGGCGCTCTTGTCTGGTCACCTCCGGAAAGTTCAATCCAATCCGGCACATTCGCCTGGATGGTATGATTGAGATGGGCCATAAAGGCCACGGCCCTGGCAACGATGGCCAGCTCAAATTCGGCGCGGGGAATAAATTTGCCCTGTTTGGCCTCCAGCTCGAAGCGTTCCCGCTCGAGCCCGACTTCCTCACGCTGCAGGGCGATTTCCAGTTTCTGCTCGCGCATCTTCTCTTCGCGCTCATTTTCTTTCTGGCCGGTTTCCGCTTTTTTGACATGTAATGAGGCGTACCGTTCCACCGCCTTCAGCCGGTACTTGCCATCGGCTTTGGCGGGCCGTAACAGGCCATCCCGACAATGGTCATAGAACTGGGATTTGGAGATCTGCCAGCCGTTATCCTCCAGCCAGCGATGCACGGCTATCTTGGATTTGAAGATAGTCTCACTCATCGGTGTAGCTCTCGTTGATTCTTTTCAATGCCTCACAGGCAGAATAGCCAGCGTTGTAAAGAGCTAAAACCAGCTCATCCCGGCTGAAACTAGTTTCATCGACCAGGATGGCATGATTGGCCAAAATGTCATCCAGGTGCGGCCATCTTTTAGTCACCCGCCTTGCGCCAAAGAAATCCCACCAGATGATGTGACCGACCTTGGTCCGTAAGGGTTCCGGCAGGTGCATTATACGTTTGCGCCATTCTTTCGGTTTGATACTGCTCATGGCCCTTTTGCAGGCCTGTTCCTTTTTGATTATCCGGATAACTGACTTGTCGTTTTTTACCAGCAGGCTGAGAACTCCTGGCTTCCGGCCACCATTCTTGCGTCTTTGCCTGTTTTCTTCCCTGTTCTTTCTGACCTCTTCATAGGCCTGAGCAACACGGGCCGCTTCTTTCTCAACAAGGTGAATATCGGGGAGTTCTGTTTTTCTGGCTGCTTTCGTCATGGTGATTTCCTCAGTTGTTTTCATTTGTCACAACCTCGCCCCGTCGTATCCAGGCCGGGGCAAAGATTTCTTTAACGTCCAACACCAGCATGGCAGCGGCAAGGCGTTCATCCGGTTCCATATTCTGGCAAGCCGCCTGCAGGCGTTTCATCTCATATTCGGAGAAAACCAGCTCTCCGGCGTCGGTCAGCCTCTCCCACTCCTCGCGATCTGAAGTGAGGCAGAATGATCTGCCATTCTTCAGGGTGACTGTTTTAACCAAAGAAGCTGCTTGAACCGTTTCAGGTTCCTCAGCCTGAAGAAGCTGTCTGGCCTTGCGCGCGTCCCTCTTTTTTTGTTTTTCCGCCTCAAGTTCCGCCTTAACATGAAAATAGGCAGGCAGCGCCGCCATGACCCAGCCGCGCAGGTCAACGCCTTCTTTGAATGCATCGCCGGGGTCCTTACCACCGATCACCGGCACCCTGATCGCCTGAGGAAACTGTGACAGCCACCAGCGCGAAGCCTTAGCCCCCGGCATGTCCATATTCCCCGTCTCAGGGTTATACTTGGGCAGATCACTGTCTAAAGAGACCATGATCACCATCGCTTCCTTGAGGGCGGGTAGCAGAGATGCTGTCGGCTTGGCGGTATCGTTACCCATGGCCACCACCCCGACCAGATCCCCGGCCAGACCATCAAGCAGGATTGCGTCCAGCTCACTCTCGACTATGACCATTCCTTCCGCAACCCGGCTGCACATCGGTTCACGGCTCGACCCTGGAATGACCAGATAACGGGGCGACTGGTCCGGCTGCCGGATCCGCAAGCGAAGCACCTGAGCTGTTGCTGAAAAATCAGACAAAAGAGGAATGACCAGACCACGGGGCAACCAGAGCTTTTTCATCTTGCCGTCAGCTTTACGTTGCGGTTTCACGCCCCATGCCGGACGCTCCCGCCATGCATGACTTGGATTCCAGCCGAGACGGTATTTTCTGACCATCTCAAGGCCAATGCCACGATCTGCCAGCCAGGTGAGCTCATCCGGCCGCTCCAGCAATCTTTCGTGGCACCAGGTCGCAAACTTCAGGGCATGTTCGGCCCAGATATCAGCCGGACGAGACACCGACGAAGGCTGCCAGCCAACAGGGATCTTGTCAGCCTTTGGCCCGAGAATGTCCGGATGTAAATCAAGCCGTTCAAGTGCCGCCTTGAATTCCAGGCCGTCATGATCGACCAGGTATTTGATGGCATCGCCACCACGGCCGCACATCCGGCACCAGTAGGTCCCGTTACGGCCCTGCTCCGGCCAGATGTGGAAGCGATCGCTGCCGTGTCCCTTGCCGCCGTCACCGCACCAGGGGCAGGCGCCATGGAATTCACCGCCGTTTTTGCCGCCGACACGTTTAAACTCTCCAGGGATGATATCGAGCAGATTCATAGTTTTTCCTAGTAGCAGGATGATTTTTGACTGTTAAAATCGTCCTAAATCATCATCCTGCATGTAACAGACTGTTTTTATTTATATATTTTTCTTATTATGACGATAGGACGATATATGTATAAATCACGCGCGAGAAAAGATTGTTCTTCAGCTTCTCAATAAAGTGTTCCGTGTGCGTGCGTGGGAAAATCGTCCTATCGTCATTTTGCAAATTTATTCTCTGCAATATCAATGATTTGATTGCAGGATGATGATTTAGGACGATTTCAAACCTTAAAATCATCATGCTCAACCAATAGGCTTATAGTTAACGCCGTAAATAATTGCTTTTCCGCCCTTTTTATCTGGTTTGCAATCATGAGTAAGGAACCATTTGGAGAATTTCTTCTTCGACGGCATATACCGGGTATCTTCAGAAGTCGATTCCATGTAATGCTCCTTGAATTTGTCGTACAGGCTTTTGAACTCAACGTAGATATCGCTATCAGCCAGCTCCAGCGAGTCCTGGAAAAAACTGAGAATCACGTCGTCTTCCAAACGTTGTGCATCGATTCGCGCCTGAATCTTTGCAGGCGGATGGAGACCGCCTTCAGCTTTCCAGATCAGGGCACCGCGCACCAGCCAGGCGAGTATGCCGCTGGCCTCCGCTTCCAGTTTTGCGGGCAAATTCGGGTCACGCTGCCTCTCATGTTTCTCTTTTGGATTGTCGATAAACTTGAGCGGGTAATCGATAAAGAGCAGCCGTTTGTACAGCGCATAATCCTTGGCCAGCCCTTGGGGCGCATACTGCGAATAGATAAAAATCTTATGCGTGGTCTTAAAGTTGATCTCACGCTTTTCAAAAGGCGCCCTGGTCAACATTGTGTCACCGCCGGTCAATCGCTTCACCGACGAGGCGCTGATCCGCGCGTTCTCGTCCGTCTCCGAGGCAATGACAAATCTTCGGCCCATAAGGGAAAAGAGATCAGGCGAGGCTGCGGCTGAACTGCGATTGAATTTTTGCTCAAGCAACAACTCAGGATTTATTGTCCAGCCCATATCGCCAAAAATCGCCCGCAGGGTCTCGAACATCGTCCCTTTGCCATTTCGGCCCTCGCCGATAAAACAGCCTATGAAATGTTCTGTTCTGAGGCCGGTGGCGGAATAGCCCAACATGGCATGGACCAGTCGCATGACCTCCTCATCCCATTGGTGGATGGTGCCGAAGAAATTCTCCCAATTCGGGCACGGTTCATCTATCCCTTTCCATTCTGCATTGACCGCATTGAGGAGATAATCCTCCGGTACACTGTCAACCACTTCGCCGGTTGCCAGATTTATGACGGCATTGGGACAGGCCAGCAGCCATGGTTTCTGGTCGAGTTCTTCGCCGAAGATCCTCAGGCTCTTTTTGCCAATCTGGTGGGAATAGTCGGCGCAGGTCCCGGCGCCTTTTAAGGTGCGGAGTTTATTGATTCTTGCCTTGTACTTATTCACCAGATCCGAGAGCAGCTTCGCCTCTTCCCTGTGATCGGTCTTCGTCAACTCGTCAATCCGATCCTTGAGACTGGCCGCATGGCTCTCATAATATTGGGCCACTTCTTCGACAGCGTTTATATGGCTGTTTTCCTCGTCGACCTTCCAGTGATTCCCGGCAAAATAGAGCCAGGTTGAAAGCTTTTTGACATACACCAGCCGGTTCCGGTGCACCTTGGCAAAGAGGATGCTGTCCCCTCTTTCGTTGAGACGAAAGCAGTCGGCAATAAACCTTGGAGTAATCCCGCTCTCGTCCGCCTTGTCGTTTTCTTCATCGATGCCGAGGATCTCCTCCTCAATCTGTCGGGCCTCATCGATTTTTTGTCGCATCCGTTGGATTTCTTTCGGATCAATCATTGACTGTCACCTTTCTTTTTTCCGGCATGCACCGGACAGGTCTCCTGCCTTCAGACATTCAGTTCTCCTCTTCGTGAATAGATCCATCTTCGGGAAACAAAACCTTCGAGAATCTTGGCTATCTCCGGGACCGGCATCCGGGCGTTGAGCATCCGGTCAGTGATCAGTCTGATATCGGCCTTCAGGTATGGTTCCACGACAAATATTCGGTCACAGGTTTTGCACCGCCACTGCTGGGTTCCTGCACTATTTCGCCCGCTCTTCCAGATTTCCTGACTGCTGCATCTCGGACAGCTCGGGATCCCGCTCAACTCTTTTCCTCTTGCTGCTGCACTCATTGCTGCCACCTCCATACATTCCGTTTTTCCGATGGTTTATAAAATTTATCCATGGCCATCTGTCGAGGTCTCCCGTTCCCGTGAGGCAAAATGCTCCAGAAGGACCCGCGACCTGAGGGAGGATCATATTTTCTGGATGGCGTTTGAGAGGGAGGGGGTGCGGGGTGAGATGGTAAGGGATTCATTTCTGTGTTTCCTTTGTTGCTCCCTGTTCTGTATTGAAAAGAAAACCCCATCGTCGCCCTGCTTGCAGGTGGTGAGGACGATGGGGCTGTACAGGTGGAACGACAGGAGAGGTAAGGAGCAGTACAGGTGGGACAATTGCCAAGCTGTGCAGCAGGGCCTGACACGTACTCGGCGAGGGTGAGAAACAACATTGAAATGCAAACATAAAGAGCAACACCAATAGCAATGGTTGCAGGCAGCTGATGCTTAAACCATGCAATCATTGCTTAGCGTCCTGCTTTTCTTTGCGTCTTGCATCAAGAATAGCCTGGGCCTTTGCGTTGAGGCGACTGAGCAACGGGAACAGATTGTCCCGACAATGTTCATAGGCCTTTTGATCTCGCTCATTGCGTTTTTCTTTGTTCGTTGGTTCCATGGCAGTGTTACCTCGTTTTTGGACTGATCCAGCCTTTGAGTTGCACCAGGGCAACTATTGCCTCTTCGATCTCTTTAACGCAGAGCTCCTTGTCCTTTTTGGTGGACCGCCCTTCAAGTCCGGTTTGCCTGGCTGCATCAATGGCCTCACCGGTTTCTTTCAGGACTATTGAGAGGCGGGACAGCAGATCTGATTCAGGGGATTTTGCCGGAGCAGCGACCGGGACAAAGACACCACCAAGTAGAGAGGCAACGTAATCGCCGAAAGGGTATGCCCTCTCTGGTGAGCCATCATCCTCTTTGACCATGGCTATCACGGTGCGGAGACGATCAAGGAAATTAAATTTTCCTGTGGCAAACTCGGCCTCCGTTTCTGGTGGACGGCAATAGGCACGAATAAGCTGGGGCGAACAGGAGAATAAACGGGCAAGCTCAATAGCGTCGCCTCGCTGAAGTACTGAATCAATGACCTCCCACGATCTCGGCTGTTTTGTTTCCCTGTGCATAACAACTCCTAATTTTTTATAAAACGATGCAAATAATAGGCAGCACAACGCCACCCACTTCATTTATCTTGCAAAAATGCCCGCCCCCCTGCTAGGTTATGCAGTGCCACCCACAATGCCCTAACTGTGTCCGGGGAACGGGACGTCTGTTATTCCTTCTCTGGCCGGTCCCGGCCTTGTTTGCACCACAAAGCAATATGAAAAAATAGATCTTTGCCCGTGGGGTAGTTAGATCTCTTGAATTCTGAATTTTGCCTTCAATGGTTGTTGCAGTATTGCCAGTATCACTATTGCATTCGGTTCCATTCAGAATTGCATTTTCATTCATCGTTCTTCACTACGCGTTTTGAGCAATACTCATGTCGATCCGGCCAGAGTGTAGCGACTGGAAATCCTGTTAGATCAGAAATGAGTTTTTGCAACTTTGGCGTACGAGTCCTGCCATTGATGACGTCGTAGAAGGCTTTTTTGGTATAACCGTGTTTCTCAGCCAAAGATTTAACCGGTGCACCGGTGGCCAATTGAATGGCTCCTGTGATTTGTGTTCTGTTCATGGTGACCAACGTAGACAAAAGTAGACATTTACGCAAGCAGAAAAACACACAAGCATACATTTAATCACATTATGAAAGATTTTTCTGAAAGATTACAATATCTTATGGATTTTAAAAAATTTAACCAGCAGGCTGTAGCAGATGGTGCTGGTGTTCACAGGTCGAGAGTAAGTGTTTGGGTGAATAAAAAAGTTTCAGATCCAAGGAGAGAGACCCTTCAGAAACTTTCAGACTTTTTCGGTTGTTCCATCGACTGGCTTGCAGACGGAACAGGTGAACCCTTCCCCAATAATGAGCCAATCGCCGAGTCCTTAACACCAGGAGAAAAGCTTCTAAAAAGCTACGGCAAAAACCCTGTCACTTCATCGGTTTCCATCCCATGGAAAAACAAACCGACAGTGACAACAGAACCAGACCAATGCACCCCCGACCAAATACTCATCAGGTTTCAACACATATTTGAATTCCTACGTGAGACTTACGGCGACGACGTGGTAGCCATTAATGACTTCATGGCGAGATTGGACAAGAGTTTCCTGCAGAACGATCCCGATTATCTGTTTTGGCTTGAAGAACGCCGAACAGCAGTCGAGGAAAGGTTAAAAAAACAATCAGGGGAATGTAATATACATTCACCTTTGGGTACTAAATCGGTTAATGAATAATATTCTTAACAGTTATAAATAGTTACTACGTTGTAGGAATGATGCATTGAACGATATTCTTCATACAAATAAGGACGCAATGCACATGGAAATAGACTTTGCCAAAGTCAAGATATGTTGGAAATATGTGGACTTTGGAATCAGCAATTTCACAGATCTGTTGAGTTACTTGTTAGCACAGTTGTGCTTCGCACATGGCTGAGTTGCCTAAGTTGGCTTCTAGGCTTTTATTGACACACCAAAGAGTCTATTCATGACTTGAGAGGAGCATTGCAAATATGCCTGGACGTCGTTTAGGGAGTTACCGCAAAGGAGACTGGAACGAAGAGCTTGGTATTTTGCTACTCAAATCGCTTGCAGCCGTTGCCTCTGTTCCTCGACAGGAAGATTTCGGCTTAGATGCAGTCGGTACTTTATTACGCCCAGCCCAGAACAACTGTGTTTACGCAGAAGACTCCTTTTATGTTCAATTGAAATCTGAATCAGCAAAGCAAATTTTGTATAAAGATCATGAATTGGACTGGCTATTGAATCTTCAACTGCCTTTATTTATAGGCAAAGTAAGTCGCCGAGAATCATCGCTAAGTCTCTTCACAGCACATGTATTAAATGAATTCTTCGTTTTACGGGATTTCAGAAACTTCAAAGAGTTGATAGTTAAGATTGATGATGGTGGAAATGCCAAACGTTTTGCAAAGGGGGAAAGGTACGAAATATCCCTAGGAGAACCGTTGGTGACCATAAATATAAATCAGGCCTCAGATTCCTCTTTCACGGAACATGTATATCAAATTCTTAAAGATTATTTGCGATTAGAACATCGAAATATTAGGTCTCGGCCTCTCAAATTTTATCGCCATATTAAATGGATTCCGAATAATAAGGTGTTTTCTAAAGGACAAATCGTAGCGCTTAGCAGGGATTATTTAAAGGATGATCTCTTCGATGCTTGTGAGTCTATTGCTCCAGGATTTGAAGTCATAAAACTATACGCAGAGTCAGAGGACAAAGATCTTGCAAATAAACTTAGTTCACTTACGGACCATTTGCGTGAATTTCTTACGACTCCAGAACCTATAGGAGAATCGGCATCTATCCAATGGGATGATCCATTTTCAATTACTTCATGATAATGCCGGACAAAAAATCCAACGGACAGAAATGACGTCTGTCGCGCTACACGGTAAGATCATTTATACCACCGCTGGTATTGACTTTATTGACTAAAGGAATTTTGGTGTCAAAAAGATAATAATCGTTCAAATTGCTCATATAATAATTAATTACATTTGAAAGATACCACGTATATTACCAATCGACCGGAAACTTCAATCGTCTTGAAATACAAATTTCTACAGAATGAACGACATGTTACCACAAAAAATATACTTTGATGAATCGGGCTTTACTGGAAACCATTTATTAAACCCGCATCAACCGTTGTTTTCATACGGTTCAGTAGCAACCACTGATGAGGAAGCAAAGGAATTTGTACAGGACATTATAAGAATATACAAAATACAAAATGGCGAATTAAAGGGTAGCAAGCTGCTAAAATACAATCAGGGAAGAAATGCAATTATTGAAGTGCTGTCAGTCTTTAAAGGTCGCATGAAATGTACGCTGGCAAACAAGAAATATGCTCTAGCTGGTAAAATGTTTGAGTATCTTTTCGAGCCATGCATTGCTGAAAATAATATGTTGTTTTATCAGATAAATTTTCACAGATTCATCGCCAACTACCTTTATGTTGAATTTGAAGCAAAAAGAGTAGGTGCAGAAGAACTATTCACTGAATTTGAAAAAATGATGCGTGAGAACAATGTTGATGGCATAAATTGTTTATTCCAGAGCAATGCTCTACCTCGTACCTCAGATACGTTAATCCAAATTAGGGAGTTCTTGCTTTCTCAAATGGAGCATGTTGCACAAGAAATAGCAGGATTGCCAGGAGAAGGAGTAGGAAAGTGGACATTAGATTTAACCGATACAATGTTACTAGGACTCTTAGCTCAGTGGGGCAACGAATACGATCAAATCACAGCTATTTGCGATCAGTCAAAACCACTAAATGATAATAGAAAATTCTTTGATATAATGATTAATGCTAAAGAAAAAATTTATTCCCCTCTACCCAATACTAATACACCGTTAACATGCAACCTTTCTGGTCCAATTGAGCTTGTAAATTCAAAAGAAGTTCATGGTGTACAGATAGCAGATACAATTGCTGCGGCATTCGTTTACGCTTGTGGCGATGCAAATGACAAATTAACTCAAAAGTGTCGTGATTTAATACCTGAAGTGGTAGCAGATGGAAACTTGATTCCAGAAAGTAGATACATTGATTGGAAACGCATTGATGTAAAAAGAAATGCTTTATTATTATATGAAATTCATGCAAGAGCGACAAGTGGCCTTTCTTTGCTAGACAACCTGCCTGAATATTTAGAATCAGTCACTAAAAAATTGGTAATGCAAGAAAATGACCAAAAATTTCCAATCTTTATGAATAAAAGGGTCCCGAGTGAATCTCCCCCATTTTAAAGGACCTTTCGCTTTGAATCTGCAAGGGGGCATTTGATGCGGACGCTACTTACCCAAATCTAAAAGACCATATAGACATATTCGATTTTGTCCAAAGTGGGAGTTAAGATATCTATGTACCTGGAAACACTTGTTGGAAATAGTGTGCCACGAGGCTGCACGAAAGATGAGGGTAGGTCCCTCGGAGTCGGCTTGCAGGAGCAGGCTTCAAACTACCTTAAGCTGCTGTGGTAAAGAGCCATGGTGGTGAGCGTTAAGGAAAAGGCCGGACAAGACCGGGTCAGGTGTGGATCATGGAGCCGAGTAAAGACGTTTCTTCACCTGTTAATTGTTCCACTCTTGGTACCCACCTTCAGGAGAGCAATACATTATTCATAGGTGCCAACCAAATGAAAAACCACAAAAGCATTTCACGTACAAAGAAAACCACAGCTAAGCTTTCTGATTTTTTAGTACGAGAAGGTGCTGCTGCTTTTGTGCCTGGTGGAGGCTTATTATATGACTCATGCAAGGCGCTATTCAATCATGGGAAATCATACTTTCATGATAGGACAGAAATCCGCCTTGATGAATTCCACCAAGCCATACTAACAGGGGGTCTAAAAGAAAATGAGTTTAAAGAATTTTTAGATTTAGAATTTGATCTAGACGATTACTATGCGGTCTTGACATCCTGTGCACAGGATATTGAGGACGAAAAAACAAAAATTTATTCGCAATTGATGCAAAGTTTAATAAAAAATACCATTGAGCCAGAGATTCGCAGACACTTCATAACTTCATCTAAATCACTAACATTTAACGATTTATGTTTTTTGAAAATTTTACATATTAATTCCAAGTTTGATCTTATGACTGTTGGAGGAACGACACACCAAGTTAAACAATTGTTATCTTCTCATGACGCATTCGAAGAATTAAAAATAGAGAAACTAATCTCAAGAGGATTTATCCATAAAGACAAATCTGGCTTAACTCCCATTGGTGAACAGTACGTTGAATCCATTTACGCCACGAATGAGCTAAAGCCAGAATCAATTGGAAGGAAACCATGGACGGGTATTAATATTGTAATTGTAAGTTATCAGCTCGACGACAAACTACATCTCATGGTGAGCCAAGCAATACAGGAAGCTCTAATGAAAATATACATCAAATCTTCTATTCAAATTCTTAACCCAAGACCTACCTCATCATTCTTTTACAATGCCTTTTATGGTGCAGGTGTACTTCTTGTTGGGGAGAAAAAAATAGAAGAAAAATTTAAAGAAGCACTAGTCCATTTCTCGGCAAAAAAACCCCTAGTTCGTCTCAATTTGAACACAAAATTATCTGATATTGAACTAAAGGAAGTAAAGTTTGCTGAGGAATTTACATTGTTATCAGAGACACTAGTTGAGATCAAAAGTGAAATAAATAGCTTCCTTATAAAGTTTTTTCCCCAAGATAATGAGTAACCCCATCCTAACGTACACAAAAGAGGGTTCTTCCGACTCAAGCGAGAAACCAAAGGGTCAGAGTAAAATTATATAATTGCCCTTTCACTTTGAACCTGCGATGGAGCAAATTTTTCTGGTGAGGCTGAAAATTTCCAAGATTTAAAAGTCCAGATATCTCCTATAACTCTGGACTTGACTACTCCCGGAGATAATCTGGAAAATCCACCAGCCTGTTAATGATTCTTTCAGTTATGAATTCTATATTTTATACATACCAAATCTTGAAACAAAATAGCGGGGCATGGAACAAGTATGATATCAAGTAAAATTCTCCAAGTTTTTTTCATTCTTCTGATTGCTGTGTTGGCCATTCCATCCATATCCACAGCCATCGATCAGCCGGAAAATTATTGCGATGATCAGGAAAGCTGGCAGCAGTGGAACAAACTCCTCACTGACAACCCAAATAACAACGGGATTGCCTCACTGTATGCACTTCGTATTGGTCTATGTTCTATGGTTAAATCTGGCAAAATTGAAACTAAACGGGCAACAAAACTGTTCGAAGGGTTTCGTGATTCCGTTATCCGGAACGCTGAAGAAGGTCAGGAACAATCAATGAAGGAAATAGGGATATAGCCCGGCATAAAACCTGAGAAGGAAAAACACGAAAACATCCGTCTAAATATCAACAAATGAACGTACCAGATAAATTGGTGATTTTTTACGTTATGTGCAAATGAAGAATTCACGCCATGATTGATCAGTTAAGTGTGTTTTCAATAAAATTTGTCTGGTTAAGACCACTGTTTTTCTTTACAACTGTTGCTGCAATCACTTTGCTTGCCTACGTTGTGCTCATTGAAAACGGTGCAGATAAAGAAGCCTATGTAATTCCATGTATAGTTGGTGTGCTGTGGTCGCTTGTCTGTTTACTTCTACTATCCACATTTCCTCATGTGCCACCAAAACCTGACATGCAGCAACGTTTTTACAAACGTCTGAAAATCCGATTGGTTAGGGGCTTTTATTACATAGTCTCATTGATATTTGTCGCGTTAAGTGCAACAGCTGTATTGCTTACATTTAGGCTACTGAATGTTTGGCGAGCAGATTTTTAAATATAAAAGGGATGAGGTATTCGCCTGACTCATCTCGTATGTAAAATGTCTTTTGAAAACATTTTGGATAAAATTCAGATCGCCCATGAACCTGAAAAAAGGATGGAAAAATGTTTGTTTTTCGCATCTTTGACCTTTGACACAAGTCATCTAAAGATGATGCCATCCTAGTTGGGGTTCAAGGAAGCCGATATGATCGCCGATGGACCAACCCTTTCTATTTTCTCCGGCCTTCCCGGAAGCAGAAAAACGACTCTTGCCCAATTAGTTGCGCAGAAGCTCATATAATACGAATCAACCGTTCAGTCCTCAATGTCCCTAAAGATCAATGGCTGTTTTAATAACATTCAGCATTTCCTCTAGTTCTATTGGCTTTGCGAGAAACCCATCCATGTCTGCATCTAAGCATGTACGATGAGGGTTGCGTATTGCAGTACCTGATATTGCTATAATCGGAGTGCGCTTGCGGTTTTTTTCTCCTTCATATTGTCGAATAAATCGAGTTGCATCAAAACCACCCATGATCGGCATATCCAGATCCATTAACACAATCTCAAAATTATCCTTTTTAAATGCATTAACAGCCTCTTGCCCGTTGGTCACACATTCAATATCCAGATCGTAAAAGGAACACATGGTTTTCAAAAGATCACGGATTGGTTCATTGTCGTCGACGATTAAGACTTTGTAAGGGGGATTACTCATTCGCATCTCCATCAGAAATCATAGTTTGATTACGTGCCTCAAGGTCCGCCAACAACTATAAAGTATAGTTATGACATATTTCTGATATTTGGTGACAATCTGATGATATGTCCATCAAACTTAACAAAACCAACGGCACATTCTCCCTATCATCGTCCTAACCTGCTACTCCCTACGAGTCCGGTCTTGGAATGATTAATTCTTTTTTTGTATGAACATTGCGGCGTTAAGAATTTTGTAAGGATTCAACTATACACTCTCCCAAATGAACAAAAAACTCTAACAGGGAGACACATATGACTGAAGAACAGCAGGACGATTTGATAATAGAGTTGAGCCTCTACGCCCCCTCGGAGATTCGTGAGATGGTAAAAGAATACCAGCAAAGCCGGAAGCCAAACGATTACAACTTCCCCTTTTACGAATTCTTGAAAGAAAAGCTTGAAATCGAAGGCTATTGGAAAAAAGTGGGATTGGCATAGCATTTCTGATTTGTTAGCTAATTTTCTATCTATTTATTTCAATCGACTTCCCCCCCTCTTTAGCGCAATCTTTACAGAATCTTTATCTCTGCTTTAACCTATCTTTATTCAGAACCATTAAACTAATAAGCTCAGAGGCAGTTTTCCCCCAGCCATGAGTAGACAGTGGGAAAGCTTATTCGATTCTACAGCTATTCCCAATATTGGGACCAAGGGGGGGCACTATGTATAAAAAGACAGTAGTTTCAAAAATCGCTTTACTGAGTTCCATTATTGTAGCCGGTGTTATTGCTATAATCCCCGAAGCCATGGCTCGTCACGATCCCGGCTTTGATAAGCGCATGTATCGTGTCACGATCACGAATGCAACTTTGGGTCAACCGGTCGCACCATCGGTAATTGCAACCCATACCGATGCGTTCCGGCTTTTCGAGCTGGGTTCAACCCCTATGCCGGAACATTCCGACTACGCTTTATACTTTGGGCTTGCGACGGCGGCAGAGACAGGCTCTCCTGTCCCCCTGGTAGATGTAGTTGCTGACTCTGACGGCGTCTGGGAAGCGGCAGCGTTACTGACGAACCGCACGCCGCCCGTCCTGCTCCCCGGCGAGTCAAATTCCATTACTATCAGCGCCTCGGGCAACGCTAGGTACCTGAGTGCTGCAGCCATGCTGGGAAAGACCAATGACGCTTTCTATGCCGTACGCGGCGCACTGTTGCCGAAAGGTTTCGGTGAGATCATCCACGTCTATGCCAACGCATATGATGCCGGTAGCGAGCAAAACAAGGAAAGTGTTGATACAGTCGGCGCGCTCGGCGCTACGGACGACGACCCCATGACTGGTGTCGGGATCAATGAGAACGGTGAGGGCTTCATTCACATTCATGCTGGTATTCACGGCATAGGCGGTCCGGGCGGTCTTGATGTGGCTACAGACGACTGGCGCAACCCAGTAGTCGAGGTAACAATAGAACGCATTCGGTAACCAGCCCCAACGAAAAGAATCAATTAGAGGGCCATGTGTCTACTTGATCAGTCTGTTAACCTTGGCCCCGTGAACTCCTTCTTCAGTCTGCGGGGCCATCTTCTACGAACAAGGATAGATAAAACTTTCCTAATCTATCCCTTAGAAAAACGTTTTGTCTGTCAATCAAATTCAATTGCGCTGAAACAATTCTCTACAATTTCTCGGTGGGCTTAGTGGGCTAGGTTGACTCATATCAATCCTGTTTGCAGTGTTTGGTCAGGGTTGCTGCAGGTAATCTCAGAGACAATTGTGCAGCCCATCAAGACCAGCTCATACCTTTTGGAAGAGTCTCTGACTGAAGATGTATATGAAGAAGGTCAAACTGTGGTAGATGTTGTAAGATGGATACTTGAAAACGAACTACTTTGCTGCTGAAAAGAAATAACCACTTAAAAACTACAAATTATCATGAAATGCTTCGATCCAGAGGTTAGTCGGATAATCTCTATTGAATCAAAAAAATACTTACTTAACGATAAGTTTTATTTGAAAGATTTTTCCTCTTGGGATGCAAATATCAGGGATTGGCTTGCGGCACGAGAGAAATTAATGCTTGGAGAAGAACATCATTTAACCTTAAAATTTTTACGCGATTATTACACTGAAACAAAGATGCATCCAGTGGTCCGTACAGTTACATTTGAGCTTAAAAAACAATTTGGAGCCGATAAAGGCACAGTAAAATATTTTCACCACCTCTTCCCTGGTGGAATACATCAAGCTTTTCTTGTCGCCGGGCTTCCGATGGTTGATAGCTGTTGTTGATATTTCCAGACCGTCAATAAGTTTAATTGCTTCATTTTACCGCAGCCGGATGCACGATAATACTTTCGTGGCTGCACCTCAGACGGTATCTCAGTTACTATCTTGCATAGTGCCTGACACTCATTCCGCAGAAATCCACAAAAATGCTTTGGAAACATCTCAGGCAGAACTTGCATATATCTCATATTTTAAGCTGCTAAGAATTTAAAATCACAATAAAAAAGAAACCCTGTTAGAATTCATGTTGTGTTGATGATTATTCATCACTATGATGATCTCTTGTGAATTTTGGTTCATGGTAGCTATTTTTGAAAAGGAGAATTGAAATGAGTGTAATAGTTATTAGCAAACGGGTTTTTCGTATGAACAAAACTAGTGAGCTAGTCCCACTTTTGAAAAAATTGCGTACAAAATCAGAAAACCAGCCGGGTTTTATATCACGAGCAACCTACTCAAAAATGAACGATCCTGGAGAATGTATTGTAGTGAGTAAATGGGAAACTGCAGATGCTTGGGGAACCTGGATAAAACAAAAAGAAATTCGGGAGATTCAATGGCAGATTGATTCTCTTCTTGGTGAGAAAACTGTTTTTGATATCTACAATCCTGAAAACTTCTGAGTTTTTTTTAGCATTAGGTTTTTCTCCGGAATTATCTTGGGCATGAACAAGGTTCCAAAAAGGTTACTCGATGGACCAACTCGTGCTCAAGATTCAGTTAGTATCAACCATTTTGCCTGACACTCAACACGAGGTGACTAGCATAGGTAATATGTGAAAATACCCTCCTCCAATAGGAAGTTGCTGAGACGCGAGCCAAATTTTCACTAAATTTTAGAGTAATCCTCCCTAGTGTTGTCAAACAAAGTATCGAGAGGCATTTTGAAGAGCTTTATTGCGATAGGCTTTGACGGCTTCTTAGCAAGGAATGATGGTATCATCATAATTCGAGCGGGAGAAATTAATTGAAAAATTGGTGCGTTATGATAGAGTAGCCGAACGTGCTCAAATAACTATCCATGGAGTGCCACATGTCAGGTACTGTCATTGTCGTCGGTCTCTCTGTCCTTTTTCATTCCATCGCTGCTATTCTAGCGTTTCGGTTGATCAAAATTACAGGTCATAAAATTGCCTGGGTTTTTATCGTAATCGCCGTCATCATACAGGTCTTTCGAAGGTTAATATCTTTCTTGACTATTTTGAGGGTTACTGAGGATTTACCGATTCTGCCTGACGAGATAATAGCCGTCCTTATCTCACTTTTCACGCTTTTCGGTATGGCTTACATTACTCCACTCTTTTTATCAATCCGTCGATCTGAAGAGTTGGCGAAACTTGAGATGAGCAGAGCTGAGGAAGAACGTAGAAAGTCTGAGGCAATCATAGCCGCAATCGGCGATGGCATTAGCATTCAAGATATTAATCTCACAATAAAATATCAAAACGACATACACATCTCCCTTTTCGGGAGCCATCTGGGAGAGAAATGCTACCAGGCATACAGCTGCGTTGAAGGCCCCTGTGAGCCCTGTCCAATCTTGATCTCTTTTCGAACTGGCCAAATTCATAGCACCGAGATAACGAAGTCTGTCGCAGGAGGTATCTCATATTTCGAAATAACCGCATCTCCGCTACGAGATGCGACAGGAAATATTATAGCCGGAATTGAGGTAGTCCATAACGTTGATCTCAGAAAAAATCTGGAACAAGAACTGAAAAAAAACATACATGATCTCCAAGAAGCTCTTGCTAATATTGAGACACTGAACGGTTTGATACCTATCTGTGCGTCATGTAAAAGGATTCGTGATGATCAAGGATATTGGAATCAGGTCGAGTCATACGTCAGTCAGCACTCAAAAGCAAAGTTCAGTCACGCTATGTGTCCTGATTGTTCGAGAAGGTTCTACCCTGATATTGGTCTGGACTTTGGGCCCATGTTAAAAAAAGATTGAATTTCTAGATAACCTTCCCTTAACAATAGTACTTTCGTCTTTTCTAAACCGTTGAGACACCGATTGCTTCTCAGTTACTATCAACCACGTTGCCTGACACCCATCTCGACGTGATCAATAAAGATCTTCTGGATGAATTTCTTCTTGGCCCTTGGGGCAAGATCAACAGATATGTTGACTATAGAAAATCAGAGATTCAGTGGAAGCAGCAGTAAGTATCGCCATTCAAAATGGAGTTATTATCTCAATAATTATTTAAAAATCAGGTATGATAAAAGTGATTCTTGTAAAATTGTGGTTAACAAACTCATAAAATGACTTTGCCGCATCCACCTTTTAGCTTTTTGCTAAAGAACGCAACAACATTCCCTTGCTTGACAACTATGACTTTTTATCACGCGACAAGGTTTCAAAAACCTTAGTCGCCAGGTCTTTGGCTGAAAATGGTTTCTGAATCAGATTTACCTCCTTGTCCAGGATGTCATGCCCTGCGGAAAAATTAACAATATACCCGGACATAAATAAGACTTTAATATTTGGGCAAATGGCCAGGATCTGCTTTGCCAGATCACGACCATTCATATCCGGCATGGTCAAATCAGAAAGCAATAGGTCTATGCCATCCGTTTGCTTATGGGCTATATCAATAGCCTCAACAGGACCGCTTGCCACAAGTACTTTATAGCCCTGGTTTTTCAATATTCTATCGGTCAACCTGAGTATTGCCGTTTCATCCTCTACGACAAGTACAGTCTCCCCTTGGCCCCGTTGGACCATACCATTTCTCTGCTCTCCAGGTTTACCATTATCACCTAGATATCGTGGCAGAAAAATCTTAAAAGTAGTTCCCTTGCCGAACTCGCTATAGACTTGGATGAAACCATTATTCTGCTTGACAACCCCATAGACAGTAGAAAGTCCGAGTCCGGTACCATGACCCAATTCCTTGGTGGTGAAAAAAGGTTCGAAAATCTTATCGAGGATCTCTTTTTTCATGCCACAGCCACTATCGCTAACCGAGAGAAGTACATAGTCGCCGGGGATAACCGTGCCATGATCGGCATAATATTCCTTCTCAAAAGAGACCATATCTGTCTCGATATGTATCTCTCCGACTCCAGCAATAGCATCTCGAGCGTTAACGCAGAGATTTGCCAGAAGCTGATCAATCTGAGAAGGATCAATTTTAACTAGCCAGAGATTAGGCGTTGGTTGCCAAGATAAATTGATATCCTCTCCGATCAAGTGCCCGAGCATATTGATCATGTCCTTCATGATGTCACTAAGATCAAGAACCTGAGTGATGATGGTCTGTTTGCGAGCGAAAGCCAGTAATTGACGGGTAATACCGGTGGAACGATTGGCTGCAGAGAGTACCTCTTCCAGGTCTTTATAAAGTGAGGAATTGGGGTCAGTTTTTTCCAGGGCCATCTGTGTGTACCCTAAAATAACACTGAGCATATTGTTGTAATCGTGAGCAACACCTCCTGCTAGTCGTCCGACTGATTCCATCTTCTGAGCCTGATGCAGTTGTTCTTGTAGGATGATTTTTTCCTCATCTAATCGCAGACGTTCGGCAAATTCGATCTTTAACTGATTGTTAGCAGTAGATAACTCAGCCGTTCTTTTTCTGACCTCCTCTTCCAGATCGGCATGGGATTGATGCAAATCTATCAGCGCCTTCTTTTCGGTGAGTTTAGCTCTTGCCAGTCGAAAAGCAATCAGCAATAAAAGAATTAATGCCATAAAATCGATAGATATATACCTCCTTTGTATTTTTTCTATTCTCGCTGCCAATGGCTCTTTAGGCAGATAGAAGATTATCTTCCAAAAATATTCTTCGGCTTTTTTTTTCGAAAGGCTGGGTTCGAAAGCCTGACCAGCGCCGGTACTTGAGTGCCAGCCTTGAATTAAAGGATACACAGTGACAAAGGTATACAATCCTTTTGAATTTTTGAATTGACCGGTATCTGCAGAGCTTATTATTTCCCAAGTTTTCGGATCTTGAACTTTCATGGTCAAGTCCTCTCCGTGTTCGAACATGAACCCCCATTCCATCTCAGGATTGGCATTATTTATCAACCAATATCCACCAGAATTCAGCATCATACATTGGCCCGGCAAAAGCTGTGTCAATTGTTCTATATCTCTAATTAAATCCTCGGCAAGATAATTAAACATAACAATGCCCCGTTTGTTGTCCGTCTTGTCAAAGATTGGGGTTCCGAAGCGAATTATTGGTTTTAGTGGCTTCTCCACCTCACCGTGTTCGATATTCAAATCAAGGGGGGATACAAAAATTTCCCCTTTTGGCAAACTAAAAGTGTCACCAAAATAATATCGGTCTCTCTTAACCTGCAGTTGTTTTTCGTCTACAACAACAGGCCCTTTGTCAGGGAAGAAATTCACCCTTACTGATTCTTTTCCATCAGCGTCAATTATGCGTACTTGATCGTAAATCTTGCTTCCCCTGCTGAATAAGGCCAAGTCATTTGCAATATTTTGTACGTTTACCTTCGGATGATTCAACATAGTAAGCAACTGACTGTAGTTGGAGAAAAACAACAGATCAGCAACAATTAGGTCAAAATGGTCCGCAATCCTAGTTTTTGCCACTTTGAGACTCTGGATTTCATCCTTGAGTAGGAGGTCTTCAATTGATTTTATTTCGAAATAATAGAAAGCGAAGAGGACGGAGCTTGTTACTATAAACAGAGGTAGAAATATGATTAATGCAACCCTGGAGATTTGTCGGAAGAATTGGATCTTACCCATGGCAAGCCTTTTTCTTTAGAATTAAACATGTATAGATATGGTTTGTTTTCTGTGTTCCTATGGGGATGACAAACTCTTTTGCCTGGAAGGCTTTAGTGATTTTTTGCCCAAAATGATATTATGATGTTATTTGGATCTGAATAATTGACTAGTTTCTCTTAGAGAGACAAAGAGCCACAGATTCCGATGAAGTCAAATGTTTTATCTGTAACTCCTTTATTTGAAAAAAATATCTTGGCCTAAAGTCAACATGTTTTCAACTTATCATAACAGAAAGAATCGGTAACAGACAGGAGATTTTTCACAGATTACCGAGAGAGCAATTACTCCACTTCAGCCAAACCTCATGCACGATAGTACTTTCCTACCTAGCACTGAGATTGACAACGGGGAACCTCTTTACAATTGATCTTTAGCTGATTTTTCACACTACTACCGCCTAGTTTTTTTCATCCACACTGAAGCCCTGAGCCTCATTCCCACTTAATGTGGGTCCGGTATCATCATTACGAGCCACTATAAGCAGCGCAAACACTGCGTTGGCGTTCGGCTTGTTCAACACAGTGATGATTACGCAGGACCTTCTTCAAACCAGACCATCAGCATCGGTCATCTGTGAGCACACGGCATCCCAACGCTGGTACAGAAATCTCAGCTTCGTCGATGTTGAATACAAACGATTTGCACATCTGCCTTTTTCCGTAAAGTACATGAGCTATATGTTATAAAGCTGATAACGAACACGCAGTTGGATTATTAAGGAAAAAGAGTGAAAAGAGATCCAGGCTCGACTCATTGACATTTATTGTGAGTTCAACTATTTTCACACATGACATATAAATAACATCCCTCTAATTCATCACTAAAATGAACGCTGCCATCTATATCCGCAAATCCAGAGAAAATCACGTAAAACCAAGCTATCGGTTAGTCGTGCAACGAGAGCAACTGCCGGAATATGCCAAGCAACAGGGATGGCATTCGACGATCTATGACGATGGTCACGCATCGGCAGCCAGGGGCAAGACAGAACTGCTTCCCGAACGGGCAAGGCTGGAAGCAGATATCAGAGCAGGAAAAATTAATATCATCCTTGTAATTGAACTTTCCCGGCTCTCCCGTGATGACACCATGCAGGATTATGTTGCCTGGCTCACTCTCTGCGCCGATCATGGAGTTAAGCTGGCCACCCTTACCCGAACACTGAATCCGGCCCAGCACTCTGATTGGATGTTGTTGCTTATGGAGGGCGGTTTTTCCTCTGTCGAAATGAAAGTGCTTACCGGTCGGATGGCCGAGGGCCGTAAACAGGCTTTCCTTTCCGGAAAATATCTCGGCGGTGGATGCCCAAAACCATATCTTTATGATAAGGCCCAGGGCAAGCCTGTGGTCGATCAACATCTTCTCGAGGAGATTGAACAAGTTTGGTCGCTAGCGGAACAGATGAGCGCCAAAGCAGTTGCCGAGCAACTCGATTGGCCTGAAATCACCGTCAGAAGGGCTATCTCGGACAGTCGTTTATATTTTTACCAGGCATTGCGCATTGATCCAGATACAGGCGATATAATTAAGTGTGACTGGGAACCGGTGATGACCGAGGACAGGGCCAAGCGGATCCAGCAGACCAGAAGAAGCAGAAAAACCAACAAGACTCGAAGAGACGCGGCCGGGCTGCTTTCTGCTCTGGGGATTATGTACTGCGGGTATTGCGGAAAGACGGTCAAAAGCTGGAACAACTCGAAAATACGCCTCGACGGAACCCGTCTAGACTATTACGCCTGTGTCACCAAAAACAAAAAGAATGCTTGCCCGGCGTCAAAAATGATCAACCATCAGACTGTAAACCAGAAGGTTTTAAAGAACCTTTTCTTTACACTTGCCAATGGTGACCGATTACGGGAATGGTGGTTTGAATCCAGGCGGGCAATCAACCATAGTGGCAAGGCTGCAGAAATTATTACATCGATAAAGAGAGAGGAACTGAAAAAGAAAAATCTGGTGAACGCAATCGCTGAAGGTTTAATCGATTTTTCGGATGCCAAGGAGCAGATGAAAAACATCAAATTTGCCATTTTCGAACTGCAAGACAAACTCGAATTCCTGACCAACACAATAGCCGAAGAACCCGATTGGGATGCCCTCAAAATCACACATGAGAAGTTCGAAACCTTGTCTTTCTCGGAGCAGCGTGAAGTTATAAGAAACGCGATTGAATCAATCACCCTCAACAACACCTACGCTATCATAAAATACGCATTTCCTCGTTCAGAATCAGGTAGTTACGAGGCAAGAATCAACCTTGCAAGAGGTAATCAGAAGAAGCCAAGGCTGGTTAAGCGTACAAGAACACAACCACATGATATTACAAGTGATTTGTAAACAAATCAAGGAAGTCTAAAAACGGCTCTGTACGCCTAAAACAATAAAAAAGGGGCTAAGTCTACAGACTTAGCCCCTTTGAGTATTTTTTTATGCTCGCTTGCTCTACCAACTGAGCTACCGAGGATTAGACATTTGTTCTATAAATTTTGTTACAACAATTTTTCTGCTCTTTTTTATCGCCGAATCGACGTAGGCGGGCAATATAAACCGCAGTTGAAAAGGTGTCAATAGATTTTTCCATCATTACCACTATCTTTTTCAAATTCCTTGGAACAGTCCTTCCAAAAAGCGGATCCGCTCCGGCGGTCATGCCCTTTCATGGTTTTTGAAAATTGAAAAAATTAATGACACTAGTTTGGACTCTTCATATACATATCATTTGCCAACAGCTACTCGAAAGACCTATACTTAAAGAAAACAAGGCAATTCCCGTGGCGACCAAACAAGGAGACAGAGTGAAGAAACGCATCACCGATTATATTTCTCCCACATCCTGCGACTCTCTTCCGGGACTTTTTCTGGCGCGAGTGGCAAAAAGCCCCAGTGCTGTAGCATATCGTTATTACGACAAGATATCTCGGCAATGGCAGGAAACCACTTGGCAAGAGATGGCCCAAACCGTCAGCCAGTTACGCCACGCTCTGCAACATGAAGATCTGCAAACGGGGGACAGGGTCGCGATCATGCTCCCCAATTGTCCTGAATGGATCGCTTTTGACCTGGCGTCACTCTCTCTCGGTTTGATTGTTGTCCCTCTCTTTGCCAACGACAGGCCCGGCAATATCGCCTATATTCTTGAAGACACCGAAACGAAAATTTTACTCTGCCCCGGAAGCCAATATTGGCAACATCTCTCTCCGGCACTCTCCCAACTCACCAAGCTGCAAAAAATAATCACCATTGATTTCTGCCAAACTCGACAGGACGACCCAAAACTTACCTGCATGACCAACTGGCTCGCTGATTCGCCCGAGGCATCGAAAACTGAATCAGCATATTCGCCAATAATCAACGAAACGGCCTCAATTGTCTACACCTCTGGCACCACAGGTCTCCCCAAAGGCGTGATGCTCAGCCATAGCAATATTCTCAACAACAGCTACGGCGGACTCCTCTGTATGGATATCTACCCCGACGACACCCTTCTCTCCTTCTTACCCCTTTCCCACATGCTGGAACGTACGGCCGGATATTACCTGCCGATGATGGCCGGGGCGACGGTAGCCTTTGCCAGATCAATCCCCGATCTCGCCGAAGACATGGTGACGATACAACCAACAGTAATGGTCGCAGTCCCACGAATCTTTGAACGGATACACAGCGGCATAGTCTGCAAACTCGCAAGCAAACCAAAACCAGTCGCCACCTTATTTAAGAAAACAGTAGAAATTGGCTGGAGTACTTATCTCTACCGGCAGGGCCGCGGTCCCTGGTCAGTATCGATGCTTCTCCACCCACTACTCGATACGCTTGTAGCCCAAAAAGTACGGGATAAACTCGGTGGCAAGCTGCGTGTCATTATAACCGGCGGTGCACCTTTATCTTTGGAAATATCCCAGTTTTTCATTGGCCTTGGGCTGCCACTTTACCAAGGCTACGGATTGACCGAAACCAGCCCGGTTATCAGCGTCAACCGCCGCGAAGATAATCGACCGGAGGGCGTTGGTAGACCCATTCCAGGGGTTGAGATAAAAATTGGCGACGACCAGGAGTTACTTGTCCGTGGCAATTGCGTTATGCAGGGCTACTGGAAGAATGAACAGGCTACCGCAAAGACCATTGATACTGATGGTTGGCTACATACCGGCGACAAGGCCAGCATTGAAGATGGTCACGTTCGTATCACCGGACGACTCAAAGAGATTATCGTCCTCAGTAACGGCGAAAAGGTTGCTTTGACAGATATGGAAATGGCCATCGGCATGGATCCTTTATTCGAACACAATATTGTTATCGGCGAAGGACGCCCATTTCTGTCAGTGGTCGGGGTCCTCAACCGGCCACTCTGGGAAAAACTTGCCGAACAACTCGGCGTCTCGCCGGACCCCGAATCACTCAATCTGCCGGAAGTGCACCGCGCTGTCCTGGCCCGAATAGAGAAACTTCTCGCCCGGTTTCCAGGTTTTGTGTTCATTAAGGGTGTGACGCTCAGCCTCGCCCCCTGGACAGTGGAAAACGGCTTCCTGACACCCACGCTCAAGCTCAAGCGGGCTGTCATTGAAAAACACATGAAGGATCATATCCAGAAAATATACGAGCAGTAATGTGTTGGCCAAAGATGTCGTCATTCAGCCGACTCGAAACTGCGCAGAGCGGCCATCATTTCGACAAACTGCGGGTTAGCTGTTTCCAGAAGAGTTTCTCCCGACCGACCGCCACTGGCGTAGACAGGCTCCCTGAGCACTACACAGGCGTGATCAACCTGAGCAGCTTTAGGAATGATATATGACATATATTTGTTTTGTCTTGTAACAGCCTGCAACTTACTTAATTTTCTCCAGTTAATTACCTTATCAAATTCCGACCAGACGGCAAAGATGCGTTTACCTTGCAGCTTGTCGCGACCTGCCTTCAGCAGTTCGTCAATTTCTAATATCAGCTGTGCCAGCTCTCCGGCACTGTTGAGCGGTATCCGATCATAGCGATAAGGATGGTCGCCGACCAAGGGCTTCCGATTGTCAAAAAACCTGAAGAACGGGATGCGGAGCAAAAATTCCAAGATGCGACCAAAAACCGCAAAGCGCCCTCCATACAAGCCAAGAGCAGCCGAGAAGAGGTAGATGTCATCAGTAATCTCTGGATCGGTGCAGCCAAAATAAAAGCTCAGTGCCCCACCCGTGGAAAGACCACCGATGGAGACCCGGTCAGCACTTTCGGAGGCAGTTCGCAAGGCAAATTGGACGTTTTTTTTCCACTGCCCAAGCGAGACCCCAGCCATGCCCTGAGGATCTTTCAGACCATGGCACTGTAGCAATGGCGAGTAAACATTGTAACCAAGAGTTTCATAAAAATATTCGCCGATGTCCTTCATATAAAACGGCGAATCGGTCAGCCCATGCACCAGGACGATGGCTTTTTCTACCCGGTGGGTGTGGACTAATTTCCTGGGCTGACAGCCCGGCCGGATGATTTGGTCCGAAAAATATGGAAATTCCTGATAATATTCCGGCCATAAGCCGCAATTGTCATTTTCAACAGTCAAGACAACCTCTCTAAAACACTTTTTGCAATTCCATGAGTCAAATATAAAATGAACGACATATTCAATTAGATATCTCCGATAAACGTGCCAATTGCCCTGAACACTTTTTCAGCACCTTCCCCATTGATCATGATATGTCGGTCATAGTTCAGCAAACAAAATTCTTTGTCCGCCGAACCAATGCTGTCATAAATCTGCCTGGAGCCCTTTGGATCAACCACCGGGTTACCATTCGCCTGGAGAATCAAGGCCGGTTGGCTGACTGCGGCATAACTTTTCTCAATAGAATCAAGAAAGTCACCAACTTCCTTGATTCCAGTCACTGGATTTCTTGGATAGTTTACATGAAGATTACCGTGGGAAAAATCAAAGAACTGACTCTGCGGCTCCCCCCGCTTTATCTTATTGAGGATACGGTTCCAGACATCTATTTCCGGCATGAAATTAGTCGAATAATCCTGCAAAGCCCGTGGAGGACAGATGGCAAACACACCCGCCACTTCCCTGACCCGAGCGGCTAAATCCAAAGCCAGACTGCCACCCACTGCCATCCCGCCGACAACGACCCGGTCGCAAACACCACTCAGCAAAACATAGCCGTTTTCTACAGCCTGCACCCATTCTTTATACTTTCTTCCAGAAAGATCCTCAGCAGAAGTACCGTGTCCAGGTAGCCTGGGGGCGTAAACCCATACCCCGAGTTGCCGCAAATACCTAGCCAACCCTCTCACCTCTTCCGGCACCGCCAGATAACTATGAACGAGTACCACCCCTATTCTATGCCTGAAACTCGGGAGAAGATAAGGCTTGCCGCTGCACATCTTCTCATTTTCACCCACGTGGCCGCACTTTCTGCAATCCTCTGCGTAACGAACCTTTTCCTGCCGAAGAATATATCTGACCAGAGAAGCCCTCAATACTATTTTCGGCTGCCAGGACAAGCCCTTAACAGTGGATATAAATTTTGATAACGGCTCAACCTCATTGGCAATAATTTCGATGGGGTTATCGATCCGCCCCTTATTAAAACTCAGCGGCACAGATAATTTCTCATGATCGCGAATGAGAAATTTCCCTTGTTTTTTTACGACACCTTTTTCCAGGGCGAGTTTCAGAAAATTGTCATACTTGCCAAAGCGATCATCGGTGAGTAAATGTGCCTGATTACCCTTCAAGGATTTATGCAGAAAAAAGGGCTGCGCACCTTCTTCTTTTTCGCGGACCCGGGATGCGCCATAGAAGACCCGCCTTCTAAAATCGAGTTCATCAATGCGCTTGAATGGGTACATCCGCAAAAAAGAGGCAAAGAGATGATCATGGTTCACCGTGGTCATGGCATAGATATCCTGCATGTATTTTTGCATCACATCATAAGCCGTCTTACGCATCTTCTCTTTCAAGGTAGTCGAAACAGAAAATCCGGTTATACCGTCCCGAGCCATATCATCATGCAGCCATTTTTCGTCAAGATAGTCAGCCATCTGAATAGCTTTACCACAGCGAATATCGAGGTCCACCCCGGACAGGAGCATAGTGCCCTCGGTCATAATCTCTTCCACCATCCGCTCGGACATGTCTTTGACCAGCTTTGAAGCAATCTCCAAGGCGATATTTTCTGCGGCACGAATGGGATAGTAAGTGAGATTTACCGGCTGAATAGTGATAGGTTCCCGCTGAATGAGATCAATGCTTGACAGCTCCAGGGTCTCAAGCACCTTCGGCAATTTATCTGGTGCATTTTTAGCCGTATTCAGCAGATAGAGTCGATAGAGTTCGGCCCTCAAACCAAGTGCGGCCGCACCGGTGTGAGGTTCATGCATACCTTCGTGACTGGCGATCATGAATTTACCGCCGTCCATTATTTTTTTGGTCTTGACCATATTCCCTTCCGGAAAGATGATCCAGTTGGCCTCACCGGTGAGTAGACTCTTAACAATGAGTTCATCGCGCTTTGGGTCAGCGGTGGACAACGCGCCGACCATTACCAGAAATTTACCCAGACTCCCTTTAAACAGGGAAGATGCAGCGAGGGACAGGGCAGGCTTCCCGGTCAGGTTATAGATATAACTGGGCAGTAGAAAGGTCTCAACCCGGGTGAAGTGATTCATCACAAAGATGGTCGGCCCAGTTGGAATATTTTCTTTACCATGAACCACGATGGACGCTTTGGTGAGACGGGAAAGAAGTTTGATCGCCAGACCAGTAGTGAAATATGCGGATCGATTCATAATATGTCCAAGGTTTCATTGAAAAAACCAACACAGAAATGCTTATATCGTATTGTAGAAGTATTTTCAGACCGGGTCAAGCAATGAACCAAGCAATCAACCAGGAAGCCCTAACTATAGTTGCTTTTCAGTGGAATCCTGCCTATAATGATGGGCATTGTATACAATCAAATAAACCTTTATATTGAGGCCAGTTATGAACCTGGATTTCACCTACACCCCACCGGATTTCGAACAAGCCCATCTCAAAAACAGCCCCTTAGCTACTCTTGAACCCTCCCCGGCCAACGGCATCTCCCCGGCCAACTATCACGCCACATCCAACCACCCTGAATACATTAAAATCGCCGAAGACCTGTGGGTTCTGGCCCCGGAAAGCCGGATGGATGCGGTGTTTGTCGTCACAGGTAACAGGATTAACGTGGTTGAAGCGAGAAATCTTAAAAAGGGCGATATGGTGGTCACCGGAAGAACTGAAAACGGTGAAGAGGGCATTCTCGTCCATGAAAAAGGCTTCGAACAAAACGCAGCCAATGCAGATAAATTTGCCTTTCGCTCACGGGGCACAAGAGAAACCCCCTTCTCCCATTCCTATGACGCCCTCTATGAAATACTGAGACACGACAGAGACCACGGCCATATAGTTTGGGTTCTTGGTCCCGCCGTGGCCTTTGACAAGGATTCCAGAGCCGCCATGCAGGGCCTCATCGAAAACGGCTTCTGCCATGCCCTCATGGCCGGTAACGCCCTGGCAACACACGATATTGAAGCAGCCGTCTACAACACCGGACTTGGCCAAAATATCTACACCCAGATGCTCCAACCCATGGGTCACTATAACCACCTTGATATTCTCAACGAAGTGCGAAAAGCCGGCAGCATTGATAAAGCCATCAAGAGTCTCGACATTAAAGACGGCATCATGTACGCCTGCGAAAAGAACAACATCCCCTATGTCCTGGCTGGCTCCATACGAGACGATGGCCCACTGCCCGAAACCATAGCAAATGTATACGACTCACAAGACAGGATGCGTGTTCATGCCCGGAAAGCCACAACAGTTATAACCATGGCCACCCAACTTCACTCCATCGCTTTCGGCAATATGACCCCAGGGTATAAAATTCAGGATGATGGTTCGGTCCGGCCCGTCTATTTTTATGTGGTGGATATGTCGGAATTCAGCGCCGATAAACTCGCCAACCGCGGTTCTGCCCAGGCACAGGCGATCCTCACCAACGTTCAGGATTTCATCGTCAACCTCTGGAACAGTCTTAAAAAAAGCGCGATATGAAAAAACCAATCCATATCATCGGGGTCCCCATGGACCTCGGCCAGAACCGCCGGGGTGTCGACATGGGGCCCAGTGCCCTCCGCTATGCCAACCTCACCAAAAGCCTCAGGGATCTCGGTTACACAATCCTTGACAGCGGCAATATCACCATCCCCGGCCACCACGCCCTGGCGAATACCAGCCTGAAGGAACGACTGCCCCTCATTTGCGATGGCTGCCTGACCGCCTATGAGCTTGGCAGAAAGGCAGTTGCGGCAGGGGAAATCCCGATCTTTCTTGGCGGCGATCATTCGGCCTCCATCGGCACGGTGGGTGGGGTAACCGACAATGCCGAAGTCGGCCTGATCTGGATCGATGCCCACGGGGATTTCAACACCCCGGAGTCTTCGGATAGCCAGAATGTTCATGGCATGGCCCTGGCGGTACTGCTCGGACTTGGCCCAAAAGAGCTTGTCGATCTGGGCCGACCCGGCCCCAAAGTGAAGCCGGAAAATGTTGTACTGATAGGCATCAGGGATCTCGATAATGAGGAAAAGATTTTGATCAGGAATTCCGGTTGCACTGTTTTTACCATGCGGGAGGTGGACGAAATCGGCATCCGCGCAGTACTGACGCGAACACTGAAAAAATTCAATCATCTGGATAAAATCCACGTCAGTCTCGATCTTGATGTTATGGACCCGTTGAATGCCCCCGGAGTTGGCACTCCATCCCAGGGAGGACTGACTTACCGGGAAGGACAACTCATCATGGAAATCCTGGCCGATACAAACAAGCTCCATTCCCTTGATATTATGGAAATCAACCCCATCCTCGATATCCAGAACCGCACGGCACAGATAGCTGTGAATCTCGTATCTTCACTCTTTGGTAAGAAAATCCTCTAAGGCCAAAGGTCGTTTTTATGGTCAGGCCAACTGCCAGACATTTGCAAGACAGCAAATTATCGTTTCTTTTTCCCCTCTGGAATCAAAGAGATTACTATCGACTGTTGCCTTATTCTGTTCTACGTATTAAATATGATGAGTTTATTAAAAACTCAAACTGTGTCGTAGGTAAAGAAGCAGTATGTCATCTGCCCAACATGTTATCCGGGCAACCAACATTCATTTAAGCATTGGAGGAGAGTATGAAAAAAGTTGGGAGAATAGTCCTTGTGCTGGCAGCATGCATGCTAGTCGCTTCACCCGCCCTGGCAGCCGAGAAAAAAGTCCGCTGGAAACTGGCGATGACTTGGTCAAGCACCTTGACCCCGCTTGCCTCACCCGCCCCAAAACTTGCTAAACTGGTCAGCGAAATGACCAACGGAAACTTCGAAATCAGGGTGGAAGGTGCCGAAAAGCACAAGGCTCCTCTTGGTATTCTTGACATGGTAAAAGGCGGGCAATTTGAAATGGGCCACACCGCCTCCTATTACTGGAAAGGCAAAGATATCACCTCTGTCTTCTTTACCACCGTCCCCTTCGGTATGACTTCAGACGAGCAATTTGCCTGGCTCTATTACGACGAAGGCATGAAACTTCAGCAAAAACTCTATGATAAATTCGATGTCCTCTCCTACCCCGGTGGAAACACCGGTGTTCAAATGGGTGGCTGGTTTCGAAAAGAAATTAAGACCCTTGACGACTTAAAAGGTCTCAAGATGCGTATCCCCGGTCTTGCCGGAGAGGTGTTTGCAAAACTTGGCGTCAACGTAACCAATATCGCCCCTGGCGAACTCTATACGTCTCTTGACCGTGGCACCATTGACGCTCTTGAGTGGGTTGGTCCCGGAATGGACATCAAAATGGGCTTTCATAAAGTCGCGCCATATTATTACGCCGGATGGCATGAACCAGCTTCCGACATGCAATTTTTAATTAACAAAAAGGCCTTCGAGAAACTACCGCCTGCTTATAAGGTCATACTACGCACCGCCATGCTCGCTGTTTCCGCCGATATGTTAGGTGAAAACTTTGATGCCAGCGCCCGCGCCTGGGAAGAAATGAAAAAGGAATATCCAGACATCAAGGTTATGATCTTCCCGGAACCTGTTCTCAAAGCGATGAAAAAGGCCACTGATGAAGTTATGGAAGGATATGCTGCTCAGGACGCATCTTTCAAAGAAGTATACGATTCACAAAAAGCTTACATGGCCAAAGCCAGACAATGGACCAAGATGTCGACACTTTACTACCTCCAGACATCTGAAATGGTTGGTGAGTAATTTTCTGATGCCATTACGTTGAACCTGCCGTCCATCCTTGGAGCAAGAGGATGGACGGTATTTTTTTATTAAAAATACTTACATCCTACAAAGTGCCAAGAAAACCCCCAACCCTCAACTGGATGATAAGTCAGATACTTCCGCCAGGCAGGGTCGAAGCAGGAGTTAGAGCATGTTGATTAAAGTAGAAGCATTTTATCATCGGATGAACCGCATAGCGGGGAAGATTCTGTCGGGCGTCCTTGTGTTAATGACACTCAACGTCTTTATGGATGTGGTTATGCGATATTTTTTCCATAACAGCTCAGTGGGAATGCAGGAGATGGAATGGCATCTTTTTTCCATCGTCATCCTCTTTGGCGTGTCAGTTTCCCTGCTCGACGAAGCCCATGTGCGAGTTGATTTTCTCTACGATCGATATTCTGCCAGAAAGAAAGCAATGATAAATATTATCGGCACAATATTTTTTCTTCTTCCTCTGGCCCTGCTCATCCTCTTTGGCTCCTTCGATTTCGTCAATGATGCTTATCAGATTCAGGAAATCTCCGAAGACCCTGGTGGTTTACCGTTTCGCTGGGTCGTTAAGGGAATGATACCTCTGGCTTTTCTTTTCCTGATCTTTACCGCTGTCGGTTATATCGTGCAAAACATAAATATTTATCGCAGTCAAATCAAAAGTAATAGTGAGAACCAGCAAAATCCGGCGAAGGAGAAGAACAAATGATTGGTATTGTAATGTTCGTTGCCGCCCTGATAATGTTGACGGTAGGCTATCCGGTGGCCTTTACTTTTGGTTCTGTCTCGATCTTTTTTGGGATTTTCGCCGCCATTATCGAGCTGATGCCCGATTTTAACATTGTCCTCATTTCTGAAGAATTTTTTCAGATGTTTTCAATGATGCCGTTCCGGATTTACTCCATCATGAACAACACAATCCTGATGGCTATCCCCCTGTTCATCCTGATGGGCATTATTCTCCAGAAATCACAACTGGCCGAGCGACTGCTGGAAGCAATGGGTGTTCTCTTTGGTAAGATCAGAGGCGGCGTAGCCGTAAGTACAGTGTTGGTAGGTGCCCTTCTGGCTGCTTCAACAGGAGTGGTTGGAGCTTCAGTGGTTGCTATGGGCGTCATCTCTCTGCCGGTTATGCTGAAATACGGCTACTCAAAAAAACTGGCAACGGGGACCATCTGTGCCGCCGGAACCCTGGGACAGATTATTCCACCATCCATCGTACTGATCATTCTCGGTGATGTCTTCCAGGTACCAGTCGGAGACCTGTTCCAGGCTGCGATTGCCCCCGGACTCATCCTGGTGGCTCTGTATATCGCTTATATTCTTGGCTGGGCCTTACTCAACAAGGAAGTCGCCCCGCCACTACCTGCCCAGACCGGCAGCCGCACTGGCAATATTAAACGGGCAATCCTTGCTATCGTCCCTCCACTGACTCTGATCATTTTAGTTTTGGGGTCGATCTTTGTCGGTATAGCCACCCCCACAGAATCAGCCTCAGTCGGCTGTATCGGAGCGATTCTTCTGGCCGCGATGTACCAAAAACTCAGTTGGCAGATCATTGAAGAATCAGCGCTGGAGACAGTGAAGGTGACCGCCATGGTTTTCGCCATTCTGATAGGCGCCACTGCTTTCTCCATGGTTTTTGTCTACAGCGGCGCAGACTATATCGTTGAGGACGTACTGACCAATCTTCCTGGCCAGAAATGGACTTTTCTCCTGCTTTCCATGCTGGCGATTATGGCCCTGGGTTTTTTTATCGATTTTTTCGAAATTTGCTATATCGTTGTCCCAATTCTTTTGCCCATTGCCAGAATTATCGGTCTGGACCCGTTGTGGTTTGCCATCTTGATTGCAATGAATCTGCAGACGTCATTTTTAACCCCACCATTTGGTTTTTCACTCTTCTACCTCAAAGGTGTCTGCCCCCCGGAAGTACGTACCATCGACCTCTATCGCGGCGTAATACCTTTTATCATTATACAAATACTCGTCTTGACTTCCATTGTGATCTTTCCGGGCTTTTATGGTTTTGATTAAAAGGACAGACTGAGGGGCTAAGAAATCAACGAGAACGGCAGGGGGAGAAACCGAAACGTCAAAATACTTTTGTTTCTCCTGAGCGAGGTATTCCTAACAGTGCATAGTGCTGCACCTGGCCATGGTCAGCCTCCAGATTCAGCGAATTCTAAAATATTCCTGAACATAATGTATGTGGCTGCGCATGGCCTCAAAGGCGTCCAGGGATGATCGTCGCCGGATTGCATCACATATTAATCGGTGGTGAACAATAACATCCTCCAGCGCTGATCGATCCATATACATGTGAGTCAGATTTTTTTTGATGCCAACAAAGAGAAAATCATAAAAATTGCGCATCAGGTGAATGAGGACCGGATTTTTAGTCGAAAAAGCTATCGCCATATGAAAAGCGGCATCAGGTCCTGTACCTATTTTATCCGTTGCCTCCAGATCTGCTTCCATTTCCTCCAAACTCTTTTCAATTGCCTTGAGGTCGGTATCGGTGGCTCTTTGTGCCGCCAGCATTGCGGCATTACACTCCAACCCCATCCTCACCTCCAGCAGATCATCAAGTGTCGCCTCATCTGTTGCCATAGCCGCCGCCAGCGGGTTCCCCTGTCTATTGTCGGGGGAACTGACAAAGGTTCCCTGCCCCTGCCGATGTTCGAGCAACCCCATGGTCACCAGCTTATTGATGGCATTTCTCACAGAAGTCCTGCTCACTGCCATCGATATTGCCAGATCCCTTTCCGGCAAAATCTGCTGACCTGTTTTAAAGTCACCTTTGTATATTAATTCACGTATCTGCTCAAAAACCTGGTCGGAGATACGTTTTGGCTTAATAGGTTTTAAATTCATTATTCTCAGTTAAATTAGAATAGTTCTTCCAAATCGCCTTCTCCCTGAGAAAGGATGAACCGAGTAAAAACAACACCTGTATTTCATTGCCGGTTCAATCGAGATCTGAAAGCAGCCTGATGAGCACCTCTGCCCTTCAAAGCCAAAGATTATAAAAAAAACCAGATAACCGCAATGTAATTAATTCTTTACTTTACAACTTCCCCTTATTCAACAAAATGTTATCGCACAACGGAGCAAATCATCCACACTTCATCCTGGATTTTTATCCTGCCTGTTGAACCTTTCAACAGCTTTTCATGGATAAGACCACATTCCTTACAAGCCACTGTCAAAAACAAAAACTGCTCATTGCGTCGTCATCGCCCTCCTAAACGCCATCAAAAAATTTTAGCAATCAACAGATCATACTCATATGTCTGCCCAATAATTGGTAGGACCACTCGTTGGTAAAAAACTGTTTTTGACAAACACACTGGACAACTTTGTCGACAGGAAGTACTAGTGTTTACTATCTATCAAAGACAGATTAAGGTATCAAGTTTTTTCTTGACTAGATTATTTTATATGCTAAATAATTGGTACTACCAATTTACTGGTTCAATTTTCAAATCATGAGCCGAGTACACATCGTCGTGTGATAGACGAAAGCAACACTGGAACCGCCAATGACAATAGACTGCCACGGAAGAGCCATTTTTATTAAAAAGCAAACAAAACTCACCTTGGCATAGTAAATGCAAAAAAAATTCCAATCGATAAAGGCCAAATAGAAACTCATAAAGTGCAGAACAAAACGCTGCTTCGACTGAGGTAGTGTAAATGTGGGGCTTGCCCTAGTTAAACCACTTAATCCAAGTAGAGGGAGGAAAGAATGAACAAGTTTAAAATGTTAGTCGGTCTCGCGTTAGTCTCAACCTTGACCATTGCACCTAACGCCTTTTCAGCTCGAGAAAAATTTGGTGCCGATAAGCGCCACGACGAGGTCAAAAAAGAACTCCGAACTATCAAACCCTCCACGGCAGAATTTAAGTGGAAAATGGTTATGCCATGGTCTAAGGGATTGTTATTTTACGATATGGCCCAACATTTCGCTGATTCTGTAGCTCTTGCTTCGGGTGGACGTCTTGAAATAAAACTTTTCTCAGCCGGAGAATTGGTCGGTGCCATGGAAAGCTTTGATGCAGTAAGCAAAGGCCAGGCTGAAGTGGGTCATGACTGGCCCGGTTACTGGAAAGGCAAAGATGAAAACTTTGTTTCTTTTGCTTCCGTTCCGTTCGGCCTCGACACTGAGGGTTATAATATTTGGCTCTACGAGCGTGGTGGCCTTAAGCAGATGCAGGATCTCTACGGCAAATTCAACCTCTTCGCGCTGCCTTGCGGTAATGGCGGCCAGGAAATGGGTTTTTTCTCCAACAAAAAAGCAACCAAGATGGCTGATTTCAAAGGAATGCGTGTTCGTACCCCAGGTTGGTACATGGATATCATGAACAGCCTTGGCGCATCTGTCACCCCACTCCCAGGCGGCGAGGTATATCTGGCTCTTGAGCGTGGTGTTATCGATGCCGCCGAATTCAGTACTCCTGCAATAAACTATCCGATGGGCTTTGATGAGATCACCAAGTATGTAATCGAACCTGGTGTCCATCAGCCTTCTGTTCAATGTGCTGTCTTCTTCAACCAAGATGCCTACAACAAATTGCCTGCCGACCTGAAATATATCATCGACATCGCTGCCAAGGAAACCCAACTCTGGTCAAGCGCATGGCAGGAACAATTGAACATCGAAGCTATCAAGCTATTCAAAGAGAAAGTAGAATTCATCAGGATGGATGACGAAGCTATTACCGCCTTTGCAAAACGCACCAAGGAATATCTTGATGAAGTAAAAGCCAAGTATCCGGATGTAAAGGTTACTCTCGATTCTCAGGAGCAGTTCAAAAAGGACTTTTCGCAATGGCGTGAAATAAGAGGTGGCCTGACTCCATGGCCAATTGATGATTACATTAATGGTAAGCGTGTACAGTAAAGAGTTTGTCCAGTGGCGAGGGTCTGATTACAGGCCCCCGCCACTTTTTATTCATCGAATTACCCTTGTAGTTAAGAAGAGGACAAGTCATGCAGAAAGTTTCCCGGGCAATTGACGCCCTTAATGAAAAAATCGGCTTTTATGGATCATATCTGGTATTGCCACTGATCGGCGTAGTGGGCTACGAGGTCTTGATGCGCTATGGTTTCAACGCTCCGACGTCCTGGGCTTTCGAGATGACCGTTTTTATCTACGGTGTTCATTACAGTTTGGCTTTGGCGTATGCGCACAAAAATGACACCCATGTTTCTATCGATGTCTTTGAATCTCGCCTTTCAAAAAAGCCGCGTACTATTTTACGGATTTTCACCAACATAGTACTGTTTATGCCAACGATTGGGCTACTGGCTTTTTATACGAGTCAACTGGCTTTCTTCTCGTGGCGGCAGTGGGAACATGCTTCCAGCTCTTGGGCACCTGCTCTTTATCCCTATAAAACGATTATGGCGATTGGCTTTATCTTATTATTGTTGCAAGGGATTGCCAAACTGATCCAAGATATACGTTCGCTGAAAGAAATAAATAAATTAAAATCCGTTTGATCCTGGAGAAAAGATACCAATGAGCGTAGAAGCCATCACCATACTTATGTTTCTAACCCTAATGGGCTCCATAGCCATGGGACACCCTTTAGCGATAACGCTTGCCGCAGTTGCTACCTTCTTCGGCCTGCTCACTAACGGTTTTGATGTCCCTGGTTTAATAGGACTTTTTGCCAACAACGCCTGGGGAATTTTTCTAAACTACACCCTGGTTGCCATCCCACTGTTTATCTTCATGGCCCAGATCCTTGACAGATCAAAAGTTTCCGAAGGGCTTTTTGAAGCCCTGTATATAACTCTTGGTGGCCTACGAGGCGGCTTAGGGATGGCAGTAATTGTTGTCTCTACTGTCTTTGCCGCAACCACCGGTATCGTCGGAGCCTCGGTAGTTGCCATGGGCCTGATGGCCGGACCTGCCTTGTTGAAACGAGGTTACGATAGGTCTCTCTCCGCAGGTATCATCTGTTCTTCTGGGACTCTCGGCATTTTAATCCCACCATCTATCATGCTTGTTGTATACGGAGGCCTGACCGGTCAAAAAGAAACATCTGTCGGCAATCTTTTTGCCGCTGCCATTCTGCCAGGCCTGCTTTTGTCTGGCTTATATTTGTTGTATGTATGTGTGCGTTGCTACCTCAGACCCCAGGACGGACCGCCGATCCCTGCAGCAGATCGCACTGCAACCGGCATGCAAAAATTTATCATGACCATGAAAAATTTTGTTCCTCCGTTCGGTTTGATTCTTACCGTTATGGGAACAATTCTGGCTGGAGTGGCAACTCCCACTGAAGCTGCCGCTTTAGGCTGTGTTGGCGCTTTAGCCCTGGCACTAATAAGCAGGAAACTAAATTGGCAGGTTATCACAGAATCCTGTATCTCCACTGCCCGAACTACTGCCATGATTATGGCCCTGTTCATTGGTGGCAAATTTTTCTCTGTTGTCTTTTTGAGCATGGGTGGCGGCGATGTCGTTGCCGATGTCCTGCTTGGGATGGATGTTAGCCCCTATATTGTATTTACAATTATGATGGCTGTTGTTTTCTTTATGGGTATGTTTATTGACTGGGCAGCAATCCTACTAGTCGTGGTGCCCATCTTTACCCCAATCGCCATGGATCTCAACTTCAATCCACTCTGGTTTGCCATGATGGTTTGTATCAATCTGCAAACATCATTTTTAACTCCACCTTTCGGATACTCCCTCTTCTACTTCAAAGGAGTTGCTCCGCCGGAATACACCATGGGCGATATCTACAAAGGGATTGTCCCTTTCGTCGCTATCCAGGTATTCGGGTTAGCCCTTCTGGTGATCTTCCCGCAGATAATTACCTACCTGCCGGACGTTTTCTTTGGCAGATAGTCGCACATACGATAAAAAATAGCGGGGTGATAGCATGTGTCTTTTGAATTCAAAAGACACATGCTATCACCCACAGATAGCTATTTCCTCTTCCTCAATCTTTCTCTTTTTTTGCCGGAGTCGGCAATTCTCCTGGTATTTTGTTTCAGGTCACTTACATTCTCCATTGGTAGAGTAAACCCGTACAAAACATGTAGCAGAATAAATACATGTAGACGATATGATACTGGCAGAATCTTCTGGACTCAACACCTGACCACCGAGTATGGTTTTATAGCTGACTTTACAATTAACTTACCTACTGCGGAGAGCGTCCCACCAGCAAACGAAAAGAAAACCGGGATTCTGTTCAACTCCCTCTTGAGGTCTTACGCACCCGGAGAACACAGTAGCCAACTGAAGGATTCTACTATGAGCGACAGACTACCGAACATTGACAATCTCTGCACCAACCCCGACAACCATAAATTACATATATGCGAACTGACCAAAGCGGGGAAAACAGCTAAAATCGACGCACTTCAGCAAAACCCCAAATTCATCTGCGGCAATTGCGGTCAAAAAGCCAATACCGAAGGCGCCCTCTGCGCTCCAGGTCCATTTCATTCCTGATGGTGTCATAAAACGCTTCATTTTTCTTTGCCGCAACACCCCTTGCAGAACTACAAAATTCACGTATTATTGCTTTGTAATGATACGTGAATTTTACACATATCGAACATCAATCCCTTTACTGTCCTGCAAAGCCTCTTTTTAAGGTTTTGCTTTTTGATTAAATGTCCATTATTATGGCAGGTTCCACTTTGCGTTATCAGCAGACTGTCCATATCAGCTTTTTGCCCACCACGCAAAAACAAAAATGATTCGATTTATGAAGGAAAACAATGACCCATCTCATTGAGATCTACGACACAACCCTCCGCGACGGGACTCAGGCAGAAAACTTTAACCTTTCTGTTGAAGACAAGATTCGCATTACCCTCGCCCTTGATGAACTTGGCATTGATTTTATCGAGGGAGGATGGCCGGGCTCCAATCCTGTTTCTGTTGAATATTTTGACAAAATGCAGAATGTCGAGCTCAAGCACAGTAAACTTGCCGCCTTCGGTTCAACCCGGCATTTTCGCAATGTTCCTGAAAAAGACCCCAACCTCCTGGCACTGCTCAATGCCAAGACCCCGGCCGTTACCATTTTCGGCAAGAGCTGGGATATCCACGTACTAGATGCTCTGCATATTGAACTGGAAGATAATCTCCTGATCATCCAGGACACACTCGCTTTCCTGCGCCCTTTCGTCCAACACCTCTTTTACGATGCGGAACACTTCTTTGATGGTTTCAAAAATAACGAGGAATACGCTCTGGCAACCCTGGCAAGCGCAGTGGATGGCGGAGCAGAAACCATTATTTTATGCGACACCAATGGCGGCACACTCCCCCATGAGATTCCAGCGATAATCAACAAAGTCAAACAATTCCTTACCGGGAAAAACAAAAACGTTCATCTTGGCATTCATGCCCATAACGATTCAGAGACCGCGGTCGCAAATACCCTTATCGCTGTCTCCGATAGCAAGGTCAGGCAGATCCAGGGGACAATCAACGGCTTTGGCGAAAGATGCGGCAATGCTAATTTAACCTCTATTATTCCTGCTCTGGTCTTTAAAATGGGAGTGGAATGCGAGGTCCGTAAGCATATTGACAATCTTTACAGCACCTCCCGCCTGGTTAACGAGCTGGCGAATCTGCCAAACAATCGCTATCAGCCCTACGTCGGCCAATCAGCCTTTGCCCATAAAGGCGGCATCCATGTCAGCGCCGTCAAGCAAAACCCCTTGACCTACGAGCATATTGCCCCTGACAAGGTCGGCAATTTTCGCCGAATCCTCATCTCCGACCAATCCGGACGGGCAAACATTCTCCATAAGGCAAAGCTGTGGGGCCTAAACCTTGAAGCGAATGATCCCGTGTTGGCAACCATCATCAGTGAATTGAAAGAACTGGAGAACCAGGGCTTCCAATATGAAGGGGCCGAAGCAAGCTTTGAGTTACTCATGCGACGGGCCATGGGATTGCAAAGGAATTATTTCAAGTTTGAGAGCTTCAGGGTGATGAACCATAAATACCGGATGGATAAACCACCACTCACCGAGGCAACCATCAGGCTGTTCGTCGGTGGTAGCGAAGTCCATACCGCGGCAATGGGTGATGGTCCGGTCAATGCTCTTGACTGCGCTATTCGCAAGGCCCTTTTGGGATTCTATCCATGCCTGGAAGAGATGGAACTAAACGACTACAAAGTCCGAGTCCTCTCCGGTGAACACGGCACTCAGGCCCGGGTCCGGGTTTTAGTGGACAGCAAAGACCCCTTATGCAGTTGGGGGACAGTTGGCGTTTCGGTCAATATCATTGAAGCGAGCTGGCAGGCGCTCATAGACAGTATCACCTACAAGCTTATGAAAGAGGATAAGAAGAAACTAGGCTGAGACAAGAACAGATGCAATGTACCAATTTTGATATAATTTAACCCGAAGAGACAATCCTATGAAAGATGACAAAAAGTTCCCCGAACTGAACCCGCATGCACCAATTGTCTCCTCGGAACATCTCACCTCACCTGATTCCTGGCCACTCAGCGAATTTGAATATGGCATGATCACCGCCCATAACGCGTTTTCAAGATGGATGGTTCGCTGTATGAATGGCGCAGGATATACCGATTTCAGCTCTCTCGATGTCCTGGTCCTGCACAATGTCAACCACCGCAACAGACCAAAACGGTTAGTTGATATCTGCTTCGTCCTCCATGTCGAAGACCAGCATACTGTTAACTATTCACTAAAAAAACTGATCAAAGGAGAGTTTGTTCAACGTGAAAAACGTGGTAAGGAAATTTTTTATTTTACCACGCCGGAAGGAGTAGAGGCATGTGAACGGTACCGGGATATACGAGAGAAATGTTTAACATCGGCCTACCGCAGTCTCGACAAGGATGGATCAGAAATTAGTCAGGCAGCCGCTCTCATCAGACTGATGTCCGGACTCTACGACCAGGCATCCCGCGCCGCCTCATCTCTCTAAAAGTTTCGCCCCAAAAAAAAATCAGCCACCCATCATACTCGGCAATACGGTTACAATTTCCGGCATCGCGACAATCAAGGCCAAACCAACCAGCAGCAAGAGAAAGAAAGGTGCCGCGGCCATCGCCACCTTAAGAATATCCATCCCCGTCAAACCCTGAATAACAAAAAGGTTAAAGCCAACCGGTGGAGTGATTTGGGCCATCTCAACAACAATGACCACAAAAATACCGAACCAGAGTGGATCTATCCCTGCCTGTTCGACCATCGGCATAATTACCGAGGTTGTCAACACCACGACCGATATACCATCGAGAAAACAACCCATGACGACAAAAAACAGGGTCAGCGCCCCAAGAAGCGCATAAGGCGAAAGATGCAACCCGCCAATCCAAATCGCCAACATCTTGGGTATGCCGGTAAAGCCCATAGCCACCGTGAGAAAGGCGGCCCCGGCAAGGATAAAGGCTATCATACAGGAGGTTTTCGTCGCCCCCATGAGTCCATCGAGAAAAGTCTCTTTAGAAAGAGACCCGGTATACTTTGAAAGCACCAGCGCCAGCAGTACACCAACCGCGGCGGCATCGGTGGGTGATGCAATACCGGAATAGATGGAACCAATCACCCCGACGATAAGCAGACAGACCGGGATGAGCCTGCGGGAACGAATTAACTTCTCTCTCATAGGCAGAGAAGGTTCTCCCGCCGGGATTGCTCCTGGATGAAGCAAAGACCAAATCACCACATAGCCAACAAAAAGAGTAACCAGAAGACAACCCGGCAACACTCCGGCGATAAAAAGCCGGGCAATAGACTGTTCCGTTGCCACACCATAGACGATAAGAATAATGGAAGGTGGAATAAGCAGTCCCAGGGTGGCCGAGCCTGCCAGGGTACCAATCATCATATTGACCGGATAATTCCGCCTGGACAGTTCAGGAATTGACATCTTGCCAATGGTCGCCGCAGTAGCAGCAGAAGAACCCGACACGGCAGCAAAAATGCCACAACCAAGAATATTGACATGAAGAAGCCGACCGGGCAGATGAGTCAACCACGGTGACAGGCCGGTAAACATATCTTCCGAGAGGCGGGATCGAAAAAGAATTTCCCCCATCCAGATAAAAAGAGGCAGAGCGGCCAGAGCCCAACCGTTACTTGCGCCCCATATGGTGGTGGCCATAACCTCCCCGAGAGGCGCCTCAGAAAAAAGTGCCAGCCCGGCCATGCCCACTGCCATGAGCGAAAAAGCCACCCAAACGCCGCTGGCCAGCAAAAAGAATAACAGTAACAGCAAAACCAGGGTCAAGGTCATTTCGGCCATTGTCTCTCTTCCTTTCCCTCTTCAGCAACAGAAGATGGCGACTTCGCCTGTCTATTTACTGTTAAAAGTTTTTCTCCTTTACCTGCGTAGCAAGGGCTACTACCACGACACACGGCAACCAGTTCATCAAGAAGGGCCACGGAAAGAACCACAAGGCCGACAAGCATTGCGGTTTGGGGGATCCAGATTGGCACCGCAATCATTCCCGACGAAAGATCGTTATAGGTATAGGATTCATATGCAAGCATGGCCGTATACCTGGTAAAATAGAGGGAGACGGCCAGTCCAAAGCCGATACACCATATTTCCACAAAATAGCGGATTTTCTCTGGCAATCGACTGACGAGCAAAACGACCCTGATATGTGCGCCTTCCCGGAGGGTATACGCCAGAGACAAAAAGGAGGCGGCTGCCAGCAGAAAACCGGTAAAATCGGCGTAAGAAGGTATCGTCAGACCAATGGCGCTGCCGGTCAGCAGGGTGCTGAGTCGATCAACTAAATTAAGCAGGACCTGGCAGACCACGAGCAATGCGATCGTAGCGATACAGCCAGCACCAAGCCAGAAACTCGTCTTATAGAGAACATCCAAACACCTGCGCATATATCCCCTTTGCCGACCGTCACCTCAAAAAGTGGTAACGGCCGGAGTTCGGCTGCTCAGCCAGAAACGACTACAGACTTTATTTGGCCTGATAAACTTCGAGAAGTTCAGCACCTTCGGCACCGGCATCTTTTTTCCACGATTCCAGCATCGACGCGCCAACCTCTTTCAATCCGGCCATAAGTTCAACACTGGGAACCACCACCGTCATGCCATTTTCTTTCAGGATGGCAGTTTTTTCAACAGTCTCTTTTTTACTCATTGCCCAGCCTCTGATTTCTGCGGCCGTGGCTGCTTCCAAAACGGCCTCCTGGGTTTTCTTGTCCAGTTTCCTGAAAGCCTTTTTGTTCACTACCACAATATTTTTCGGCAACCAGGCCTGAATATCGGTGTAGTAGGTGACAAAGTCCCATGCCTTAGAGTTTGCTCCCGTGGAGGGCGAGGTAATCATCGCCTCTACCCGACCGGTGGCGAACGCCTGGGGAAGATCTGGAACTTCCACCTGGGTCGGTGCTGCGCCAATTTTGTTGGCAAAAAGCTCCAAAGTTGCATTATAAGCCCTGAATTTCAGACCTTTCAGATCATCGACAGTTTTTATTTCTTTTTTGGTATAAAGTCCCTGTGGCGGCCAGGGCAAAGAAAACAACGGCATCAGCCCCTGTTTATCGAGGAGCGCTGTAATAATCGGACGCTGGGCGTTCCAAAGCTTTTGGGCTTCGTCGTAATTAGTGGCCAGAAATGGCTGAGAATCAGCCCCAAACACCGCCTGCTCATTGGAGAGCAGTGAAAGGAAAAACTCTCCGATAGGCACCTGTCCACCCCGGACTGCATTTTTGATTTCTGGATGTTTGAAAAGAGAGCCGGCGGAATGAATTTTTATCTGGAGCTCACCCCCTGTTGCTTTGTCCACGTCTGCTGCGAAAGCTGCAATATTTTGGGTATGAAAGGTTTTATCAGGATATGGCGTTGGCATATCCCAACTGGCGGCCATCGCCCCTACTGTCATCCCCAAGCCAACTGCCAGACCAGTCAATGCAGCTAAAGCATTCTTGCGTATATCCATGCTCAAATCCTCCCAGTGGTGCTGTTTAATTTATTAGGACTTCGACTCTGCCCCCAAGGTACAATGAAAAACTATATGATGTACAGCTAACAAAGAAAGGCATCAATACCAATAATAATATTGACTTTCTATAACATCCTTGCAATTATCACAGAATAATGACATTTTGTCGACATAAAATCAACAAACATCACATTTTTGTTCGTTTATAACATTTTCAACTGTATTTTCAATATATTGCACAACAGGCCCAGAGAACAGACAATGACACAATGGCAGATATGGATTGATCGTGGTGGCACCTTTACCGATCTTGTGGCAAAAAAGCCGGATGGGAGTCTCATCACCCACAAGCTTCTTTCAGAAAACCCTGAGAAGTATCAGGATGCTGCGGTCTATGGTATCCGCCACTTACTCAAACTCGCTCCTTCAGAACCTCTGCCCGATAAAGTGATCGGTGCGGTAAAGATGGGCACCACCGTCGCCACCAATGCCTTACTTGAGCGAAAAGGTGACCCCACACTCCTGGTGACCACCAAAGGCTTTGGCGACGCCCTGCGTATCGGCTATCAGACCCGTCCAGATCTTTTTGCCCGGCACATCGTTCTGCCGGAAATGCTTTACCAGGACGTGCTCGAGGTACCTGAACGGGTTTTAGCACATGGCGAGATCGTCACTCCGCTCGACGGCGAAGTTGCCAGAATCGGTCTCCAACGAGCCTATGACCTTGGTATCCGGGCCGTGGCAATCGTTTTTATGCACGGCTACCGCTTCCCGGCTCATGAACAAAAGGTCGCCGAAATCGCCCAAGCCATAGGTTTCAGCCAGATTTCCATGAGCCACCGGGTAAGCCCCCTGATGAAATTGATTTCAAGAGGCGATACCACAGTTGTTGACGCCTACCTCTCACCCATTCTCAGACGATATGTTGATCAGATAGCCTCGCAGCTCGGGGTCTCCGGCAACTCCGGCCCGAAGCTTATGTTTATGCAGTCAAACGGCGGCCTGACCGATGCTCAGTTGTTCCAGGGAAAGGATGCTATCCTCTCCGGTCCGGCCGGCGGGGTGGTCGGCATGGTCAAAACCGCAGCCATGGCTGGGTTTACCAAGCTCATTGGCTTTGATATGGGTGGCACCTCCACCGATGTGGCCCATTACAACGGCGAATACGAAAGGAGTTTTGAAACAATGGTGGCCGGGGTTCGCATGCGCGCACCGATGATGCATATCCATACCGTAGCTGCCGGCGGCGGATCGATCCTCAATTTTGATGGGGCCAGATACCGGGTCGGTCCTGAATCCACCGGTGCCAACCCAGGTCCTGCCTGCTATCGTCGTGGCGGCCCCCTGGCGGTTACTGACTGCAACGTTATACTGGGCAAAATCCAGCCGAAATACTTCCCTCAGGTCTTTGGTGAAGATGGCCATCAACCGCTAGACACTCAATCGGTCCGAAGCGGCTTCCTTGAACTGGCCCAAACTATTGCCAAAACAACAGATACTCCTGTTCAGCAGCCTGAAATAATTGCCGAAGGTTTTTTGCGCATCGCAGTGGAAAACATGGCCAATGCTATTAAAAAAATATCCGTCCAACGCGGCTATGATGTAACCGAATACACACTGAACTGTTTTGGTGGCGCAGGCGGCCAGCACGCCTGCCTGGTAGCTGATGCCCTTGGCATGAAAAGGATTTTTCTCCATCCCTTTGCCGGAGTTTTATCTGCCTACGGCATGGGTTTAGCCGACATCAGGGCTCTTCGTGAAGTACATCTGGAATTCCCGCTGGATGGCGAAGCACCACAGCGTATAGACGACGCCTGTCGCCCTCTCATTTCCGAGGTAAAAGCTGAAGTAATCGCCCAGGATATTGACAAGAACCACATCGAGATTCTGCGCAAGGTTCACCTTCGCTATGAAGGCACCGACAGTGCCCTTCTCATCGATGTCGGGACCCCCGAAGAGATGACCAAGGCCTTTGAAAAAGCCCATAAACAACGGTTTGGATTCATCGCCAGAGAACGAAGTTTAATCGTCGAGGCACTTTCAGTCGAGGCTGTGGCCGCTACTGAATCGATGATCGACGAGAGCAAACCAACAGCATCTCATCCTGAGCCACCGTCCCCCCATGACACAGTCCAGATGTTCAGCTGTGGCCAACACCATGACACCCCGCTCTATCTCCGGGATGAGTTACTGGCCGGACAGAAAATTACCGGCCCCGCTATCATTGCCGAACAGATCGGCACGGTCATTGTCGAAGATGGATGGTCTGCCGAAACAAACAGCCAGGGCCATCTCATTCTCGAAAGATACAAGAAGAGACTAAATCAGTTGGCCATGGGAACCAGTGCCGATCCTGTTATGCTGGAGGTTTTCAATAACCTCTTTATGTCCATTGCCGAGCAGATGGGGGCGACTCTTGCCAACACCGCCTACTCGGTTAATATTAAAGAGCGGTTGGATTTTTCCTGTGCCCTCTTCGATCAGGACGGCAAACTGGTGGCCAACGCGCCTCACATCCCTGTCCACCTTGGATCAATGGGGGAATCAATCACCACAGTTATCCGGGAAAACCGTGATCACATGCAGGCCGGTGATGTCTACATGCTGAACGCTCCCTACAATGGCGGCACGCACTTGCCGGACGTAACCGTCATCACCCCTGTTTTTGCAGATGACGGCGTCACCGTTCTCTTTTATGTTGCCTCACGAGGACATCACGCCGACATTGGTGGTCGCACCCCGGGATCATCGCCTCCGGACAGCCATCATATCGAGGAAGAAGGAGTGCTTATCGACAACTTCCTCCTCGTCAAGCAAGGGGTGCTTCGGGAGCAGGAAACCCGAAACCTGCTTGGCTCGGGCCCGTATCCCTGCAGAAATATCGACCAGAATATGGCCGATCTTTCCGCCCAGATCGCCGCCAACGAGACGGGAGTACGGGAACTGAGAGAAATGGTCAAAAATTATGGGCTGGAGGTAGTCCATGCCTACATGCAACACGTTCAGGATAATGCAGAAGAATCTGTACGCCGAGTCCTTGATGTCCTGCAGGATTGCAATTTTGTCTATCCCATGGATCGTGGCCAGCAGATTCAGGTGAGTATTTCTGTCGATCGGCCAAATCGACAGGCAACCATTGATTTCACCGGAACTTCCCCCCAGAGTGAAGGCAATTACAATGCCCCAACTTCCGTGTGTAAAGCTGCGGTACTCTATGTTTTTCGCACCCTTGTGGCCGACAATATCCCTCTCAACGAAGGGTGCATGAAACCGCTCAAGCTGATCATTCCCCCTAAAACCATGATCAGCCCGGAATATCCTGCAGCTGTCATCTCCGGCAATACCGAGGTCTCCCAGGCAATCACCGATGCGTTATTTGGCGCTCTCGGCCTCCTTGCCTCCTCCCAAGGGACAATGAACAATTTTGTCTACGGCAATGCAACCTACCAGAACTATGAAACGATCTGTGGCGGTACGGGAGCGGGGCCTGACCATCCCGGCACCAGCGCCGTGCACAGCCATATGACCAATACCAGAATGACCGACCCCGAGGTTGTGGAATGGCGTTTTCCTGTCCAGGTTGAATCTTTTTCTATTCGACACGGTTCCGGCGGCACAGGGAAATATCCAGGTGGGGATGGCGTGGTGCGTAAAATTCGTTTTCTGGAACCGATGACCGCCACAGTCCTCTCCTCCCATAGGGAGACCGAACCCTATGGGCTCGCCGGAGGTGGAGCTGGCAAAAAAGGAGAGAACAGTGTCCTGTACCCAGATGGAACAACGAAACAGCTCGCCGGAAACGATGAGGTTTTTTTGTCGCCCAACGACATTTTTATTATCAAAACCCCCGGCGGCGGCGGCTATGGAAAAATCACCAAACCAGGCAGTTAGCTTTTCTTATACATACCATAAACACTACTGATATGAAAAACGGTGTTCATTGACTTCTGGAGGTAGATTACTCCTAGACATTGTGGTATCTTGGCTCTGTTTGTGCTTAACAAGATGTTTTTGTGATACAATCCAACCCCGATAAACGGGAAATAATTCGGGAAAAGTACCTGCGGAAATTCTTTTAAAAAAACCATGAGAATTTTTTTAAGGTACTAACCTCTTTATCAAGGAGAAACACATGAAAACCCCAGTACGTGTCGCAATCACCGGTGCCGCAGGACAAATCAGTTATTCCCTCATATTCCGAGTCGCGTCGGGTGATATGCTTGGAAAAGACCAGCCTGTAATTCTTCAACTGCTCGAGATCCCGCCCGCAATGGGTGCTCTGGAAGGTGTGGTTATGGAAATCAATGACTGCGCGTTCCCATTGGTTGCCGGTATCATAACCACCGATGATCCAAACGTTGCCTTTAAAGACGTTGATTACGCACTGCTGGTCGGCTCAAGACCACGTGGTCCCGGTATGGAGAGATCAGATCTCCTGAAAGCAAACGGCGCTATCTTTACCGTACAGGGAAAAGCGCTCAACGATCATGCCAGCCGAAACGTTAAAGTACTGGTTGTCGGTAACCCTGCCAATACCAACGCCCTTATCGCCATGAAAAATGCACCGGATCTCAATCCCCGCAATTTTACTGCGATGATGCGTCTTGACCACAACCGTTCGCTGTCCCAGATCGCCACAAAAACTGGCAGCCATTCCACCAAAGTTGAAAAAATGGTGGTATGGGGCAATCATTCAGCTACACAATTCCCAGACATCAGCTTTGCCACCGTCGATGGCGTACCGGTGAAAGACAAGGTAGACAATGACTGGTATGTCAAAGAATTCATCCCAACCGTACAACAACGCGGCGCAGCGATCATCAAGGCCCGTGGTGCTTCAAGTGCTGCTTCCGCAGCTTCTGCAGCCGTTGACCATATGCGCGACTGGGCCCTCGGCACAAACGGTGGCTGGGTCAGCATGGGTGTCTTCAGTGGTGGTAACAGCTACGGTATCAATGAAGAGATCATGTACGCGTTGCCTATTACTTGTGAAAATGGTGAGTGGAAAGAAATTAAAGGTCTTGAAATCAGCGACTTTGGCCGTAAAATGATGCAGGCCACCGAAGCAGAACTGCTCTCTGAAAAAGAAGCTATCGCCGACCTGCTGTAAAAATCCAACAGCGCGTTTTCAAATATAAAAGGCAGATTCCAGGTTTCCCGGAATCTGCCTTTTTGCGTGATAATGCAGAAATTGCGTAATTCATACATCATGAGAGGTAGCAAAAACTTTTCCTGCCACCTCTCATATACATTTTACACCCCATCAATAAGCGATTGAATCCGCCTGCCGTATTCCTTTTTCAAGCTATCGAGATAGCTTGTATCGATCGGCCCCTTCCATGTCTCGACCTGGTAAAACCGTTTAGGGATTGAAAAATTATCGGCCTTAAAACCGGTCTGCGCCCGAACTTTCCAGCGTAGAGTACGGATATGCTCGCTAACCTTTGGGATAGATCCGGATAATTCATCATAGCCCACGACCCGCAGACACTCTGCCAGCTGTTCTTCCGTATAGACGGATCTGGCAAAAAGACAACCAACCATTGAAGTCAGAAAAGCCCGACCAGGCTCATCGGCAATGAGGAAATCAACTGCGCTCATCACATCTTTACTGGAATTTTTCTGATCGTAACTGTAAGCCCCGGTGTCTAAATGAGAGTGTCTAAAACCAACGGTTTGAGCGGCAAAGAACAATTCTCCGGTGGCATAACCGGCCATTTCCTGGCCGAGTACACAAGCAAACTCGGCTCCACCATACACAGCCGCCGCCTTAAGTGTTCCTTGACCAAGAAGTCGATAGAAATCGTTACCCCCTCTGCCAAGATGCCTCGCCGCTTGCTGATACGCTAAGGCATCTCCAAAAACGAGGGGCACCAGCGTCTCTTTTGCCGATATTAAACCCTTCTCCGTGGCCTCCGTCGCCCAAGCAAGCGCCACGCCGCCGGACATCGCATCAAGGCCTATTTTTTCTATGACATCCAGGATTCTGAGGACATCAAAGGTGTTTGTTACCCCGAGCATGGTTCCGGCAGCAAAAATTGGTTCATAATCATAGGCAACCTGATGATAATGGTAGCGGTTATCAACTTCCATCTTTTCCCGGATAAAGCCTATATGAATACAGCCAACGGGGCAGCCGGAACAAGCGCCATTTCGAAGAAGCGTCTGGTCGGCGAAACTCTTGCCAGTAATATTGGCAATGGCCGGATCACTTGTCTGCTGCAGGTTGCGCCAGGGCAGAGATGATATATCGTTAAGCCCCTGAAGATTGGCCGGAGTCCCAAGATTATGATATTTGCGCATCATATCAGTGGAAGTAACCTTTTTATAGACCTCCTTGTACAAGCTGCCATATTCTTTTCCGGGTGGGACACTAAAATCGCTGTCGCCGTGAATAACAATGGCTTTTAGATTTTTAGCACCCATGGCAGCACCGCCACCCATCCGTCCAAAATGACGATAAGTATCGACATTAATACAGGCCATGGCCGAACCAATCTCCCCGGAAGGACCAATGCGCATTATCGACCGGTGACCACTGCCAGCCTTAAACATTCTCCTGATCAGCTTGCCGGAACTTTCCGTGTCCGTACCGCGCAGGAAAGTGGCATCCTTGAGCTCGATATGGTTCGCTCCGATACTGAGGCAACTGAGCTGCCCGGATCTTCCGACAATAACCAGGGCATCAAGGTCACAGAATCGCAGGGAAAGCGCTGCCCGTCCACCGGCATGACTCTCGGTATACTCGCCATGATAATTCGACTTGAAGGAACAGACCATTTTGCTCATCAACGGGAAATAGCCAGTCAAAGGGCCAATGGCAAAGATCAGTGGCTGTCCCACCTCATCCCAGGAAAGATCAGGGTGACCATATTTTTCGTAGAGCAGTGCTGCAAGTCCGCTGCCCCCTGCCACTTCATTGCGGCCGTCCAGATGCACGATTTTTCCTTTTCCAACCGTGACATCCATGAGAAGAACACGAAACTCATCCCTTATCATAAAAGCACCTCTTCGATACGACTATCGTCCATCATTTCCAAACAATTCTGCGGGCAGAATTGAACACACTGCCCACAATGGACACAGACATAGACGTCACCCAAACGATCCTGATAAATGGCATCAACAGGGCAGGCATCAACGCAGGCACCGCATTGAATACAAAGATTTCTTTTTACAATAACCCCGCCCCCTGATCGTTCTGAATAGGCACCTGTCGGACAAACTGCCGCACAAGGAGGAGGATCACAGGCCAGACACCTGCTCGCGACAAAACCGGTGGACAGACCTCCCGAGGAATGAATGCGAATCCCGGCTGTGTTCCACGATATCCGTTTATAAATAAGACGTGCACAAGCCAGTGAGCATGATTGGCAACCGATACACTGGTCCATACGAGGAGTGGTGAGCTGTTTCATTATTGTTTTTCTGCCTTCTGATGCATTATTTTTTTTAAATTTCAACTCTTTATTCTATTTAAAAAACAGTGGCTTGTCACAATATCGACAAAGAACCACTTCCTTTTTTATTACTGCTGCTATATTCTACCAATAAGATCCTTGTAATTTCAGCATAATGTCCGTGTAGTCTAACAGAAATTACAACCATTTTCCCAGGCTAACAATGAGCAACGACGTTAAACAAAAGCTCCACCTATTTTTTCCCGGACAAACCTTCCCTGATGAGGACATAGAAGAGGGGCTGGAAAGAGGTGAGATTCTTGTAGAAAGAAGCAAAATTCTTCCTCTATTACAAACAGCTTTATTCGACGAAAAGGTTCTGGAAATCGAGCTTGACGGTAGACCCCGAGTCTACTTCTCAAGATTGAAAGACGACCTGCCGGATTATTCAGAGGAAGAACAGGAGGACGATACCATTCCTGATGAGCCTGAATACAACCAGGGTGATTACTTAAAAGCAATGAGTTATCTTGTCACCCTGCCGCTCGAACCAGGTCTTGGCAACATGCACCTTCGTCATTCCCGCTTTATTGTTTTGCGTATGTTTACTAACACCTACGCCGTGGAACTGGCCACTACATTTGAAAATCTAGCCAAAGCTGGCGATCTTCCTGTTCTCAGACTTTCCTTCCCAACACTTGCCAGAATAGTCCGAAATGCGCGGGAGTTTCGGGCAAAGGTCCCGGAATCAATGGATTTCAGCGTAGTGGTTAACGTGAATAAAAAGCTCCCGGCGTTAACAACAATACCCATCGATATCAGCATCAAAGGCATGTGTTTTTCAATGACTCAGGAAGAACAAAAACTGTTTCTCATGGATACAGTGCATTCGCTCAAACTCTTTGTCAACGATGAGCTTGTGACATCCCTTGACGGAACTATCAAACATCTTTCCAAAGTTCGCAAAAAAGGCGGCATAGAATACATCTGCGGAGTAGAATTCGATCTTGTCACGCCCACATTGGCAGCGTTGATTGAAACCACCGTGGCTACTGTGCAACGCACTCATATCAAGGATCTGGCCGAAAAATCAGATGCCAGCGGAATCGACCTGATAGCCTGACAAGAATAAATAACATTCGAGAGTGACAACAATGGTCAAATTTACCGTGCACAATCTGGGAGAACATACCATTGACAATATGGTAGTCAGTGGACCTTTCAAGGCAATCATTATGGAAATGGCCGAGTTGTTCCTTGCCGCCTATACTGGCCCAGCCGATGGTGATCTCGACTACCACTTTGCTGAATATATCATTCAGACCTCTTACGGCCAGGGCCAGATACTTGACTGGCAACCAAGCTCCCCCGGTTCAATACATTAAGCACCCGCACTCTCCAGGGAACATAGATCAGATGAAGCAGACGACAATGTCAGCTTTTATCTCTTCCCGCCAGTGGCACAACAAACTGAGACTCGGTGTCCCAGGGAAAAAGAATCCAGGTATCCTGACTCACCTCAGTGATAAAGGTATCGACCAGAGGACGACCAGCAGGTTTTGAGTAGACCGTTGCAAAATGAGCCTTAGGCGCAATTTCACGAACCACCTTGGCAGTACGCCCGGTATCAACGAGGTCATCGATAATCAACCAGCCCTCGCCGTCACCTTCAAATGATTTCAGGGTATTCACTTCGCCTTTTCTGTCTTTCCAGTCATAACTGGAAAGACAGATAGTATCAACCAGGCGGATATCAAGTTCACGGGCAATGATGGCTGCCGGCACCATCCCACCGCGAGTAATGGCTATTATACCTTTGAATGTACCCATATTTAACAATCGCCACGCGAGCGCTTTAGAGTCTCGATGCAGCTGCTCCCATGAGATGGGGTATGTTTTTTTGTATTGTGAATCCGCCGACATTGTATGTCCTTCCGTTAAACCTTGTAAAGAGTAATGCAAACCTGCAACATAATCATAATACCTGTTTCAAAAACAACTTCGCCCGGTCTTCCCGAGGATTGGTGAAAAAATGCTCAGGTGTCCCCACCTCAACCACCTTTCCTTCATCCATGAAAATAACCCGATCAGCCACCTCCCGGGCAAAACCCATTTCATGGGTAACCACGATCATGGTCATTCCTTCCCGGGCCAACTGTTTCATGACGTCGAGCACCTCCCCGACCATTTCCGGATCGAGGGCAGAGGTTGGCTCGTCAAAAAGCATAACTTTCGGATCCATGGCCAGCGCCCTGGCAATGGCCACACGTTGTTGCTGTCCACCGGAAAGCCGCGAAGGATACTCACTGGCCTTTTCCGAAATACCAACTTTCTTCAACAACCCCTGAGCCTTTTCCTCTGCAACTTTCTTACTGCGTTTTCGAACCCGGCACTGGGCCAGGGTAAGATTTTCCAGAATCGTTTTATGAGGGAACAGGTTGAATTGCTGGAACACCATGCCAACCTCAGCCCGAACCTTATTGATGTTGGTCTTTTTATCGGCAAGGTCCACACCATCGATGATAATGTGACCTTCAGAGAAGGTCTCCAGCCCATTAATGCAGCGCAGAAAAGTGGATTTACCTGAACCGGACGGTCCGATAACAACGACAACTTCCCCTCTTGCGACCTCTGTTGACACACCGTCCACGGCCCGTACCTCGCCCGAACGACTATGAAATACTTTTACGACGTTCACGGCTTTAATCACTGACAGCAAGCCTCCGTTCCATGTAGTAAACAAGTTGTGACAAGACTGATGTCACCAATAGATACATCGCCGCCACAACAATCCAAACCTCAAAAGTGGCGAAGGTTGAAGTTATGATTTCCCGACCCGACTTTGTCAGATCGGTAATAGCAATTACAGAAACTAATGATGAATCTTTGATCAAGCTGATGAACTGCCCCGACAATGGTGGCAGGATTTTCTTAAAGGCCTGAGGCAAAATAATATCCCTCATGGTCTGAAAAGCTGTCATGCCAAGAGATCTTGAAGCCTCCATCTGTCCTTTCGGAATACCCTGTACCCCCGCCCGGACGATCTCAGCCACATAGGCACCAGCAAACAGGGCCAACGCACCAATACCACAGACATTACGGCTAAGGTTAAAAACGGTGCCAAGGAAAAAATAAGCGATGAAAATCTGGACAAGCAACGGCGTTCCGCGAATACATTCGACGTAGACCATCGCCAGCCCTCTGAGGGTAATATTTTTCGAAACCCTGGCGATGCCGGTCAACAGCCCAATAAAAAGGGCAAAAACACTGGAAATAGCGGACAGCCAGAGAGTGGTCCACAGCCCCATCATCAATGGGCCAAGTCGCCAGTGCTCAGTAAAACCAATGTAATCACCTTCTAACAGAATTTCGCCCTCGGTAACCTTCAGACTGTCTGCGACGACGTTTACAGTTTTGGTCTTAGAATTATCTGAAACCAAGGTGACTTTGGCAATCTTCTTGTCTTTAACAATGGCGCTCACCGTGCCATCAAAAGGAATCTTTTGCGGTTCTTCCGCCAGGTACATGAAATATTGGGGTACTCTGTACCATCGCCACTTATAGTCAATTTTTCTGACTGCACCCCAGGTACCGGCGGCCACCCCAAGCAGGATGACCACCAATAAAAGTCTCCAGGGCCAGGTCTTATCTCTGGCTTTCAATATTGCGATTCCTTCTGTTTACTGGATTTCTTTTAACCAGGCATCGTCCTTAAACCACTTGGTATAAATCTTATCATAGACACCATCGTATTTGATCTGATTCATAAAGTTATCCAACCAGTTCAAAAAGTTTACATCATCTTTGCGGATAGCCCAGGCAAGCGGCTCTTTGGTAAAAGGTTCTTCCAGATGAACAAATTTCCCTTTACCCTTCTGACCCATAGCAATTGCATTGAAAGGCAGATCATAAATAAACGCATCGATTTTACCATTAAGCAGTTCCATCACGCCTTCCTGTTCAGTCTCGTAGGAGATATACTTGGCATCAGGAATCATGCGTTTGGTAGCTTGCTCACCGGTGGTTCCTAACTTGGAAGCAACAGTGTATTTGGGATTGTTCAGATCCTTGTACGATTTCACCTCATCAGCGAGTTCTTTTTTAAGGAGAACAGACTGGCCAATGAGAATATAAGGAGTGGCAAAGTTGACCGTCATATTTCTTTCCTGAGTGAGGGTCATACCAGACATAAGGATGTCAAATTTATTAGTCAACAGAGCGGGAATAATACCATCCCAGGCAGTGGAAACCAGTTCCAGCTTAACGTTCATTGCCTTTGCCATTCTCTTGGCCATATCAACATCAAAACCGATGATTTCGCCTTTCTGATTGGTGAGCTCAAAAGGCATATACCCAGGCTCCATTCCCACCCGCAGTGTTCCGCGTTTCTGAATATCCCCTAAGGTATCCGCTACAACAACACTCCCTGTGCAAAAGGTCAGCACAGTTAATGCCACAGCAACAAACAATGACAGTTTTTTCATCTTCATCTCCATTTTTAGATTAATTAAAAAGGGTAGAACCCTCCAAGAACTCTCTTATGTGTTTTTTCTAAACCCAATAAATGGGAAGAACGCAGATAATCCTATAAAAACCACCTTATGTTTCTGAAAAATGAAATTTACCGCACAGTCCTGGTACACCAAAATGTTTATCACTCATAAAGTATGCAATACTACCATGTATGCATAATAGTAAAAACAGCTATTAGTACCTTAGAAATTCATTTCTTGTTTTTATGAATGAATTTCGTGAAGGTACTTATTCCCGCAAAGCACGGGGACTGAAAAGAGTCCCGGCTTATTTCCCGTTTACCGGGCTTAGATTTTAAAATACAATTTACATCTGGGAAATGAGCTTCAAACTCATCCCCTGCGTAACAAACTCCTCGACAAAACTCAAGGTTTTATTACGAAAATGGGATGTTTTGTCAATTTATAGCAATTCTTGGAACACCTGCGATAAACTCTATTCAAACGTTTTCCAAGTCGTTTACCTTTTTTGTAGATAAAGTATTCCTAGCGAGATATTTAAGATCAGATCGTTTAAGGTCAGTAAGACAATTATTCTCAGTGTTTTTTGCTAAAAAGCACAAACAATCAACTCACTAAATCCAATTCAAGGTCTACACGATGAAGAACATATTTATATCCGGCTCACTCGCCTATGATCGAATAATGAATTTTCCCGAGAGTTTTTCGGACCATATCCTACCAGACAAAATCCACAGCCTCAATGTCTGTTTCCAGGTGGATGGAGTTACGGAAAATTATGGCGGCACTGCCGGCAATATTGCTTACGCCTTAAAACTCATGGGCGAAAATTCAACCATCTCCGCCACCATCGGCAGCGATCACCATAAGTATTTCGAGTGGTTGGACAAGCACTCTATATCGAAAGAAGGCATCAAGGTAATCAACGACGAACTGACAGCTGGCGCGTATATAACCACAGACAAAAGCAACAACCAGATTACCGGTTTCAACCCCGGTGCGATGAAATACTCCTCTGAACTCAATATTGCGGAGCTCAATCCTAAAGATACTATCCTTCTTGTCTCTCCGGGAAATCTCG